>JAJZIG010000070.1 GCA_021851265.1 archaeon | reverse complement strand
ACTCCCACGAACTCTGCCGTGTCTTATGACAAGAAGGGCGTCAGCACCATCATAGCGACCATCCTGACCATCTCCCTCGCCGTGGTGGGTTCGGCAGTATACTATGTCGCGGTCACGTCGTACATGAGGCCCCAGGCAGGGCTCTCGCCTTCGCTTTCCATTACAGTTGGAGCGTCGGGCTTCACCACTGTCAGCGCCCAGATTGTCAACACCGGGGGGATGCCGTTCACCTCGCTGTCGATTTCCATTACAGGAGGCTCCTCTCAGCTTCAACTTGCGTATTCGTCGGTGATCTCCGGCGGCGGAGGAGCGGCCACGATCGCCGTCAGGGGGCTTTCAGGCGGACCGTACTCCGCGATTACCCAGGATACGACCGTGTCGGGCAACCTCGTCGCCACTGTAGGCTCCTCCTATGCGGTCATCATCGACGGGACCCTGAGCAACGGAGCGACGTACAGCCAGGCCTTCGGGATCGAGGCGTCTCCCTGACGTTTTATCCAAGAACTCCGTCCTACAGGGATGAAGGTGTCACGCGGTAGGGCCGGGGTAAGCGAGGTCGTCGCGGCCCTGCTCCTCCTCTCCATCACAGTGGGGGTCTTCGGAGTCTTCTACACCTACTACATCAGCGGCCTGAACTCGTCCGGCGGGAGCGTGGCGAAGGGAATCCAGGACTCGGCCAAGGCCACGGGCGAACTGATGAGCCTGGTGAGCTACCAGGTACAGGGGAGCACCGTCACCCTCTACCTCTACAACTACGGCCTTCAGCCGATAACCCTGAACCCGCCCCAGCAGGCATTCTTGGTGGCCTCCGGCTCCCAGCAATCAGCGCAGAGTTTCACCCTCACAGATGCCTCATCGGGCACATCGATCAGCACCATCCAGACGCAGAAGCTCGCAGAGCTGGCCCTGACCTTCGGCAACGTTCCGAACTCCTTCTACGTGGAGATCATGGACAGCGTCGGAAAGAGCTTCGAGTTCCAGCTTTCCACGGGCTGACCCGCGTTAAAAGTAGGACCAGATTTCAGACCTAATGATTACTCAGGGCCACCAGAGAAGAGGCATAGCTTCTCTGCCCGTATCGATCTTCTTCGTCGCCCTCGTAGCTACCGCCATGGTCGGGGTGGGCACCCTGGCAGCCGGCCAGTCGGGCCTCGCGACCAAGCAGGTCAGCGTCGAGAGCGCGTTGGCCGCGCGACAGCAGGAGCTTTCGGGGCTGTCAGCCTCGACCCAGACGGGGACCATTCTCGAGCTTTACCAGGCTTCGGGGGTGGCGACCGACATCGTCTACGCGCTCCTGCAGGAGGGCAACGGTCAGGCCCTCTCAAAGCCCGTCAACTACATCGTGAAGCCGGGACAGACCATGACCATTAACATCACCTCGCTGGCCGAGTCATTTTTCGGGAGCTCCCTGCCAAGCCTGACAAGCGTCACCCTGGTGACAAGCCGGGGGCTATACATCACCTCCCAGGTCCAGACGGCGCAGCAGACCAGGCAGGTGACCACCTACCAGCAGGAGCAGGTCCAGGAGACCGGCCAGAGGCTTACTGGATACAACGTCGTTGAGACCACCGACCCCCTGGTCGGCTACACCGTGACCGAGACTGTCACGTCGAGCATGCTGTCTGGCTACGACGTCACGGCGCACTACCCATTGACGACCCAGGTTCTCTCAGGTTACGACCTGTACATGACCGTGGCCCACACCACCTACACGTGCCCCTCTGGGTGGACGAACTACCAGGACGGCCTCTGCAGCCTGACGACGACCAGAACTGTCCTTGTCGGCGAGCAGTACTGGGCGCACTATTGCTACTTCCCACTCTTCTTCATATGCGGCAACGAGCTACTGTCTCTGGTCACCTTCCCCAAGGTCATCATGTACACCTACATGGTGCCCATCTACAGGACCGAGACGGTGACGACCTACGCTTCGGCCACGGTGAACACATTCTACACGGCCCAGTACGAAGGCTTCTCCTCCAGCTGCCCCTCCTACGCCTACCAGTTCGGGATAACATGTTACCCTGTGTACACTACCCAGACGACCTACCAGACCGAGTCGCTCGGCCAGTTGTCGTACTGCCCATCGCCAAACTCCTACACCAGAACCTACTACTCCTGCTCGCCGGTGTACCACCAGCAGACGATCACCACCGACTTAGGCCAGCTTTCCTATTGCCCCTTAGGAAGCTCGGCGGCGCAGTATTCCTGCACACCGGTGTACCAGTCGCGCACGACAAGCCTTGGCGAGATGAATTACTGCCCGTCAGGCTCGCAGTATTCCTGCTCGCCCGTATACAGCTCCTACACCTACACAGTCACGGAGACCGTCCCAGTGGTGAAGGCAGTCACCTACGAGACCCTTTCGACCTTGGGCTCGGCCTGGCTGATCGGAGGCTAGCCACCGAAGTCAGCCCTGTCAGTTCCAGTGAGCGAGCTCCTGCAGAGGGCTCCACTTCCTGAACAGCCAAACGGCCAGGAACCCCGCGCCAGCCCAGCCAAGCCCGTAGAGAGTCTGCCCCATGGAAGAAAAGCCAGGGGACGTAGGCCGACAGAAAGGATAGCAGCACCACCGCCATGAGAGCGACCAGCATCGTCCCCGTAATAATCTGCTTCCTAGCCTCTATTTTTGTATCTGTCTCCTCTCCAATCTGTACCTTTCTTTACGCAGGGAGGAGCCAACGAGAACGATGGAGAAGGAGCTTACGTCACGGCAAAGCTACCGAGTGAAACAGCCCCGCGAAGTACACCGATAGGAATCCGAGCAATATGAGAAGTGCAAGGAGGCCCGCCCCATGGCGTTCGTAAATTTCTTTCGTACTGATCATCGGGAGTGCAAGTCTGACCATAATGTAGATTGTGGAACCGGCTCCGAGCGCAAAGAAAAAACTCGCATTGATCGGCCCGAAGTAGCCCACAGCGTCTCCAACTAACGTCAACGCGCTCCCCACGCCCCCGAGTACGATGAGCTTCCCGAACGTGTTCCCACGGCTCTGGTCTGCTGGGGCCGAATACGCCCGGAAGACCGCCCCAATTACGACTCCCTCGAGTAATTTGTGTAGGACGTAACCTATCCCGGGGCCGTAACCCCCGAGCGCGGCAATCATCGAGCCGCTGGCGGTCGACGAAGCGAGCGAACCGAAAGCCTCGCCCTCTCCAAGAGCATGGAATCCGATTCCGAGCGCCGCCAAGATTGCTAAAAGATAGGCGGCGTCTCCGGTTCCCTGCGTATCCAATCGGCCCCGTGCGCGGAAATATTCGATTAGCAGGAGGGCCAGCAGCCCAGTCGCCAGAAGGCCGACGAGAGTTACCTGCTCCCAACCACCTGAGAAACCGCTGTTCACGTCGAAAAGCAACGCATCGTTGCTGGTGTCGACGAACAACCAGAGCGTGACCCCAAGAGCGAACGCCGGGAGGTAGCTTGAGGAAGGTTTCGCGCGAGTTGCAACGATGAGCCCGAGGAGGAGAGACGTGAACGTAGCTACAAGAATTTCGACCAGGCTAGTGGCGAAGCCAATCAAGGCCGACCGACCCGATAGGTTGTCAAGAAGTAACCACCAGCTCCCCTCCCTGCATCTGGAGGTGGACCTCGCAAAAGATGGAGCAGTAGACCGTGAATGTTCCTGCCTTGTCGGCCACGAATGATACGTCGAGCGTTTGGCCTGGTCCTACCGAGACTATCTGGCTGTTATAGTAATTATCGATGTTGAAGCCGTGAGAGAAACTGTCCGTGTTCTTTATCACGATGTTGACAGTGTCACCCTGGTGGACGCATAGGATTGGCCAGACGTTCGCAGGGGCACCGTGACCGACGCTGTCGTTGAAGCCCTGGTTGCTCGCGATTATCAAGAAGTCGGTTGAGTAGCTCGAACACCCAACCGTGGTTCGCGGCAAGTTCGCGGTCAGGTAGAAGGCAGTCATGCCTGCTCCTGCGAGTGCCAATGCCACGACGACCAGAAGGACTCTCTTGGTTCTCATGTAGTTATCTCCACGTCGACATAGACTGTGCGGGAAATCAGTCCATCGGTCACCGTAAGGGCAACCGTGTAATTCCCGACCGCGAGTCCTTTGTCGGCGGCCAACGACACCCGGATATCCTGCTGACCATTCAGCGACTGAATGCTGCTTGGCTCTGAACTGACGGTGATGTTCTCAGGCACGGCGCCAAAAGTTTCGGAATCGGAGAACTGGAGTGAAAGAGGCTTTGAAGACTGACCATCTACAACCAAAGTAAGGTTAACCTTCTGGCCCTGTCTGACCTGGAGGGCCGAGTTTCCTGCCAGGGCGACGGAGAAGCCTGGATTGTAGGTCGTGTCTACAAATCCGACATAGTTCGCAGTCCATTCCGTGAACCACAGCCTGTCCTTACCAAGCGCAATCGTCAGCGTGTTGTCTATCTTGGACACGCTCTGCGGGGGAGGGTCGGCTTCGTTGTACTCGGTCAGAGTGCCCGCAGTCACGTTGAGCTCCCCGATTCTGTTGCCATAGTGTTCGTTGAACCAAATCAGGGAACCGTTACCTACTGCGAAGTACGGGAGCACCGTATTGGTGTAGCTGACTGTCGAAGTGGGGTAGTCGCGCCACCCGTCAGCGAAGGAATCATAGAACATAATCTGGGAAGGCCCGTGCTGAATGACCCCCAGTCCGTCCTGTGCTACAGCGACGCTGTCAGGAGAGTTCAGGACTTCATTCCCGCCGACTACGAAGGGAGAGAAGTTGCCGCTCGGATTGAACTCATAGACGTGCCCGAGGGGCTTCGACGGGTCCCCCACTGTGACGAGATAGCCCGACGTCTTGTTTTCGAAGACTATCTGGGCAGGTAGTTCGCCTGGGGAAGGGTACTCGTGCAGGGTGCCGTTAGGATACAACCGCCCGACCCTAGAAGACGTCAGCTCGGTGAACCAGAGCGAATTCTCAGGACCAACAGTCAGAGTGTACGGGAATGAATCGTTGGTCGGAAGTATGACTGACTGAACGGACCCTGACGACGGGTCGAGTCCCACCAGCCTGTTTCCGACATCATCACTCGCCCACACCTTGCCGTTCCACAGGGCTATCCCCCATATGTCGGTCTTGTAGGTGCCCGATCCGCCAGACTCTGCCCCATAGGCGCCTGGCCAGGTATATTCCACAAGGGTGCCGTTACCTGGAAAGAGATGTCCGACTCCGGGGAGACCCTGTTCGCCGAACCAGACGGAGCCGTCGGGAGCCACAACGATGGCGTTAGGGTCCCTGTCGGGGCTGGGAAGGGCGTATTTTGTGACGGCCCCGAACTCTGTGCTCTGAAGATGGCATCTTACGATGCCACCCGTTCCCTGGGAGGGTGAGCAGAAACTGGACAGGTCTTGGTAAAAGAATACAATGACGAGAGAAGCTCCGACCACAAGTAATATGATCACGACTGCGGTGATCGCCCTAGAGATTCCCGGGGAGGCCTCCCGTAATCTAGCTTTCATTCTACTGACCGCCCTGTTTGTATGCAGTAGCACAGTGCACGCAGCAGAAGATCATCTCCCGTCGACCCACCTTCTCTACATGACCTGGTTCGACGAGCCTGCACCCGCAGTGAGCGCACACAGACGAATTGGGATAGATGGCGGTTGAAACGATGGACGAGAGGCGCCTAAACACTCGTTCGGAGAACCTCCTGCCTTCGGGCGTCAGCGTATAGAGTATCTTCAGGCGCCGGCCTTCCCTTTCTTGTCTTGAAGTTACATACCCTGCATCTGAGAGACTCGCCAGGAAGGGGTAGATTATGGCCGGGCTCACCGCTCTGCCCAGGCGTTTTTGTAGCTCGGCCATGATCGAGTACCCGTGGTGCGGACCGTTGTACAGGAGCATCATTACGGTGCACCTCACGAGGTCGGTGGCGACTTCACAGTCAGCTATCATCTGAGGACATCAGCACCCGTCCCGCGCAACGCATAGTTAGCGGCATTTTCAGCTTCGAGGAAAGACGATTGCATATGGGCAATATATCATAAAGTGATATATATAGCAACGGGTAGGTTTAATCAAGCGAGTTGAACGTGCGATTGTATAGTCTCGCTAGAGTTGCGGGCAAACGGAGGAGAAGACGTTCAGCCTTTCCAAGTCACCGGAGAAGGAACGTTATGATAACGTCGTTTGTGATGCTAGCAGTCATCGGCATTGGACTTCTTATCGCCCACTCAGCAGGTTCGTCCGATAATCCAACGACGAAAATAGGTTTAGCTAGCCCTGGCTCGGTCGAACAATTCAACTACCTGAGTAGCCAATTTGCTCGTTGCTCATGGGGATGGAGCGCTGCGGATGCGACCAGGTGGGCCACCAGTTTAGCCGATAATACCTTCGTTCAGGGACCCTGTTGTAACGGGATGGTTCTGGCCGATTATCAGAAGCAAGTCTCTGAGCTCTCCAACTACACTTCTCTATCATCTGTAGTCGCTCAAGACCCGTACAACATTCCTGCTCCTGTTTTGAAGGCTGACCTGGCGGGGTTGAATCTGACCCTCACTCCTAGCCAGCAATCTGTCTTTAACGCGGTTCCTGCTTTGTCGAGCGAGAATTGGTGTTGCTGTCAGTGCTGGGCTTGGTATCAGCATCAAGGACTAGGTAAGATCTTGATTGCCGATTACGGATACTCTGCCCAGGAGGTAGCTCATGTTATCGACCTCGAAGGATGTTGTGGAACGGCTCCTGGACCTATGAATATGAGTTGAGATGATCCCCTCTGCTCCAACAATCTCTGGCTATCAGTTCTCTGCATTGTGGACTTCGGAGATCTCGTCAGACGGCGGTTCAGCGTCTTTCCTCGCAAAGGACGAGACATATCATGTCTTGGATAGGATTCGACGTTTCCGGTTCTGGGTGGGGACCTCTCTTTGACTAAGAGAGCGGGGCGATGGGGGATTCCCAGAAACAGAAGGAGAGGCGGAAGGAAGCGCCTTACTCTTGGCCGTGTTCTACTCATTGTGATAATAGCGACGGTAGTAGGTTTGGGCTCCCTGGTCTACTACGCCGAGTCCGGGGCGTCAAGCGGTTTCCCGCTTCCCTGTGCAACGAGCGTGAGCATGCACGTACACCCCTACCTTCAGATAATAATCAACGGGCAAAATGTCACCATTCCTGCCGATGTCGGGATCTCCTCTTCCTGTCTGGAACCCATCCACACTCACGACGCGTCCGGAATTCTGCATCTAGAAACGCCAGGCACAAGCACGAACTACACGCTTGGCCAGTTCTTTCAAATCTGGAGCGCCACGGACCACACGGTAGCTGTCGATGGGCAAGCGCGACCGATAGTTTTCAACTCCACAGACATCCTGGGTTTCAAAGCCGACGCAACCCACAAGGTTGTGCTTCTCGTCGACGGAAAGCCATCTTCCGAGTACGCTTCTCTCGTCCTGAACACCCTGGACTATTGCAGCGCAGCGACGACGGGCCCACCTTGCTCGCCTACTGCTGTGGGAGATCCGGCCTACGGGGGCCAGCCATATCCCTACGGAACAGGACACACCATCGTCATCGAGTATGAAGCCTCAGGTTGAGAGTTTGGCATGGTTGAAGCTAAGCTGGGCAGTCCAACTGTCAGGATGATTCGGAACCATGCCTAACGACCGACTCTATCAGTTCAGAGCCTTGGCTGGAATCGCACTGGCGCTGTTGTTTCTGCAGTTTCTCCTAGGTATGTGGTTGAACCTCTTCGCCTCGTTTCCCACGTCATCTTTCAATCAATCGGGATTCGGGGGCATGATGAGCATAATGATGGGGTTCATGATGACTGGTGGGATGTCGGTCCTTATGATTCACATGATGCTAGGGTACGCCCTGTTCATCGTCTCAATCTTAGTGTTTGCCTTCGCCATAGGTTCCAAGGAACAAACCCCGATTCTTTTGGGTGCCGCGGGAGTAGCTTCAGTCACAATCGCCGGTTTGGGAGGATTGGGTTTCATGTTCTCTGGGTTCCAGAATGACTTCTTCTCTTACATCATGGCCGTTGGATTCCTTTCTGCATTTGTAACCTACCTTACTGCTCTGTCATTCCTGGGAGTGGGCCATGGAGATACAAATCT
>JAJZIG010000005.1 GCA_021851265.1 archaeon | reverse complement strand
GTCATGTCGTACACGTTGTCGCGGTCGACCGCCACGTTCACGATCAGCCCGATGAGGGCCAAGACGCCGCCTACTATGATGAGATTCTTGTTCATTTTGAACGAATCCTGGCGCGTTTCTTACCGTATTTACGGTTTTAATCGGGACGCCCGCTCAGGTTAAAGGAACGAGCGGCCTCCCCGCGGCCATGGGCGTGTGGCACGAGCAGAGGCTGCGCGTCAGGTTCGAAGAGACTGACACCATGGGGGTGGTGTACTATGGGAAGTTCCTCACCTGGTTCGAGGTCGGCAGGGTGGGGCTCATGAGGGACCACGGGTTCGGGTATGCCGAGTGGACCAGGCGCGGGGTGCAGTTCCCCGTCGTGCAGGCCCACGCCGACTACAGGGCGCCCGCGCGCTTCGACGACGAGATACTCGTGAAGACCAAGGTCGCCTCCGTCGGCAACAGCAGCCTGAGGTTCGAAAACGAGGTCTACAAGGTCCCCGAGATGACTCTGCTCGCCACCGGGCACACCGTCCACGTCCTCACCGGCGGAGACGGCAGGAAGATCCCCTTCCCGCCGGACCTGAAGGAGAAGCTCACTTCGCCTTAGTGGCGCCGGGGGAGCTCCACTCGTAGAACCCCTTGCCGCTCTTCCTCCCCATGAGGCCCGCCCTCACCATCTCCTTGAGGAGGGGGCTCGGGCGGTACTTCGAGTCTTCGAACTCGTTCATGAACACCTGCGTGATGTTCAGCGTCGTGTCCAGGCCGACGTAGTCCAGCAGCTGCAGCGGCCCCATGGGCCAGTTGAGGCCGAGCTTGACCGCCTTGTCGATGTCCTCGGGGTCGGCGACCCCCTCCTGGACGAGGAAGATCGCCTCGTTCAGCGCGGGGACGAGCAGCCTGTTCACGATGAACCCGGGCGAGTCCTTCTTGCACAGCACCGTCTCCTTGCCCAGCTTCGCGGAGGCTTCCCTGACCCGGCCCACCGTCTCGTCCGACGTCCTGTTCCCCCTGATTATCTCGACCAGGGGCATGAGCTGAGGCGGGTTGAAGAAGTGCATCCCGCAGACGTTCTCAGGCCTCTTGGTCGCCGAACCCAGGAGGGTGATGCTGATGGACGAGGTGTTGGACGCGAGTATGGCGTCCTCGCCGGCGAGCTGGGCCAGCTTCCCGTACAGTTCGAGCTTGAGCTTGGGGTCCTCGGTGGCCGCTTCCATCACTAGGCTACTCCCTTTCACGGCCTCAGCGAGGTCGAGGGTGGGGTGTATCCTCCCCAGGGCCGCCGCGCCTTCATCCTTGCTGAGCTTCCCCTTCTCCACGAATTTCCCTATGGAGTCCCCGATCATCTTCATCCCTCTGTCCAGGTATGCCTTCTCCACGTCCAAGATCGAGACCTCGAAGCTGCCGACCTGCGACGCGACCTGGGCGATCCCATGGCCCATGAGGCCCGCTCCCAGCACTGTCACCTTGCTCCCGCTTTCCATGCTCGCGCGTGCCCAGAAAGAGCGAATTAACCTTTGGCTGCCTTCCACTCGAAAAGGACGACGGAGACGCGCCGCGCGAACCCGGAGGTCCTCAGGGCATGGATCAGGGGAGAGCCCTGTGAGACGTACGCCCAGCGCTCGGAAGCGCCTTTCCTCCTCCCAAAGAGGCACCTCGCCAGGCGGACCGCATCCGTCGGCTCCCCGCCGAGGAAGCCTATCTGCTCCCAGTCCCTCCCTTCCCCTCCAGGCTTGGTGACGGCTACCGCGCCGCCCAGCCTCCACACAGCCCCCTCCTCCACGAGGCGCCTGGTCACCCCGGGGGTCATCAGGGCCGCTCTCCAGTTGTTCCAGTAGACGCCGTGCCCGATCTCAAACTCCTTCGTCCTACGCATCAGGCGCTCCGCCTCGTCGAGGTCCTCTGGGCCGACCCGCCTCGCTCCGTCCCTGGCCAGAGCCCCCTTCACGGGCTCGTAGACGCTGAACCGGGTCACCTCGGTGAACCCCAGCCTGGCGATCTGCCTGTGCGCCCTTTTGTTGCGCGAGCCGCTGGCCAGCTTGAACGCCATAGCGCCTCGTTTCCTGGCCACCCTCAAGGAGTTCTCCCCCAGCATGGTCGCCAGCCCCTTTCCGCGATGGTCGGGGTGCACCCTCACCCCCTCCAGCCACGCCGACCCGTCTTCCAGCATCGTCATCCTGTTCATCCCCACGGGGACCCCGTCGACCTCTACGACGTACATGGGGTTGGCCTTGTCCCTGAACCATTCGCCCCAGACCCTGGGGATGTAGTCGTGCCCGCCCCAGACGCCTCTGATGAAGCTCATCAACGGCTCCTTGTCGGAGAGCCTGGCTGGGCGGACCCGGATACCCATGGGGAGCCGGTATGTGCTCCGCTTATGAACTCGCTCCCTGCTAAAGGATAAGAAGAGAGTCGCCGAGCGCCAAGAACCGGGCCGGGTTGGCAGAGTGGTTATTGCGCGGGCCTTGAGACAGCGGCAAGCAAGCCCGTGACCATCAACGGTCGCGTAGGTCCGAATCCTACACCCGGCGCCTATCTCTTTGGCCTTCCCGCGCACGGCGTCGAGGAGCCTCTTCTCTTCTCCTTCCAGGGCGGCCTTCTGAGCGACTACGTCATGGGAGAAGACACCAGCTGCGCCTGCTTGACAGGGTCCTGGTTCTGTCTGACTTTCTTCTTGTGATCTCTCTGGCCGACGTCGCGGGCGACTTGGGCCGGCCGCCTAGGCGAACCCGTTCTGCCTGACTATCCCCGCCAGCGCAGCGATCATCTCGCTGCTGCCGTTGGGGGACCTGCACCTGACGAGCTCGGCGCCCCTCTTCTCCGCCCACTCCCGGCACTCGATGTCGAGGTCGTAGAGGATCTCGAGGTGGTCCGAGACGAACCCGATGGGGGCCGAGATGAACCGCCTCTTCCCCTTTTCATAGAGAGCCTGGAGGTGGTCCAGTATGTCGGGGCCGAGCCACGGCTCGCCTGTCTTGCTCTGGCTCTGGAACGCGAAGCTCCAGTCGCTCCAGGCCAGCTTCTCGGCGACCAGCCTGGACGTCGCCAGCAGCTGGTCTCTGTAGGGGTCGCCCTCCCTGATTGTCCGCTCGGGGAGGCTGTGCGCAGAGAAGACCAGCGACGCGTCGTCTCCGGCGGTCCTGGCCGCCTCCTTCACCCTCCCCGCCCACATGGAGATCAGGCCGGGGTTGTCGTACCACGACTCCACGAACGTCACGTCGAGCTTCCTCGCCAGGGAGGCTTTGGCCTCGTCCACCGCCTTAGCGTACCCGACCGTGCTCATCTTCGAATAATGGGGCGCGAGCACGATGCAGAGCAGCTCGGTGACCCCTTCTGAGCTCGCCCTGCGGACCACGTCCGCGACGAACGGTGGCGAATGCTTCATCCCCGCGTACACCCTGGGCCCCTCTGGCCCGAGCGCCCGCTCCAGTCCCGCAGCCTGCTTCTCGGTCGTCTCCAGGAGAGGGGACTTCCCCCCTATCGCCTTGTACCTGGCCAGGAGGTCGTCCATCTGCTCCTTGGACGGACTCCTCCCTCTTCTGATGTGCGTGTAGTATGCCTCGACCTCGTCCAAGGATCTGGGCCCTCCGTAGGCCATGACCAGTATCCCCTTCATCTCAGGCCCCTCCTTTCCATCCCTGGACCATCTGCACCACCCTTCTGAGGTTTTCGGGGGGCGTGTCACGCAGGACGCCGTGCCCGAGGTTGAATATGTGCCCCCGCCTCCCGGATGCCTTCCTCATGATCCCTGCGACCGCGTCCTCCATCGCCCCTCCGCCGGTCGCCGCCAGGACAGGGTCCAAGTTCCCCTGCACCCCCTTGTCCTTGCCAGCGCGGTCCCACACGCTGTCTACGGGGACCCTCCAGTCCACACTGATGACCTCGGCCCCGGTCGCCGCGAACTCCTCCACGAGGGCCGAAGAGTTAGCGCAGAAGTGGATCGTCGGGACCGACCCGGCCACCCCGCCGAAGACCGCCGAGGTGTAGGGCCTGACGTACCTGCGGTAGTCTTCGGGGGAGAGGCAGCCCACCCAGCTGTCGAACACCTGGACCGCGTCCACCCCGCTCCTGACCTGGGCCCCGAGGTACGCCGCCACGAGCCTGGTGAGCTTCGACATCAGGAGGTCCCATGCCTCCGGGTCGGAGTACATCATCTTCTTGGTCTTCTGAAACTCCCTGCTCGGACCTCCCTCGACCAGGTAGCTCGCCAGGGTGAAGGGGGCCCCGGAGAACCCCACGAGGGGGGTCCCGGCCAGCTTCTCCACGGCCAGGGCTATCGTCTCGAGGACGTACCCGGCATGCGCGTCGGGGTCGAAGTCTGCCAGCGCCTCCACGTCCTCCCTCCCGGCGATCGGCCGCTCTATGATCGGCCCCACGTTCTCCTCGATCCTGAACTTGACGCCGACCCCTTCCAAGGGGAGCATTATGTCGGCGAAGACCACGGCCGCGTCCACCCCGAGCTCCCTCACAGGGTCGACTGTCACGTCCGAAGCGAGGCGGGGGTCCTTGGCTATCTCCAGCATCCCCTTCTGGGACCTGAGCTTCCGGTAGCTGGGGAGGTACCTCCCTGCCTGCCTCATGAACCAGACCGGCGTGTGGTCCACCTGCTTCCTCCTGCATGCGTCCACGAAAGTGCTCCGCATTCACTTCTTCACCGCTCTGAACGCCTTCCCTGCGGCGCTGACCGTCCTTTCTACGTCCGCGTCCGAGTGAGCCAGCGAGACGAACGCCGTCTCGAAGGCCGACGGAGGGAGATAGACCCCGGAGCCGAGCATCTCCCAGAAGTACCTGCCGTAGGCGCCGGTGTCAGTCTTGCTGGCGGTGGTGAAGTCCACGACCGGCCCCTCGCAAAAGAACTCGCCGAGCATCGACCCCATCCTGTTCGTCGTCAGCGCTACCCCTGCTTTCTCTGCGCCGGACTCGATCCCTTCCTGGAGGGCCGCCGACGCCTCCTCCAGCCTCCGATAGCCTCCCTTCGTGAGGAGCTCCAGGGCGCGCAGCCCCGCGGCCATGGCGACGGGGCTGCCTGAAAGGGTCCCTGCCTGGTACACCGGGCCCTCGGGCGCGACCTCGGCCATGACTTCGCCCCTGCCGCCGTAGGCCCCCACCGGGAAGCCTCCGCCGATGACCTTCCCAAGGGTGGTGAGGTCCGGCTCGACCCCCAGCAGTCCCTGGGCCCCTCCGGGCCCGACCCTGAACCCTGTGATTACCTCGTCGAAGAGGAGGAGGGCGCCGCTGTCCGTGCATGCCTTCCGCAGCGCGGGGAGGAAGCCGTCCGCCGGGAGGACGACGCCCATGTTGCCGCCGACGGGTTCGACTATGGCCGCGGCTATCTTGTCTCCCTCTTTCCTGAACTCCGATTCGACGGCTTCGATGTCGTTGAAGGGGAGGGTCACGGTGTCGCCCACGGAGCCCGCGGTCACCCCCGCAGAGACGGGGATGTCCAGGGTGGCCATCCCGGAGCCTGCCTTGGTGAGGAACGGGTCTGCGTGCCCGTGGTAGCATCCTTCGAACTTCACCAGGATGCTCCTCCCGGTGTGTCCCCTGGCTACGCGGAGGGCCGACATGGTGGCTTCGGTCCCGGAGTTCACGAAGCGGACCTTCTCGATCGACGGCATGGACCTTCGGACCCTTTCCGCGAGGCGCACCTCTGTCTCCGTGGGCGCCCCGAAGCTGGTCCCCGAAGACATGGCGGCGCGGGCGGACGCCGACACGGCGGGGTTCGCGTGGCCGTGGATCAGCGCCCCCCAGGAGCAGACGTAGTCGACGTACCTGTTGCCGTCCGCGTCCCACATGCTGGAGCCCTTCCCTCTGCGGATGAACTTCGGCGTCCCGCCCACCGACTTGAACGCCCTGACAGGGCTCGACACGCCTCCGACCATGACCTTCGAAGCCCTCTCGTAGAGGGCCGCCGATTTCCTGTCCTTCACTGGCACCACTACCCCAGGAGCCTGATCATTGTCGCCGGGTCGACCGAGGCGCAGGTGAAGATGGGCGTCTCCCGTTCGGTGTACTTGCTCGCGTCCGACGACCTCAGCTCTTCGACAAGGTCCAGGAACTCCCCCGGGTCGTCCCCCTCGAACGCGAGGACGAACTCCTGGTCGTCGAGGCCGAAGGAGTAGCCCGTGTTGATCTTGATCGCAGGGTACTTGTGTCCGATCCTGAAGTGCTCTGCCATTATCCTCTGCCTCTCGGCGAAGGGGACCTTGTACCACTCCCTCTTCTTCACCAGAGGATAGACGAAGGCGTACTTCGCGTTCCGCCGGGGCTCGTCTTCAGCTCCTTCCTGCCCGGGGTGCCTGTGCGAGCCGAGGTACTTCGACTTCCTTGTCATTGCGAGGAAGGAGTAGGCGACGTCTAGCCGCCTGCCGAGCCCGGTGGCAAGGAGCTCCGAGGCAAGGTCCTGCACCGAGCCCAGGTCCTGGGCCACGACCCAGATCATGAAGTCGGCGTCCGCCCTGGTCCCGACCAGGCTGTAGCATCTGAGGTCCAGCGTCTTCGAGTACTTGTCCAGGACAGCGAGGAACTCGTCGGCGCCGGCTTTCTTCTCGTCCTCCGCGAGAGACCTCCACTCCCTGACCGCCTTGAAGAAGACGTACCTCATCACCTTCCGCGAACCGGCCTCAAGTTCTTGATGTGCCGATGCTTCCTGCATCACCATCCCTCCTTGATCCACCCTGCTGCCTGCTCGGCGAAGTATGTGATGATCAGGTCTGCGCCCGCTCTCCTGATGCCGGTGAGCACTTCGCGGGCCGCGGATTTCTCGTCCAGCCACCCGTTCAGAGCGGCGGCCTTCAGCATCGAATACTCGCCGCTCACGTTGTAGGCTGCCAGAGGGACTTCGAACCTTCGTCTCGCCTCAGAGATCACGTCCAGATATGCCAGCGCTGGCTTCACCATCACGATGTCTGCACCTTCCCTGATGTCCTCCTCCACCTCTCTGAGCGCCTCTCGCCTGTTCCCGGGCTGCATCTGGTACCCGCGCCTGTCCCCGAACGACGGGGCAGAACCGGCCGCGTTCCTGAATGGCCCGTAGAAAGCCGAGGCGTGCTTGGCCGAATAGCCCATCACCACGGCGTCGTCAAAGCCGGCCTCATCGAGGGCCCTCCGGATGGCTAGCACCTGTCCGTCCATCATGGCGCTGGGGGCGACGACGTCCGCCCCAGACCGGGCGTACTCCACGGCTGCCCTGGAGAGGAGGGGGAGGGTCCCGTCGTTGTCGACCTCCCGGCCGCGCAGCACCCCGCAGTGGCCATGCGAGGTGTACTCGCAGAGGCAGACGTCCGCCATCACAACCAGCTCGGGGAACGACTGTCTGATGGATGACATCGCCCTGGGAACGATGCCGTCCCTGGCGTAGGCCCCCGTCCCCTGGTCGTCTTTGTGGCCTGGCACCCCGAAGAGCAGCACGCTCCGGATCCCTGCCCTGACGAGCCTCTCGAAGTAGGTCGGCAGCCGGTCCACCGAGTACCTCAAGACCCCAGGCATGCCGTCAATCTCTTCGGCCCTACCCTCGCCTTCGACCACGAACACGGGGGCAACGAACATGTCCTTGTGGAGCCTCGTCTCGTCGAGCATCCTCCGCATGGGCTCGGTCCTCCTGAGCCTCCTCCCCCTTCGCTCCGGCCTGACCCTCGGTTCGTCAGACATGGGTCGCCAGCTCCACTATCTTCGCTGCCAGGGCGTCAATCGTGTGTCGCCCCGGGAACACCACCGACCCGAACCCTGCACTCCTGGCGGCCGACGCCGTCACGGGCCCGATGCACACAGCCGTCGCCCTCCCTGTGACACTGCCCATCCTGTCGGGACCGAGCCGCGACTCGAACCCCCTGACTTCAGAAGGGCTCGCGAACGCAACAAGGTCTGCCCCCTCGACGGCGGCGGGGTCCAGCTCCCCTCCTTCGGGCAGAGTCCGGTATGCCGCCACCTCGGAGACCTCGAACCCCCTGTCTTCCAGGGTTTTCGTCAGCGCCTTGTCCCCGATGTCCGCCCTGAACAGGAGGACCCTGTTCCCCCGGCCTAAGGGGAGCGTCTCGCCCAGCTGAGCGGTGAGGAACCTGTCGGGGACAAAGCTCGCCTCGAGCCCGAAGTCCCTGAGCCCAGCTGCGGTCCTCGGCCCCACAGCGGCGAACTTCGGGAGGGCCCCTCTCCCGCCAGACTTCCTGAGCCGCTCCCCCAGGACAGCCACGGCCCTCGGTGACGTCAGGACCACCCAGTCGAAGTCCCCGACCCCGGCTAGCGCCTTGTCCACGGCTGACCAGTCTTCGGGCGCCTCGAACCTGACCGTCTCCACCCCGGCCGCTTCGACCCCTGACGCGGCGAGCATGGCCTGCAGCTCTTCGTTCCCCTCCCTGGACCGCGCCACGACCACTCTGTGCACCGCGTGCTGGGAGGTCAACCTGCAATCCCCTCCATGATCTTCGCCCCGCCTCTCTCCTTGACCTTCCTTGCCAGCTCCCTCCCCAGGGCCTTCGGGTTCCTTCCGTCCCCTTCGACCTCGGCCCTGGCCGACCTCTTCCCTAGCGGATCGGCCACGAGGCCGATGGCGACCATCCTGCCCGGGGCGACCGTAGCGTACGCTCCCAAAGGGACGTCGCAGTCCCCTCCTAGCTCTTCCGAGAACGCCCTTTCGCACTCGCTGGACGCCCTGGTGTCAGGGTCGTCGATCGCCTCCAGCATCGCCAGGACATCGCTGTCCCCCGCCCTTGCCTCGACAGCCAGTGTCCCCTGGCAGACCGCGGGGACGACCTCCTCGACGCCGAAGGCCTGGGTTATCCTCGAGCCGAGGCCCAGCCGATGGAGCCCGGCCGCAGCCAGCACCGCGCCGTCGAGCCCCCGCTCCTCGATTTTCCTCAGCCTGGTGTCGACGTTCCCCCGCAGTTCGACGACTTCGATGTCCCCCCTGAGCGCAAGAAGCTGAGACATCCTCCTGACGCTCGAGGTCCCTATGCGCGCGCCTTTCCTCAGCCGGCCCAGGGTAGCGCCTGAGGGTGACACCAGCGCGTCCCTGGGGTCGCCCCTCTTCGGGGTGGCGCCGATGACCAGCCGTTCGTCAGTGAGCAGAGGGAGGTCCTTCATGCTGTGCACCGCGATGTCTATGCGGCCTTCTGCCAGCTCTCTGTCTATATCCCCTGTGAACGCCGTCTTCCCGTCGGTCACGAGCCTCTCGTGGGGGAGGGCGTCCCCAGAGGTCTTCAGCGGCACCATCACCAGCTCGGCCTCTGTCTTCCCGTGGAGGAGGTCCACCACAAGCCTTGTCTGGGCGAGGGCGAGCGCGCTCCCGCGCGTCCCCACGAGCACCCTATCCCTCACCTGAGTCACCCCCGAACACCGCCCTCAGAAGGCCGAGCTTCTCCTCTTCGGACAGGCCTGGGTGCTTCTTCCGAGCGAACCCGACCGGCCTCGCAATGAGCTTGCTCACGATCCTGCGGCCCATGGCCTCCACGATCCTCTTGTCCCTGGCGGAGGCCGGTCCCAGCCTGCTGACCGCCCTCCTGAGCTCCTCCTCCCTCACACCCTCGGCCCAGGAGTAGATGTCTGCCACGGTCGTTGACAGCCGCGTCTGAACCAGCCAAGAGTAGAACTCAGACGCTTCTTTCGATACCGCGACTTCAGCCTCAGCGAGGCCTGCGGGCGGGCGCCGGGCGGTGGCCATCGCGGCCAGGTCGTCCAGGTCCAACAGCCGCACGTTCGGCAGGCCCCTCACGGCGTCGGAGACGTTCCTCGGCATCCCCAGATCCACCACGGTCTTCGGCTTGCGTCCTTTCAGGTCTGCGGAGGTGATGATCGGCTTCTTCACCGAAGTGGCGGAGATGAGGACGTCGCAGCTCTTCGCGAGCCTCTTCACGTCAGCATACCTGACCAGCCTGCACCACTCCAGGCCCGCCGGGGACCTCTTCCTCCTCGAAGCGACGTACAGCCGTGACACATTCCCCTTCAGCCTGCGGGCGGCTAGGCGGATCATCTTTCCCGTCCCGACAAGCATCACGACCTTCCTCTCTGGGTGGACCCTGTCGATGGCCTCCATGGCCAGGTCGCTGAGCGAAGCCTCGTCAGACCCGAGCCCATAGGATGACCTCACGCGGTTACCGACCCTGTATGCACGGTCGAACAGCGGGGAAAGGATGCCCTTGGCTTCCCCCTTGACCCTCGACTCTACCCCTGCCGCCCTCACCTGAGCCAATATCTGGGGCTCCCCGACTACCACCGACTCGAGCCCCGATGCGACCCGGAAGAGGTGCCTGACTGCCTCTTGCCCCTTCAGCTGGTAGAACTCTGACCCGACGCGGTCGTGGCCGGTAAGGCCCCGCAGGTACGACACAAGTCCTGCCGAAGCTGCGTCTGGCTCCTTCGAGACCAGATAGAGCTCATACCTGTTGCAGGTGGAGAGCAGCGCGGACTCGTCCGCCGCGGCCAGCGTCCTGTCGAGCCGTCCAGCTTCGACCCTCTTCGCCAGGGCTTCGCGGAAGCTCACCCCGGAGGTCTGGTAGGACGTGCCTACGAGAAGGAGCTGGGGCTGAGTTGATCCGCCGTCTGATGGCGGCGCGGTGGGTCCCAAAATACCCTGTTGACCAGCGTTCGGCAAGGGAATCTGGGCGGCGGGCTCCCTAATTTTTATTTAACGTTTGTTAATCCCGCGACCGCCTATAAACCCATCCCGGCCTATGATGTCCGCCGAAGGACCACAGGGGATGCCTGTCCTCGCCATCTGCGCGCCCTAATCCCGCCGCCCTGGGGCAGGCCCCTCGCGATCTCCGCCCGGGGGCGCTGCTCAGTTCCACTGGACCCAGTCGACCCGCGGCGCCCTCGGCCTGTTGGCGTTGGCGAAGGCTTCCACGATGTCCCTGGCCGTCACGACCGCGACGCCTTCTCCGTCGAGAGACAGCGGCAGGCGCTTGAATCTGTGGTCTGCCATCACCCCGGCGGCTTCCCTTCCTAGTATGCCTGGCTCCGCGGTCACGAGGGGGCGCGTAGCGACCTCCGCTACGGGAGTGTCGAGCCTCTTCCTCTGAGCGAGCACCCTCCTGACCAGGTCCCTCTCGGTGAATATCCCGTCCCATCGGCCGTCTTCAGAGAGCAGGACGCTCCCTACCTTCCTCTCGTCCATGGTCTTGACCACCGCGTCGACCGGGGTCTCCGGCGTCGCGGTGACGACATCGGTGGATATGACCTTCAGTATCGAGAAGTCCCAATCGATCCGCTTGATGACCCTGACCAGGTCCGTGGGGGTCACCATGCCCACCAGGTCGGCACCATCGAAGACCATGAGCCTGCTCTTCTTGGCTATCATCGCGCGGGCTGCCTCGGCGAGGCTCCGGGGTGCCTCTATTGACGGGAACTTTGGCGAAGCAACCTCGGATATCACCGTCGTCTCCGGCTCCCTCCCCCTGGCCAGGACCCTGCTCAGGAGGTCCCTCTCGGTAAACACGCCGCAGGGGCCGAGGTTGTCCAGGACCACGACGCTGCCTATGTCGTGCTCGGCCATGGCGCGCACGGCCTTCTCCACCCTCGACTCCTGATAGACCGTGACGACCCCTCTCCCCATGAAGTCCTTCGCGAGGGGCCCGTCGTGCTTCTGTGACAGCAACGTCCTCTGAAGTCTCCGTCGCCATATTAAACCGGGAGCACAATTCCCAACGTTGAGAAGCCGGGGCTGGCGACTTGACGGAAGGGCGCCGCATTGATCCGCCGGCCGCAGGCATCCCTTGGAGTTCCTCGCTCGGGCTAGAAGACCAGCTCTCTGCCGGTCCGTCCGTCGATGGTGACCTCCCTGTGCTTCCTCCGGGCGACCAGTTCGACCTTGAACACAGGATAGAGGAAGGTGTCAAAGCTGTCGACGTCGGCGCCGTCCCAGAGCCCCTTGACCGCGTCCCTGACGTCCGACTCCTTGACCCTCGGCCCAACCACCTTCACCCTCGTCTGGTCGACCGGGACGAGATCGAGGGGGATGGCCCCTGACGGTACAGGGGGGAGGTCGACGAGGCGCCTGTAGAGCTTCTTCTTCCTCACCTCCGAGCTCCTCACCAGCCTCTTCGCGTTCAGGGCGCCGAGGGCCCTCGACACGGTCCCCTTGGATTCGCCGAGGACGCTGGCCACGTCGATGACGCTGGTGTCGCTGTCAGGCCTCAGCTCCCTGAGTATCTCGACCTGCAGGGTCGAAAGGCCTAGGAGCTTCTCGAAGCCGGCGGTGACCTCGAGCCCTTTGCCCACCGAGACGAGCTTCCCCGACGCGCCGTCCAGGTGCACGTAGGCCGTCCTGAACCTGCGCTTGATCAGCCCGCGCCTGAGCCTGACCCCGAGCTGGACCAGTGTCCTGAAGTACAGGTTGACCTCTGTGACCGTCTCCCTCGGCCCGAAGATTCCGAAGCTCCTCTCCCTCTTCACCAGGACGGGGAGGTCGTCGGTCTTTATCGAGGGCTCGAGGCCGAGCAGTCCGCCGGCGGCGGGGGCGTCGCCGGCCTCGTCCTCAGCAGGGGGAGCGGCTGGACTCCCGCTCGGCCTGGAGAACTGCTTCACCACCCTAGAAGCCAGCGACGGCGTGACCCCGCCCGGCCTGGTGACTCGGCTCTTGACCGAGACGAGAGTCGGGTCTGCCGAAAACCCGCCCATGGCGAAGAACTGGCCTGTCTTCAGAGACGTGAGCCTGCGCGGCACCCCCTTGCCGGGGAAGAACTGAGCTACCGACTGGAGGTCGTTCTGGATTATGAGCTTCCCGATGAGCTGGTTGCCGCACTGGCTGAGCACGTTCTTGTCCACGAGGGACGGCCGCTGGGAGCAGACCATCAGGCCCAACCCCCTCTTCCTGCCCCTCCTGGCGGCCTCGGCGAATATCGGGACGCGCTCCCCGAGCTGCGGGACGAACTTGTCCGCCTCCTCCACTACCACGAGGTAAGGCGTCCTCCTCTCGTTGAGGGTCTCGTACAGCCCCTCCATGAAGCCGGCCACCTTCGCCTTCGCGTCCTGGATGTCAGACACGTCGAGGATCAACGGAGAGATGTCTGGGGCTTGCCTCGCCAGGTCCGCCAGGTCGAGCCCCTCCCAAGAGAGGTCGCTCCCTCTCTCTTCGCCGACCCAGATGGCGTCGAACTTCTCCTTCAGGCCCGTGTGCTCTCCTTCGGTGTCAACTACGGCGAAAGGGACGCCGTGCCTGCAGAGCTCCTCGCAGATCACCCCGACGGCATAGCTCTTGCCGCTCCCGCTGCTCCCGAGGACGCAGGTCCTGCCTGTGGCCACGACGTTCGCATCCACGGCGAAAGCGCCGTCGTCCTTCGTCCCGATGTCCAGCAGCGTCCGCCCACTTTCCAACCCGGACAAGTCTACCCCTCAGGCCTCCGCCTCGGCGCGTAAAATCGTTGCCGGATGGGACCGACCTCGGGGGCTCATCGCGATACTCCTTCTCCTGACTGACAACCTTCCTTCATCCGCACGTCATGGCGGGGTTTCACTCATCCATCCGATCCTTGGAGGCGATCGGACGGCGGACGAAGGGCTGACAGGCAAACAGTGGGCTATGATGCAGACGCTGACGCCGAAGCAGAACGGACCTGGGAACCGAGGGTCGACGACGGGGAGCCCGCTCGACGCCATGCTCTGGGTAGCGAGCACCGGGTACAGACGGGGCGGCTCGAAGAAGACCGGCTGCAGCCGCTGATACACCACGGCCTGGAGGAGACTGAAGAGGTGGGATGAGGACGAGACCTGGAAGCGGGCATCCGTCGCCCTGGTCTCGCGAGGATGCTCCCTGAGAATCGCGAAAGTGGATGAGCCTTCGATCGATGGCACCACTGTCCCGGCCAAAAAGGAATGCAGGCTGGCTTTGACGGCCACAAGCACATCAGGGGCTAGAAGGCCCGCCATGACGACGAAGCCGCTGCCTGTAGCTGCGGAGACGGGTCCGGGGGATGCGCACGAGGGAAACTCCTTTGGGTCATGAGTCCGTCGGCATCAGGCATGGCGTCGGGCGGCCGAGGAAGAGCCAGAAAATCCCCTAAGACACCAAGTACAGCATGCCGCTGAACAAGCTCTACCTGGACGGGAAGCATGCGGCGTCGCAGATGCCAGGCTCGCCGGGGAAGAAGCTGGGCAGGCACGGGCCTTCGACAAGCTGGCGCGCAACCGCGTCAGGCCGACGATGGAACGCTTCAACGGACGGAAAGCCTCCAGGGGGGTGGCAACCAGCTTCGACAGGCTGCCACAGGGTCTGCATGGGATCCGTTCGTCTGGCGCGCATCATGGTCTACCCGAGGGTATTGCAATAGGTTCGACGCCAGAAGGGGCTATCTGCCTGACAGCCTTGCCGCCCTCATCGCGACGTCTGGGAAGTCAGACGTCACCCCGTCGACCCCCAGGCGGATGGCTCTCTCGGCCGACTCCTCGTCGTTGACGGTCCACATCCCGAGCTTGAACCCCTTGGCATGGGCAGCCGACACGTCGTCCTCGCCTATGAGATCATGACTCGCGTGCATCCAGGCGCAGCCTAGCTTCTTGGCGATTGGCGTGAACCACCTCACCTTCCCATGCATGATCATTCCCGTGCGGAAGCTGCCGTCGAGGCGTCTCACAGTCTCGAGCGCGTCGTAATCGAAGGAGGTTATCTCGACGTGGCGGACCAGCTTCAAGTCTCTGACGCACGAGACCAGCTTCTCCTCAACTCCAGGATAGGCCTTGCTGCTGTGTTTCAGTTCTATCCTGTAGTTCGCGCGGCCGAGTTCGTCGAAGACCTCCCCGAGGGTCGGTATCCTTGCCCCCTTCCACTTGTGACCGAACTTCACCCCCGCATCAAGCTTCTTCAGCTGCTCGACTGTGAAATCTCTCACCGCCCCATGTCCGTCAGTCGTCCTGTCGACCATGTCATCGTGTATGACGACCAGCTCGCCGTCTTTGGAGAGATGAACGTCCAGTTCCACGCCGTCTACTCCCATCTCGACAGCCATACTGAAAGATTCGGTAGTGTTCTCGGGGGCGTATCCTCTCGCGCCCCTGTGTCCGAACACCCGAAGCCGCCGCACATTCCGGAGGGCGTCGTTAGATGGTATAAAGCATGCGTCGTGTCTTCCGGCTGCCCTCGTCACCTGCCGGCGCGACGGCCTGTCTCCCAGGCGCGGATCATAAGATGAGGCCGATGGCGAAGCCGAGAAGCGGTGCCGCCACCCAACTCGCGACAACCACAAAGAACGACCTGGACGAGAAGTACTTGTGCCTGTACGAGACCCCCGCACCGAAGATGCCGGCTGAGAGAGTCTGCGTGTTCGAAAGCGGTATTGCGAAGAGGGTCGCCACCTCCACGAGGACGGTCGAGGCGAGGAGGGTTACCAGGGCATTCGAGTAGCGGAGGCTGAAGAAGTCTCGTCCGACCCGCCTCAGCTGGGCGCGGCTGAAGTAGATCGGCCCGATGACCGCAGCTGACACCGCTAGCGATATGTTCAGGGGGCTGAAGGCGCCTATGGCGACCACCAGGCCGAGGGTATTCGCGCCAAGCGTGTAGGCGGTGAAGAAAGAGAGCCCGATCAGCAAGGCCTTGTAGATGCGCACGGTCAGCCAGACATCTTTCGGCTTGAAAGTGCTGAGAACGCGGAAGAGCATGAACGTCGCGACAATCGCGAGCACCGGGGCCAAGAACCAGGTCGTGACCACAGTCAGCGCGAAGGCGTGATTCAGGGGTAGTCGCCCGGCGACTGATATCCCGGCCAGGGCCCCCACAAGCGACATAGTCAGTGAGAGAGGCACCCTCGCGGCTATCCCGAAGATGAATATGGCCACAGTGATGAACAGCGCGGCCGAAGCCGTGAAATCGCTCTGGTGAGGGAGGAGGGCCTGCGCAGCCGCTGCCATGCTGGAGCCCTGCGCCAGGAGGCCAACCACGTAACCAGCCACGCCGAGCGCGGTCCCGAACCTCCGGCTGACTACCCCGGAGCCTATGGCTGTCCCCACGCAGGCCGATAGATTGTTCCCTGATACCAGCGCCACTGCGAGGAAGACGCCAGCGGAGACCAGCTCCCAGAGCTGCACCATGTATCAGGCTCCCCAGCCCGCCGCAATCTCCATTTCGGTGCGGCTGGTCATCTGGAGATAGACGTGGTTATCGTGACTATCAGGTCCGAGATGTCTTCGCAGGCGTCAAGGATATCGTCGAACTTGTGAAGGAGCTCCGAAAAATGCATGAACTGCAGATAGTGTACCAACGGGGCTATCGCGTACAGCTTGTCGAACCCCGCATCCTTGATGTTGTCCCCCTCTTCCTCGATGCGCTGCACGTCCGTACGGAGCTCCAGGATCTTCTCCAAGCCATCGCTGGTGAGCGATGTTTCAAGCATGGCCAACGCGTCGGCTGCCAGCTTCAACATCTTCGTAAGAGAGGCGTCGAGGCCGACCGTATGCTCGGAGCGACCTCCGTCTAACCTGAGGCCAGCCATCCTGTTCAGCTCTCTGCTGACATAATAGCAGTTGTCGACAATGCTGTCAGCCGCATCGACGCAGGCAAGGAGATTATCCAGGATGTTCGAGCTGATTGCCCCGTTTTCGATATCCCCTTTTATCCTGAATGTGATCTCGTCGGCCTTCTTTTCCAGCAGCCTGACGTCCTCGTTTTCAATCTCCAGAGTTTCTCTGTCGGGCTTTTCCAGCATCTTCGACAGGGACGCGTTAGCCTTCTCCGCGAGCCTGATGATCTCTAGGATTTCAGCGAACGTCTCCTTCTCTCCTATGGCGAGGAAATTCTTGATTTTGAACTTCAAGAGCTTCCCGTAAGCATGAAGGCGCATTTAAGATGTGGCCTCCTGCTTACTTCACAAGTCCCTCTGATCAGCTGGCCCGACCAGTCGGCGCTCGGCTGATCGGCGGAGGGTGCAAGCAACGCGATGGCCCCCGAAGCCTCGGGGAACAGGCTGTGGCGTCGTTGTGAGTGGGGTTGTGCCACGGAGGTGCCGGGGCTGAACAGCGCCACGCTGCCCCAAGCTCTCGCGTCCGCGACGATTCCCTGCTCTGGACCGAGAAACGTAGGAAGACTCATTACCACCTTTACAGCGCTGCGGCAGCGGTAGGCCATCATGCAGCTGAACCGACAGCAGGAGGGGGCTCTAAGGGGCGAGGAAGGAGAGGCGCGGCAGCTCGCAATGGAGATACTCGCGAAGGTCGGCGATGCCATGGAAGCCGATTCGCTTGTACCCATCTCGTCTGCGCACGTGCTGGCCCACTACAGCAGCCTCCACGAGGCTGGCATCGAAATGCTCGAGAAGTTCCGGGACGGCGGAGGGAGGTTCGCCGTGAAGACGAGCGTCGACCCGGCCAGCATCGACCCACAGAACTGGAAGAGCTTCGGCGTCCCAGAGGAGTTCGCCGGAAAGCAGTTCAGGCTCTTCAGGGCGTATGAAGCGCTGGGTGGGACGGGGTGCTGGACCTGCGTCCAGTACCAGACGTGCAACATCCCGAACGGAGGCGAGATTCTCGCATGGGCGGAGTCGAACGCCGTCGTCTATGCCAATTCGTTGCTCGGGTGCAGGACGAACAAGATCACCTCCGGCCTAGATCTGGCCTGCGCCCTGACGGGACTCACGCCCAGATATGGCATGCTGCTTGACGAGAACCGTGTCGCCCGGGTGGCCTTCAGGCTCTCCGTGCGCGACCCGTCCGACCTGGACTACAGGAGCGCCGGGTTCTACATCGGAAGGCACTGCGGCTCGAGAGTGCCCGTCCTCTCCGACCTTCCGAAGTCTTCGACGTTCGACAGCCTGAAGCACCTGGGTTCGGCTGCGGCCACGGGCGGACCGGTGAACATGATCCACTTCGTCGGCTTCACCCCGGGCTGCGACTCGGTGGCGAAGGCGACGGGCGGAGAGAAGGTCGAGGTCATCGAAATAGGAAGGAAGGAGATGGAGGAAGTCGAAGGCGAGCTGAACCAGACTGACGAGAAGGCGGACCTTGTGGCTCTCGGCGTACCGCAACTGTCGCTCGACGAGCTGAAGGTGCTGGCCGGCGCGCTGGCCGGCAGGAAGCTCCGACGCGGGTCGAGCATGTATGTGTACACCTCGAAGCAGGCCTACGACGAAGCGACAGGGTCTGGGATCAGGAGCGCCATAGAAGCCTCGGGCGCCAGGCTGACCCATTCCACCGATGGGGAAATCTCGCCGCTGAAGGAGATGGGCTTCAGGACCGTCATGACCAACTCGGCGAAACTGGCGGAGACCATCATGTCGGAGGGGGAGATAAGAATGCGCTACGCCCCGCTCAAGGACATGATAGCTGAGGCCACGTCATGACCGAGTCGTACTCCGTCAGGGTGATGACCGGCCGGAAGGCGAGAGGTCTCGCCCTCGTCTCCAAGAAAGCGTTCACGTTCGCCCATGGAGTCGACCCGCGGAATGGCAACGTGACCGACCTGCATAGCGACCTGCTCGGGAAGAACGTGAAAGGGTCGGTCCTCGTCTACCCGTACGGCAAAGGATCCACGACGGCTTCCGCCTGGTTCCTGGAGACCGTCAGGCTCGGCAACGCACCTGCGGCCGTGGTCACATCCTCCGTCGACCCGGCAGCGGTGATAGGAAGCGTGGTGGCCAAGGTCCTCTACGGCGTTGAGATCCCCGTCATGCTATGGTCCGACGCCCCCAGCCGCATGAGGTCGGGAGACGCGGTGGAAGTGGATGCAGGGACGGGAACGATCAGGCTTCGGTAGCTGAGGCCTAACCCCTGGGGAGGCCGAAGTACCACGGCCTGTCCCCATAGGAGTAGTCTATGAAGACCGTCTTCTTCTCCGTGAAGTGCTCGAGAGCCTCCTCGCCCAGCTCCCTCCCGAAGCCAGAATCCTTGGCCCCGCCGAAAGGCGCGCCCACCTCCGGCCCCACCGTGCCCTGGTTGACGAAGGTCATCCCTGCGTCGATCCCGTCTATCGCCTTGAAGACGTTCTTGATGTCCTTGGTGTATATGGCTGAGGAGAGGCCGTAGCGCGTGTCGTTCGCGACCTCTATGGCCTCGTCGATGTCGCTCACAGTCATTATGGCGGTCACCGGCGCGAATATTTCGTCCCGCGCTATCTTCATGTCGTTGCGGGCCGAGCCGAAGACGGTGGGCTTGACGAAGAAGCCTTTCCGCCGCTCCTCGTCCTCGTAGGTACCGCCTCCCGCGAGGACGACTGCTCCCTCACTCTCTCCCGCTTTGATGTAGTCCAGGGCGTTCTCCTGCTGGGACCGGCTGATTACCGGCCCGACGTCGACGTCCTCCCTTAAGCCGCTGCCTACCACCAGCTTCGAAGCCTGCTCGGCGAAGAGCCGCGAGAACTTGTCGGCCACCTGCTCTTCCACTATGATTCTTGACGCGGCCGTGCACTTCTGACCTGCGCTGCTGAAGGCGGCGTAGAGCGCGGCGCGCGCGGCTACTTCCAACTCCGCGTCCTTGGCCACGATCAGGGCGTTCTTTCCGCCCAGCTCCATCACCTGCCTCCGGAACAGCGGGGCGTTGACTTCTGCTATGTGCCGCCCTGTTGCACTCTCGCCGGTGAAGACAGTCATGTTGATCCCGCCGTTCTTTATCAGGGCTTCGCCCACCTCCCCCCCTCCGCCGGTGACCATGTTCAAGACCCCCTTCGGGAGGCCGGCCTTCTCAAACACCCTCACCAGCTCGGCAGAGATGACCGCACTGTTGGACGAGGGTTTGAAGACCACTGTGTTCCCCGTCATCAGTGCCGGGGCCAGCCCCCACATGCCCAGCGACGCGGGGTCGTTCCAGGGCGTTATCACACCCACCACGCCTACCGGCCTCCTGACGACCATCGTGAACTTCTCGGGCTGCTCGCTGTCTACCACGTTGGAGTACATTCTCCTGGCCATCCCGGAGAAGTATATGGCGGCGGTCGCGGCTGCACCCACCTCCCTCCTCGCCTCTCTGATCGGCTTCCCGACGTTTTTCACGTCGATTCTGGCAATCGCTTCTAGCTGTTCCCTGACCAGGAGGCCCGCCCGCAGTACGTAGTCGCCACGTTGGCTGGCGGGGATGTTCCTCCAAGACCTCTGCGCAGCGATGGCGGCGTCCACGGCGGCCTTGACATCCTCTTCGTTCCCCTTCGGGACCCTTTCAAACTCCTCGCCGGTGGCGGGGTCGATCGCTGCGAACTCCCGGCCCGAGGATGAACCGACCCACTGTCCGTCTATGTACATCTTCATGGGTATCTTGCTCTCCACCTAAGGCACGGCAGGCCGCAAATAAACAAATCCCCTCATGCGCATCGGATTCGCGTCAGCGCTTTCCAAGTCGATATCCCGGCAGCCGGACTTTGGGTGTTCAGTACGCGGAGTGTGACTTGGCGGCGGCGAGCATCGTATTGCCCTTTTCGATCGCCTTGTTCATGGACTTCTCTGTGATGAAGACCAGGTATGCCGCGAGGAACAGGATCATGAAGAACACAGTGCTCGTTATGGCTGCGGGGAAGCCGTACATGATTGCCAGGCCTGCGATTATGAGCGAAGTGAACGCGCCCATTATGTTCAGCACACCGTTATAGAACCCGTAGACCGTGGCGCTCGTTTCGCCAGGAGAGATTGTGAGCGCGTTGGCAGCCCAAGACCCCACAGTGATGTTCATCACTCCGCCTGCCAAGGCGAGGAGAATCGCGGTGGGGATGAAAGCCCCGGCTTTTCCTGTGAAGTAAGACGTCGTCACGAAAAGAATCATAAGAACCATCGGAACAAGGGCCGCTATCCTCCTCCCATTGGCGCGCCCCATCCTCTTTGATAGCCCGTCGTTTATGGGACCCGACGCCAAGTAGCCTCCAAGTAGCGACGTATAGACAGCGCCCGAGTAGATGCCGGTGCTCGTGACGTTGTGGAGGAAGGAACTGTAGAAGTAAGTTGGGACCCATGACAGAATCGCGCCGAGGATGTATGCGAACGAGACGAAGATCAGGAGCTCGCCAAACCCGGCCCTCGTCGTGAAGGCGAGTTTCAGTGTTATCTTCCACGTGTCCTTGTTGGATATGTTGGTCCCCTTCATGTCCTCGCCCCTGCTGCTCTCGATGTAGTCGAGCTCTTCCTTGTTCACGTGGGGGTGTAGCCGCGGGGAGTCTCTTACGTAGAAGTACCACACGCCTACAATGAGGAATCCGACGACGCCCCAGAAGACGAAAGTCAACTGCCACCCCCAGAGGGACACCTGCAACCCGCCGACCACTGCCGCAATGATTGGGCCCACCGCCTGGCCGGAGCCCGCCAGCGTGAACATGGTTGACTCCTCGCCGGAATTGGACCACGTCCTCGCGTTCCTGCCGTTTATGGGCCAGACCGGTCCCTCGCCTGCGCCCATGAACGCCCTCACTATCGCCATCGAGATGAAGTTGAACGTGGCGGCTGTGGCGATGGTGAACGCGGACCAAATCGCAAAGAACGTCGTCATCCCTTTCCGTATGCCCAGTTTGTCCACTATCCACCCGCCTGGGAAATTGAAGAATGCATAGGCCATCGACCAAATGAAGAGTACCAGGGCTATGTCGGTCAAGGCCTTCGCGGGCAACGGACCGGTGCCCGAATACCAACCGAACGTTTGGGCGAATTTCGGCTCCGCGATCACCCAGATTATCCTGTCGATGTAATTGACCGCGATAGCGGTCATCAGGACGGTGGTTATCACCCATCGTACATGGGACTTCTGCTTCTGAGCCGGCACCTGTTGCGCAACGGCCATCGGCGCACGTGCACTTTGAATCTATTTAAGTTAGCACCAGACTCATCATTCGTCGGTTATTGAAGATGACAGTGAAGACGACAAACCCTTACACGAACGAAACAATCGCCGAGTACGAGGAAGACAGCTGGGACGACATTGCGGCGAAGCTCTCCCAGCTGAAGGAGAGCCAGAGGAGGTGGGGGCGGGATGTGCACGACAGAGTCGAGGCGCTCGAGGAGTCGAGGAAGAGGTTCTCGGCCAACGTGGACGGCCTGGCCCGGCTCGTAACTTCGGAGATGGGCAAGCCGATAACCCAAAGTCTCTCAGAAGTGAGAAAGTCGATTCAGCTGTTGGATTACGCCATCGAACACGCCGAGTCGTTTCTTGCGCCCGAACAGGTGAAGACTGAAGCGAAACGGAGTTACATACGCTTCGAGCCTCTCGGGACGATTTTGGCGATCGAACCGTGGAACTACCCGGTCCAGCAAGCAATGCGCGCTGCCGTCTGGGCGCTCGCCGCGGGCAATGCGGTCCTGCTCAAGCACTCTTCAATCGTCTCTGGGACGAGCAGGAAGCTGGAGGAGCTGTTCGGCCTGGACGTCTTCAGGTCGACGATCTGTGGAGGCGACACTGCGCTCTCAATCATAGGCCATGTGGACGGCGTTGCCTTCACGGGGTCGGACAAGACGGGTTCCCGCATAGCCGCGGAGGCGGGGAGGAATCTGAAGAAGGCCGTCCTAGAACTGGGCGGTTCAGACCCGTTCATAGTGATCGATGGGACGGGCTTGGACAAGACGGTGGAGAGCGCGGTGAACTCCCGCCTTACGAACGCAGGCCAGATTTGCATTTCCGCGAAGAGGTTCATCGTGCACGCCCACGTGTACGACGAGTTTTACAGCAGACTGAAGGAGGGGTTCACTAAGGTCAAAGCTGGGGACCCCTTCGACTCGGGCACGTTCATGGGCCCGCTCTCCAGCATGAATCAAGCGAAGATCGTCAGGGAGCAGATTCAACAGCTGGGCAAGATCGGAAAGGTGGAGGAAGCGCTGACTGGCCTGAGTGGGAACTTCGTGCCGCCGACGGTGGTAAGGGCAGATGGTCTTTTCGACGAAGAGGTCTTTGGTCCTGTCGCGATACTGAACAAGTACGAGACAGATGACCAGGCGGTGTCTCTCGCCAACGAGACCCCCTATGGGCTCGGGGCGTCGATTTGGGGAGACTCAGACGCAGCCGAGCGTCTGGCGCCCCGCATCGAAGCCGGGATGGTCTTCATAAACAAGAGAGTAACGTCCGACCCTCGCCTCCCATTTGGCGGGATCAAGAAGAGCGGGGTGGGGAGGGAGCTCTCTAGGTATGGCATGCTGGAGCTCACTAACATGAAATCTGTCTGGGTCGACTGAGAGCAAGTCTGACAAGACGGGCTTTCACACACGACTCGAGATAACGTGTGACCGTAAATGCGGTCATTGGAGGACGCAGCTGTCGCACGGGGTGTTCCTTCATCCCATGGCTTGGTCTTCGGCAAGGCATTCTCTTTCCTTGGCGTGCTGGGACTACCTTCGTCCTCGATGGAGGGCGCGGAGATCACTGGCGAAGGCGCCCAAGAAGCTCGGTGCACCCTCCGATGTGGCGGCAGCCTGCCCGGGGGCGGTCATCTCGACGCGGCCCCAAGGGGATGCCCAAGCAGTTCGTCGACATCGACGACCTAGCGCGCTTAGTCGCCCAGGCACCACGTTTCTCGGCGCAGGGCCGTTCCCGCCATCCAGGGCCTCGGTTCAGGGTCGGCCGTCTGCGTCGCCCTCTCGAGGGTTCACAACCTCCTTCTTGCCTTGAAGCTGACGGAAGCGAGGGGCATCGGCAAGGCGGGGGGCTGACATGCAGGCCCCGCCAAGGTCCACAGGGCCGGGGGACGCGCCTGGGAAAGGTCAGGCTGTCCGGCGCAGGGCGCAGATGCAGGCTCCTCCTTTTCGGCGCTACGTCGACAGCCGCACAGCCGCCGAATCAATTTAAGTTTGAGGCACTGGACCCAGGGTTGTGCCTGTGGAGTCCGTCGAAGCGTTTCCCCTGAGGGTCAAGATGAAAGACAGGCTCCTCGCCGGCACCTTCCGCTACGAGGACTACCAGTCGGTCCTTGTGAAGACGGTCTGGGACGGAGTGCCCGGTTGGGGAGAGGCAATGACCAGGTTCTCGCCTGAGGCTACCGTCGGCATGGTGAGGTGGGTGGGACGCCGTCTAGAAGGCAGGGACTTTCCCGGGCCTGCAGCCGCGTGGGAAGATGTCTACCGGCAGTTCAGGGTTCGCGGCCAGACCAGAGGAATCGCCATGGAAGCGCTGAGCGGGGTCGAGATGTCGTTGTGGGATGCCTGGGGGAGGGCCAAGGGAAAGTCGGTGTCCGGACTCCTTTCGGCGCGAAGCGCTGCCCGCGTCCCTGCCTACGCAGGCTCTATCTACGAATCGAGGGGACCCATCTCAGAACAGATCGAACGGATAAGGTCCTTCGGCCTCAAAGGCGTCAAGTTGAAGATCGGATTCGGCGTCACGAAAGACACGAGGATACTCGCCCAGGCAAGGAAGCGGTGGGATGACGGCATGATGGTCGCCGATGCCAACGGGGCCTACGACTCCAAGAGCGCGTCCAAGGCCATGAAGGCCTTCGAGAGATTCAGGCTCGCATGGTTCGAGGAACCCGTGCCTTCTGACGATTTCGACGGTTACTTCGCCCTTGCGAAGGGCAGAAGGGTGAAGGTGGGGGCAGGCGAGACCTGGTTCGCGGGGGACTTCCACAGGCCTCTTTCCGGAGGGCTGGTCGACGTCGTGGAGCCGAGCGTCAGCAGGTGCGGCGGCATAGCCTGCGAAGCAAGAGTCGCCCGTGAAGCTTCGAAGAAGGGAATCGCTTTCTCACCGATGGTGGGGGCCAACTCTGCACTGTCGCTCGCCGCATCCATGCACGTCGCAGCAGCCTTGGGAACGATCGGCGTCGAGTACGACGTCTTCGACAACCCTCTCGTCAGCCAGTTGACGCCAGGCTTCCCGGAGCTCTCCGCCGGCGAGATCGCAGTGCCCCGGGGTCCCGGTCTCGGGGTCGATGTCGATTGGAGGTTCGTCAAGGCGAACCTCGCAGGCTAGTCAGAGGCAATCGGCCAAATCGTCCACGTTTCCAACCGAGCCCAGGAGGCCCTTTCTCTTCGCAGGGTGGTCGAGGCCAGTGAGAACCAGGACAGACTCGATGCCCGCACCTCCGGCGCCCTCGATATCCGTGTCCAGTTGGTCACCGACCATGACCGCGTCGGAGGCCCGCACGCCCGCCCGCTCGAGGGCGGTCTTGAACATGATTGGCGAAGGTTTGCCTATCACTGTGCCACTCGTTCCTGTCGCATACTCGAGGGCCTTCAGGATCGGACCAGACGCCAGGGCCGGGCCGTCCTTGTACATGTAAAGCGGTGATGCGTGGGTGGCGACGATGGAAGCGCCCCCTCTGACGACCGCCGCTGCCCTGTCGAGTTTTCTATAGGTGAGGCGCCGGTCCAGGCCCACTACCACGAAGCCCGCGCCCAGCCCGTTGGTCCTCCTGTGACCTTGGCTGCGGAGTTCCGCTTCGAGGCCGGCTTCGCCCAGTAAGAAATACTCGACCGGACCGAACCTGCTCCTGAGGTACTCGGCGGTGGCGCGGCCGCTGGTCATGACCTCGTTCAAGTCGAGCCTTACGTCGAACTCCGCAAGCCTGTCTCGAACAGTCTCCACCGTGTCGGTCGAGTTATTGGTGAGGATCGTCAGCTTCTTCCCCCTCTTCCTCAGCTGGCTGACTATCCGCGTGCCGCCGATCTTGACACGGTTCTCCTTGCCCCTGTAGAAGACGCCGTCTAGGTCGAAGAGGAACAGCTTTTTCCGTGACAGGTCGATTTTTTCCATCGAAGATCGCATCTGGGTTCCGAGAGTCATTGGTCTCTGGTGCACCTGCCGGGGCAATCATTTTAAAAGTAGTCCGGGCGTTTCCCGCCGATGAGCTTCTCATATTATCTGCCGACAAAAATCGTCTTCGGATTCGGCGCGCTGCAGTCCCTACGGGACGAGGCAGGCCAGCTCAACGCTACGAAGGCGCTTCTGGTGACAGACAAAGTCATGGTCAAGACCGGCGTGGTCGAAAAGGTCACAAAGGCCATGGGGGATGCGGCTGTAGACGTCTTCGACGAGGTCGAGGCCGAGCCGAGGATCGAGGTAGCGCAGTCCGTCGGGGAGCAGGTCCGTCGAGGAAGCTATGGGCTGGTCGTCGGCGTCGGAGGAGGCAGCTCGATGGACATGGCGAAGGTTGCGGCGGGGCTGGCGACAAACCCTGGACCCGCCCGAGCCTTCGTAGGCAACAACCTCCTCTCAAAGCCGCCTCTCTCGTCCATCATGGTCCCCACGACCGCGGGCACGGGCGCGGAGCTGACAGTGACATCGATGGTCACCCTGGACGGTCACAAGCGATGGATCAATAGCCCCCTCCTTCTCCCGAAAGCCGCAATAGTAGACCCGGAGTTGACGATGACGATGCCTCGGGGGGTAACTGCGGCCACGGGCCTGGACGCCCTCTGCCACAACGCCGAGGCGTACATTTCGACCTTGGCGAGTCCGATAACCGACTCGATCGCCCTCGAGGGGGTCAGGCTGGTCTCCAGTAACCTTGAGCGTGCTTTCGACGACGGCACGGACCGGAAGGCGCGCGAGTCCATGAGCCTGGGGGCGCTGTTGGGCGGGATTTCGCTCCAGGCCAAGATGGTCTACGGTCACTCCATAGGTTACACCATTGCGACAAGGTTCAGGCTGCCGCACGGCGTCTCCTGCGGGATCCCGCTGCCATACATCATCTCCGGCTGTGCCGCGACCTGCGCCCCCAAGATGTCAAGGCTGGCCGACGCTTTCGGGGTCGGCGTAGAGGGACAAGAAGCTGCCGAGCTAGGGGGCGCCATAGGGAAGAGAGTGATCGAATTGCTGAAACATCTGGGGGTCCCGACCAGCATGAAAGAGCTGGGGGTGAAGGAAGAGGACCTCCCGGTCCTGGCACGCGAGTGCCTCGACATGTATCCGCGACCCAACAGCCCGCTCGCCTTCGACCAAAGGAGCATGGAGGGCTTGTACCGGACGATGTGGGAAGGACAGCTGCCCGCCTAAGAGGGCCTTCGGGGTTCGGGGCCTTCGGCAGGCCCCTGGAGGGGCGGCGAAGCCTTTCCGCTACGAGGCGCCTGCAGCGGCCGGGGAAGATGGTCAGGCCATGGCTTCTTCAAGGAAACCGGGCGCAGTGAATAGCCTCGGGGGGATACGGGTCCAGGCACAACAGCGCATGTCGTGACCCTCGCCATCTTCCTCCCATGATGCTCCGCCTCTTGGAGGTCCTTCCGGGCTGCAAACGCTTTTATTTCAAAGGGCCCCATGATTTCCATGTACCTCTGCCCGCCGTCCTCTAGGTGCTGAGGCGATGGTCGGCAGCCTTCAGGACGCATATGCCCCCAACGGGGTCTGCTTCGGTTGCGGCCCAAAGAATGAGCTCGGCCTCAGGCTGAAGAGCCTCCCCTCCGGGGAGGAGGTGGTCGCAGACTGGACCCCCAGGAAGGAGCACACGGCGTTCGAGGGCTTCGGGAGCGGAGGGATCATCTCAGTGCTCATGGACTGCCACGGCAACTGGGCTGCCGCCTACGCCTTGATGAAGGACAGGGGGCTCGGCTCGCCCCCGGGGACCGTGACCGCCGAGTACACCGTGAGGTTCCTCAGGCCGAGCGCCATAGACAAGCCATGGCATCTGACCGCCCGGGCGACCAACATCGAGGGGGACAAGGTCCGCGTGTCTGGGGACCTCAGGGTCGACGGCGCGGTCACGGCCACCATGGACGGGCTCTTCGTAGCCGTCAGAGAAGGGCACCCTGCCTTCGATCGCTGGCGCTAGGTGCTGTCTGGCATGTCTGCGCTAGCGAAGGCTCCTTGGACCATCAGGGATGTCGGCGCCGCCTACCGGTCAGGCGCCTCTTCGCCCACGGCGGTCGTCCGCGAGTCACTGAAGTCCATCGCGGCTCTCAACGGCGCGCTGAACTGCTTCATAACGGTCCTGGGCGAGTCGGCCCTCAAAGCCGCCGCGGAGTCCGACCGCCGCTTCAGGGAAGGGAACCCCCTCGGCCCGCTGGACGGCGTCCCCGTCGCCGTCAAGGACATCATCTACGTCGAGGGGGTGAGGTGTACCGCCGGTTCCAAGATCCTGGCAGGAAACGTCGCCCAGTACGACGCCCCGACGGTCAGGAAGCTGAGGGCCGCGGGGGCTGTGATCGTGGGGACCACCAACCTCCACGAGTTCGCGGCTGGGACCACGAGCGTCAACCCGCACTACGGGCCGGTCAGGAACCCCTGGGACCGCAGGAAGATAGCCGGCGGCTCGAGCGGAGGGTCCGCGGCAGCCGTCGCTGCCGGGCTGGCCGCTGCGGCCCTGGGGACCGACACCGCCGGGTCGGTGCGCATACCCGCGGCGCTCTGCGGCGTCCTGGGGGTCAAGCCCACCTACGGCAGGGTGAGCCGGCTGGGGGTCGTCCCGCTCGCGAGCTCCCTGGACACAGTGGGGGTCCTCGCGCGGTCTGCGTGGGACGCGTCGGCCGTCATGAACGTGATAGCCGGCGGAGACCCTGGCGACATGACCACGGCCAACGAAGAGGTCCCAGACTTCCTCGCGGCCCTTGCCGCTCCGTCCCCGCGGCTCAGGGTCGGGGTGGTGAAGGACTATTTCTATGACGCCCTCGACCCGGCCGTCGAGGAGGATGCCGAAGCCTTCCTCTCCAGGCTGCGCCAGATGGGGTGCCAGGTGTCCGAGGCTCGCCTCGACGGGATAGGCGAGGTGTACGAAAAGTGGGTGCCGATAAGGCGGGCCGAAGCCACCGCATTCCACCTCCGATGGCTGGAGCAGACCCCGGAGCTCTATGGCGACGACGTCAGGCGCCTCCTCGAACAGGGGAAGGACGTCCTAGCGGTCGACTACGTGGGCGCCATCAACGCCCGCCCGTCCTACATGGAGAGGTTCGCCGCTTCGATGAAGGAGTTCGATGTCCTCGCCCTTCCATGTACTGCCATCCCCGCCCCCGAGATCGACCAGCTTGCCGTGCCACTGAAGGGGAACAAGGTGCCGGTCTACTCGACGCTGAACAGGCTGACGCTCCCCTTTAACTACGTAGGGTTCCCGGCCGTCTCCGTCCCCTCTGGCTTCGCAGGAGGGACTCCGTTGGGGGTCCAGCTGGTCGGCAAGCTCTTCGACGAGGCCACGCCGCTCCGCCTGGCGGCCGCCTATGAGGAAAAGTTCGGCCTCTTCCCCGGCCCGCCTGAAGTTGCTCCAGCGGCACCGACTGGTTAATAACGAAGCCAGCGGAAGAACCTGAGGTTTCTTTGAAGTCGACCTGGGGTATCGGCGCGCTGGTCGCCGTCCTGCTCTCCGTCGCCGCTGGCCTCCTCGAGGTCGTCGACGTCAAAGGCACATTCGCTCTCATGCTGCTCCTGGTGGGGCTCTGGACGCTCGTCGCGGCCTTCACCTTCGCGGGGAGAGACGACAGGACGTTCTACGCAGGGTGGGGTGTGGTCTTGGCTGGGCTCTCCCTGACGTACCTGGTCCCGCTCAGGGACGCGCTTGGCCTGATACTGGTCGCCATCGTCATCCTCATCATAGCGACGGTCTACTTCGGGAGGTCCAGGGGGAAGGCCCAGGCACAGGCCCCCGAGCAGCCTGGACACCCTCCAGCCGCCAACCTCACCTGACCGACTCGAAGTCGTCCATCAGAATTTCGCCGCCGTAGACGACCCACCTCGCCCTCCCTGGGAACTCCCTGCCTTCGTAGGGAGACCAGCCGGCCCTGCTCCTGACGTCGTCGCCCTTGACGATCTCCGCTGCATGGAGGTCAATCACGGTGAAGTCGGCCCTCTTCCCCGGCGCGATCTCTCCCCTGTCGTCCAGGCGGAGGTACTTCGCCGGGTTGGACGAAGCGACGTTCGCGACTGTAGTTGGATGCACCCCCTGGCTCTTCATCAGCCATGCGGCCACATGAGAGTAGTCGTCCAGCCCCGGGACCCCGGCGAGCCCGCGCTCCTCCTTCTCCTCCAGCAGGTGCGGCGCGTGGTCTGTGACCAAGAACGTCACTTTCCCCGACCGCAGCCCCTGAACCAGCGCCTCCCGGTCTTCCTCTCCCCTGAGGGGCGGATTCGTCCTGAGCAGCGGGTTGTCCAGCATGGCCCTCCGCGAGAAGTAGGCGTGGTGCAGGGCCGCTTCGCAGCTCAGATGCAGGCCGTCCTTCCTCGCCTCCTCCACCAAGGACACCGTCTCACCCAGGGACGCATGGCAGACGTTGGCGCGGAGGTCCCTCTCCCCGCCGAGGGCCCGGATCGCGTTGGCCACTGCCTCAGCCTCCGACCGAGAAGGCCTCGCGTCGCAGTAGGCGTCCGGCTCCGACATGTCCGTCGCATGCGACGCCTCGTCTATGACCGCCTGGTCCTCGCAATGGATGCTCAGTGGCTTCCCCGTCCCTGCGACCAGGCTGAACACCCGGGGAAGCTCGTCGGCCGGGAACGCCTTCGCCCCCGTGGTCTCAGACATGTACAGCTTGTAGCCAGCGACCCCCCTGGACAGCTTCACGAGGCTCCCGGGGTCAGCCGCGGCGATCCCTCCGTAGAAGACCACCCCCACCAGGGCTTTAGCATCGGCCAGCCTCGCCTTCTGCGCGAGCGCCTCTGCCGTCGTTGTCGGAGTGGGGTTGTTGGGCATGTCGGCCAGCGTGGTCACGCCGCCATGTATCGCCGCCATGGTCCCCGTCCTGAAGTCTTCTTTGCGCTCCCATCCGGGCTCGCGGAGGTGGACATGGATGTCGATGAACCCGGGGAATATGAGGCACCCCTGCGCCCTTATCCGTCTTGACCCCTTGAGCCCGTGCCCTATCTCGCCGATGACCCCGTCCGTCACTCCCACCTCGGCGTCCTGGGGGCCATCGGGGACCACGACCCTCCCCTCGAGGACCAGGTCGTGTTCCATCGGGACCTATGTCCTCACGTGGTCAGGGACCTTGTCGAAGCCGAGGAGGGCATCGCAGTACTGGCACTGGAGCATGCTCTCCTTCTTGAGGGTGGCGAACCTAGTGATGACGGGTTCCCGCTCCGTGTTGGAGATGCAGTTGAGCTCGGGGCAGCGCAGGCGCCCCTCTATGGTGTCCGGGACCCGAGGCGTGTACTTCGAGACCTCCCCGTCGTCGATGAAGTTGACTGTGATCCCGGGGAAGACCAGGCAGAGTATGTCGGCGTCCCTCTCGTCCACGTGCCACCTGTCTATCTTGATGATGTCCTTCCTCCCGAGCCCCTTGCTCGACACGTTCTGGAGGATCACGACCGATATGTCCGCCTGCATCTTCGCCAGCTTGTCTAGCCGGAGGACCCTGGAGACGGTGTCTGCCCGCCAGTCCGGGATGTGGTCTATGACCGTCCCTTCCTCTATCCTGCTGACCAGCATCCGCTCCCCGTCGGCCTTGGACATCTACCTCACGCCTCCGAGTATGAGGTTCAGCAGGACCATCCTCAGGGGGAGCCCGCCGGCGGCCTGCACGAAGTACTGGGCGTAGTTGGTCTCGTCGATGTCCGTCGAGAGCTCGTCCATCCTGGGGAGGGGATGCATGACCTTCAGCGACGGCTTCGCGTCCCTCAGCGCTTCGAGGTTCACCTCGTACATCCCCTTGACCTTCTCGTACTCCGTGGGGTCGGGAATCCGCTCCTTCTGTATCCTGGTCACGTAAAGCACGTCCAGGCTCCCCGCCACGTCCTTGAGGGCCACCGCCGTCTTGGGCGTCACCCCCCTCTGCATGAGGAGGTGGGACACCTCTGGCCTCATCTGGAGCGCCTCGGGGGCGATGAAAGTTATCTCCACGTCGAAGTTGGAGAGCGCGTACGCGAGAGAGGACGAGGTCCGACCGTACCTCAGGTCGCCGAGCATCCCCACCTTGAGGCCGTCTATCTTCCCGAACGCCTTCCTGATCGCGTAGAGGTCGACCATCGCTTGGGTCGGATGCTCCCTGCTCCCGTCCCCTGCGCTCACCACCGGGACGTCGGAGATCTCGGCGGCGAACCTGGCCGCGCCCATCTTCGAGTGCCTGATGACGAACACGTCGGCGCCATACCCTTCGAACATGCGGACGGTGTCGTGGAGGGTCTCCCCCTTCGTTATGGACGAACCAGTAGGCCCCGCGAACCCGGAGACGGCCATCCCCAGCTTCTCCGCCGCGATCTGGAAGCTGGAGTAGGTGCGCGTGGACGGCTCGAAGAACAGCAGCGCGGCGAGCTTCCCCTTCAGGGCGCCGTCAAGGCTCGTGTTGTTCTTCTCTAGGTCTTCGACGGCCCGGAGTATCTCATCGTACTGGTCCCGCTTGAAGTCGCGGGCGCTGACGACATCCCTGCCAAGGAAATCCGCGCTAAGGCCCATCTGTCTTCACCCTTCCGGGGGACGGTTATTGATTGTTCCTCCGGCTTCCATGTTGACGAATGATGAGAGAATTTTGAGCCCGCTCTGAGCTCGAGCCGCGGAGCGATTTAAGGCTTCGATGGCCGCGGGTAAGAACCGACGCAAGGGCCAGGCTACTTCGCCAAGGCCGTTCGGGCTCTTATCCGCCTCCCGGCGGGAGGAGCTGACGGAGGGGCTGGAGGAGTTGTCCGCGCCTCTCGACGAGGGGCGGCCGATGACGCCCGATCTTCAGCCTTGCGACAAAATTAAGCTCCCCTGATTCTTCTTGACCGGCCGACGATATCTGCCCGTTGATGCGGTCCCTGTTACAAGCCTGTTCAGGCGCCGACACGCTCGGGGTTAAATGAAGCGTGACGCACCGCTCCTCTCTGTTGACCGAGAGGCACACCACCGACGAGCTGCGGGAGCTGGTCAAGTCGGTCAGGTCAGGGACATTCCACTACGACGGGCGGCCGAAGAGGTCCCTCGACTGGGCCTCCTACAACGAGGCTCAGCTCCACGAGATGTCTGACACGCTCGGCCTGATCAGGAGGTTCGTGAACCTGGCCTCATCCCGCATGCCCGAGAGGTCGAGGATGGGGAGGAGAGGAAGACCCCCCTTCCCTGCGGGGGATGTGGCCAAGGCGCTCCTCCTCCAGTCGTACTTCGGGGTCTCCGACCGGGTGGCGGCTGGCCTGGTGTACCTCTTCAAGGAGAAGCTGGGGATAGCGAACGAGTTCAGCTACAAGACCATCGAGAGGGGGTATGACCCCGGTCCCGTGTCGGAGGTTCTCCGGGAGGTCTTCAGGATCACCAACGAGTACGGGAACGCAGGCGAGACAACGCTCTCGGTGGACGGGACAGGCAACCCGACGTCGAGCAAGACAAACTACGAGTCCGTCCGCTCGGAGCAGAGGAAGAAGGAGGCAGCCAACTCCTCGTCGTCGTCAGCCTCGTCCAGCAGCTGGCCATCATCCAGGAGCGACTTCCAGTACACAGTGGAATCGGTCGGAGTGCATACAAAGCTCGTAGCAGGGTTCGAGACGACCTCCGACCATTCGGTCGGGGAGCTCTCCATGTTCCCTGGGGTCCTCTCCCAGACCCGAATCAATTGTCCAAGGATGGATGCAGTGCTCGGGGACGCCCTGCACGCGACCAGGGACAACTGCGCCCTGGTGTCGCAGTACGGGGCCAGGCCATGCTTTTTCCCGAGAGTCAACGCGACATTCGACAGTCACGGCGTCCCCTCGTGGAACAACATGCACCACGGATTCGTCGACCACCCCCAGGGGTGGCTGAGGGAGTACCACATGCGCTCCATATCCGAGACAGTCAACTCGGTGGACAAGACGAGGTTCCCCTGGAAGATCAGGAGGAGGCTCACTTGGAGGAGGGACGCCGCGGGGTCCCTCCGGGTGTACACCTACAACATCAGGAGGTGTGTCTACATGGCGTACGTGCAACCAGAGTTCCTCAGCCCGCTACGGAAGTAATTTTGTCGCAAGGCCCCCGTCAGCTAAAGAATTAAATAGGAAAAGCCGCAACTGTGCTTGATATGCAAGAGTTACAGCCGCTCGTAGTGTTCACGCCCGAAGCCCGCGAGAAGATAGGCCAGGTGCTGGAACAGGAGAAGGCTACCGATTCCTATCTGAAAATCGAGGTCTATCAGGGGGGCGGATGTGCATGCAGTGGTGGGTACAGATACGCGTTGAGCCTCGAAAAGCTCCCGGGTGAAGCAGACGTCGTCGAAGAGGTGGGCGGACTCAGGGTCATGGCCGCAAAGGCTGATGCTGAGGTGCTCAGGGGGTCGAAGATTGACTTCGTTGAAAGCCTGCAGAGGACCGGTTTCAAGATAGACAATCCAAACGTTCGTTCGGATTCCTGCGGCTGCGGAGCACATTAGTCCCCCCGGCCACCGTCTGGCCCGACGTGGTCCATCCTCTTCTGGGCGATCTGCTTCTTGGTGGCGTCCGCTATCGGTATGAAGACTTTCGCATGTCCTCTGACTCGCGACTACAAGTCTTCGGTGGGCAAGAGGCGTTCTCTTTCATCATCGGTTGTGCCTCGATGTCGTTCCAGGGCCGGAGACTCATATCGGCGACCACCAGGAGAGCAAGGCGATTGACTTCATCCAGCCGAAGGCACCGGCCCGCAGTTGACGCCCCTATCCTTTCTTGACCCCTATTCCCCGCCTAATGAGCAGCATGAATACGACGCTGGCGATTAAAACCCCTGCAACGAAAGATAGCGCTGCAGACACGGCGGAGGACCCCCCGGATTGGGGTGAGGTCGAGGTGGCTGAACCGGTTGTCGAGACGCCGGTGGACGTGGCGACGGTGCCCGAAGAGGTCGCGGAGGATGTCGAACCGCTACCTGTGGTCTTGGAGACCGTGGACTGAGTAACGGAAGTCGTAGAGACGGATGAGAGAGTCATGGAAGTCGTTGAAGTTGCGGAAGTCGTGGAGGTCGTCGTGACGGAACTGACGGCCAGGGAGAAGGTCCCCGAGCTGCCACCGTTATTCAAGTCTCCCGAATAGGTCGCTGTAATGTTTACCGGAGAAGCAGGGACTGTCGGAGTGTAGGTTACAGAACACGAACCCGCGGACAGGGTGCACCAGCTCGAGGAGAAGTCCCAAATCCCGGTTGTGGACCAAGTGACATTTCCTGTGGGGGATGAGCCGGTCACCCTCGCGGTGCACGTGGTTGAGGCCCTGACGGTCAAGGACGAAGGCGTACAGCTTGCTGAAGTGGATGACGCCGGCTTGGCGGGCGCAGTCAGAGAAACGGTGTCGGAGGATCCTTTGTAGAGGTAATCGCCCGCGTAGAGTCCAGTGATTGTGAACGATGTCCCCGAGGCGGGGGACAGGGTGAAGCGTACCGTGCAACTTCCGGGCGGTTCTCCCATGCCAGGCCAGATGGGGGGGAAGACGAGTGAGCAGTCGGCGGGCACCAATGACCCAGTCCCGTTGGAAGACCAGTTGACTATCCCAGCGGGGGAGGGGAAGCAGTAGCCGAGGAAGAATGGGCAATTGCCGGTCACTGTCACGGTACAGCTCCCGGACACGGCAGAGCCGACATATGATGACGCCGCACAGACCACCTTCGTTGAGGAATCCTGTTTGGTAGTCACAAACAGGGAGGAGGAACCAGAACTGCCCCCGTTCTGCGAGTCTCCTCCATATGTCGCGAAGACGGTTACGGTCGAATAGGGGGCGGCGGGGGTGAGGGTCGGAGTAAAGCCGATTGTGCAAGAACCAGACGAAAGCGCGCATGAAGGAAACGGTGAGAACGTGCCCTTCGCGCTCGCGGACCAGGTCACGGTCCCGGTGGGGGAGGAGCCGGCGACCGCCGCTTTGCACGTTGCAGAGGTTCCGGTCACCACATAGACCGGGCTGCAGATGACGAGGGTGGCGGAACCACTGCTGTAGACCCGAAGGGTCGGGTTATACAGCACGCCCGTGTCCCAGAGCTTGAGGCAGGAAGAATGGCTGCACCCGAGGCCGCCCTGGGGAGTAGCCGAGGGCGCGTACCAGAGCTGGAAGTCGACCCCGTAGACGACGTACCCGGGGGTGACCGGAGTGCACACCTTGGCTGTGACCGACAGCTCGGGGGGGCCGAACCCGCCGCCCTGACTCAGGTATTGAAGAGAAACGGGTGCGAAGGTATCGTTGCAATTGTTCGTCCCAGTGCCCGTCGTGGTCGTTGTGTAGGTCTCCGACGTGCCGACGAACTCGATTACCAAGGACGTATTGGCCGTCGTCGCAGCGATGGGAGACGCCCCGTCGAGGCCTGGGCTGTAGCCTGTCCCGAGGAGGTAGTATGCAGGCGTGCTCCCCCCGGGGCTGACGGTCACCGTGGATCCCGGGAAGTAACCAGTGTAAGAGTAACACTGGGTCGCGTAGCAGCTGTATCCGTACGAGTTCACGTACCGCGACGCCCCGTAGTCCTCGGTGAAATAGGTCCCGAGCAGCGGGGAGGGGATCTGGGTCACGGAACCCGTCACCGGGTCGCACCCGTTCATGTCCAGCTTTTGATTATTGCTCACGCCGGGGAACCCGGGGATGAACACGTTGTTTGGGCTCGGGGGACCGCCTTCGTACTGGAAGTTGGTCACGTTTATCTCCGAGAACGCCGGCGTCAGGGAGAACCCGTTCGAGTTGGATGGGCACCCCCAGGCAGGGTCTGTGCTGCCCAGGGGGAGACTGCTGTCCCCGGCGATTAGACCTGCCGAGGGGACCTCCAATTCCATCTCGATCGAGTTGCCAAGGAACACCAGATGAACCTGCTCGTCCTCATTGCATATGAAGACCGGGCTTCCGTTGCTGGCGTCCACTTCAATTTCATATTTGACCTCAAACGTCTGTTTCGCCGTGTCGTTCTGCGGGATTTCGACCGAGACCTTGACCTTCATCCCTGCTTTGATGGCGTCAACGCTGCCAGAGGAGCTGCCTGAGGAGCCGTCGGAGTTTGACGGGCAGGCTTTCGGGGTGGGGTCCTCGGAGACAGCTTCGAACCAGGGCTCGAAGCTCACATTGAGGCTGGACCCGGTGCAGGCCACAGTTTCGCTGATCCCCGCCTGGACGAGGGGACTGGTGGTCATGCTGGACGCGTCCCCATCCCCCCCAAGGCCCAGCCACTGGTAAAGGTACTCGTAGCCTCCGGAGGGCGCGGCCGAGGTGCACTGGTCGCTGCCGCTGGGCGCGGGGGTGGGCAGTACGTCCGGAAGGTTCCAACTTGCTTTGACGCCGGAGAAGGTGGCGCTCGGATTGGGTTGGTCAGAATTGTAATTGCAAAAGTAGTGCACGGCGCCGTATGAATCAGCCCACGCATTCAGCGTCTGACCGCAGAACAGCCAGCCTGCCCAGATTCCGTTTTGGGTGCACGGTCCGTAGCATGAGGCAGGCGAGGCGCCTGCGGGCGCGGCGTTCAAGATAGCGGGGAGCGGACCGAGAAGAGCGGGAGCCTCGGATGAATCCCCTCCCCCGGAGCTCCGGTTCTTGTCGGCGGTAATCAGGGTCGGCGCAGAACCGGCCTGAGATTTGGGACCGGTTCCGTGACCGGCAATGCCGACGACACCTGTGGCGATGAGAAAGACCACTATGACGACTGAGGCACCGCTGGTGCGGGCTGACCCGGTCTTTATCAGGCCATATCCCTGCGTACCCGCAACGGACGAGCCTATGTATTAACCGTTTTGAGCAGCACAGTCAATCGAAAACTGAGTCGGTTGTAGAGCCTCCTTGAGCTGGGTGCGGTTAGGCGTACCCTCCCCCGGGCACCCATGATCTCCAGTCAACTGTTCGGCAGGATGCCCGGCAAGAGGATGCGAGACGTGAGGGCGTGCCTCCATGCATATTCCCTCGCGTTGGAGCTGTTTGACAAATACGTGACTCTCACTTCAGCTCCCAACGCCCACTACCGGCCGGACGTCGTCTACACGGGGCTGATGCAGCTCTCCATGAGCGGAGGGTACGCCGAGTCGACCATGGACGGCCTGGCGCTGAGGTACGGCCTCGACTCCCCCTGCGGAGGCGCGTTCCTCTACAGGCTGAAGAAGCTGGACCGTGCCGACTGGGATTCGAGGCTGAGGGAGGTCAACGACGCCGTCCTCTCCGTCGCGTCCAGGCTCGGTCTGCTCCACAGGCCCGTCGCCTGCGCCGTCGACTACACCAAGGTCCCCTACTACGGGGAGTTCAACAGGTACGTGACGAGGAGCAAGCACGAGAGGGGGACGGACCGCTTCTACGAGCACGCCACCATATCCGTCGTCCAGGACGGCGTGAGGCTCTGTGTCTACTCGAGGCCCGTGACCCTCCTGGACGTCAAGGTCGACGTCGTCAGGGAGCCGGTAGAGGAGGCCGGGAGGCGGGGGGGTGAAGGTCAGGCTCCTCCTGCTCGACAGGGCCTTCTTCACCGTGGAGTGCATCAACCTGCTGAAGGGGCTCGGGCTGGAGTTCGTCATGCCCTGCGTCTGCAACGAGAGGGTCCAGCGCGAGGTGGACACCTTCGGGAGGGAGGGCCGGTTGCCCTTCTCCATCCGGGACAGCCACCAGGTCGAGGAGGCGTCCTTCACCATGGTGGTCTGCTGGAGCGAGAAGAAGGGGAAGCTCATCCCCTTCGCCACCAACGTCGAGGCGAGGAACGCCATGAGCCTTGTCGCGGAGATACCGAAGGAGTACAGGAGGCGTTGGGGGATCGAGACGTCGTTCAGGAAGGTGAAGGAGGTCTA
>JAJZIG010000069.1 GCA_021851265.1 archaeon | reverse complement strand
GACCTGAGAGTCTTTGCTATCAGTTCGAAAACGTCCTCGTGTTCGCGGAGCAAGTCTCCGAGCTCCGCAGCGACTTCTTCGATGTCATATTCGACCCTTCCAAAGGTCACGTTTCGTGAAGCGGTGTCAAGGGTGGCGTAGGAAGCTCTGGGATCACCGTCCTTGGGCATGCCGACGCTCCCCGGGTTGACGACCCAGACTCCTTGTCGTTTGACTTCATATGGGACGTGGGTATGCCCGAGTACTACCAGGTCCGCACCTTTCATGTCCATCTGTGCAGCTTCTTCCTTTGTGATGTACCTGTACAGTCTGTCATCCGGTGCGGCATGGAACGCTCTGACATTGACGCCTCCGTAATCGATCTGAAGCTCCTTTCCGGCCTTGCCCAGAACCTCGAGTGGCTTCGCTGGCATTTGCCTCCACGTTATGCGCTCCCGTGTCACCACCGATGCCTCGTGCATCACACTGCTGCTCCTGCAGTCTGTCTTGAATGCTGCGGCTGCATCGTGGTTCCCCAAGACTCTCTTCGCTCTCACGTATTGCAGGATTTCAAAGACCTCGAAGGGGTTCGGTCCGTAATCCACCAGGTCTCCCATGAAGAGGACCTCATCAAAGCTTGCATGGTTCAGGACCTCTTCGAGAGCTTCGAGGTTCGAGTGTATATCTGAAATCAGCAGTACTCGCACGCAGAACAACCTCGTTTCCCGTGACCCAGGCTCGCCCCTTTTTAATGTAACTGCAGTTACACTTATAATGGCCCATGGTCCGAGTCCCATCTGGTCACGATAGAGCGCGAAAGAAACTGGGAAGAGAGCCATGGCCTTGATCAGCGTACCCGAACGGGGAGCAGGTTGGGTGCACGCAAGGCCGACCTGGATGAAGAGTTCAGGGATAAAGCCGAGAAGGTGTTCGCACAGTTTGGCGACCCCCGCGAGAGGGCCGTCCAAGACGCGAAGATGATGTGGTTGGCCTGGAGGGGCGATGACAGGTTCGTGCAGGTCCACCTGAGCGACCAGGTTGGGTTGGAGTCGTCCTGGCGGTTCTGCAAATACACCGAGGTTCCCTCGCTGGGGGAGCCCTACAAATATGTCGAAGCGAGACCGATGAGGAGCCCTTTCACTGAGCACGTTCTGGCTTCCCTGACCGCTCTCTTTCAGCGCCTGGTGAGCGAAAGGATTGGTGCCAGGGTGTATTCCCTGTCGCTTAACGGCGATACGGCTGGGCTGACGCAGGACGGAATCGACGCTGGACGCGCATACAAGTACGCCAGTGAGGGTTTCGAGATCGTCGCCGACTGGCCGAAGGAGCCCAGAGGGGTTCTAAAGAGCAGAAGTATCTCCCTGTCCCAGGAGCGCTTTCTGTACTTTGATTTCGTTCACAAGGTCGCAAGAGCTACGCACAGCGAAAGGGGCTTCGCCCAGATGCTCGCCAGACAGGAACGCGCTTCGGCCAGAAGGAGAAGAAAGTCGCTACTGAAGTGGATAGTTTCCGGGTAGCAGGGTAGGCGCCACAATCCCTTGAACGAGAACTATCGAAGAGTACTGGCCGTCTACCTCAATGAAATTGAAAGGAACCTTGAGACAATAAGAAGAGAGCTGCAACCAGGTTCGAAGGAAGGGGACTCTGTGACATATGTGACAAAGTGGGATATGACTAAAGATTCGAAGAACGCAATTCTGGGTGGCGTTTCTATGATGCTCAATCAGACCAGATTGATTACCATGCTTTACGGCCTCTCGCCGCAGAACGAGTCATCAGCGCGAAACGTGCGCGGAGCGTTGCTGGGGATTCGGACCACGCTTTACGATCTGCATCCAGAGGCCCTCCAGGGCTGCGGCACATTGAGCCAGAAGGACGAAGAAAAGCTCGGAGCTTACATTGCTAAGATGCTTGAGATTCTAGACCGTATGGACCGTGTGCGGGCTTGAATGTGCGGGCCGAAGCCGACGACCACCAACGGCTTAAAGGGTATGTAACGACGGTTACTTTTATAATCCTCCCCCAGGCGGTTCGGTTTGATGAATCGCCGGATTCGGTCCGTCCTCCTAGTCGTGGTGCTCTTCGCCCTCCCCTGGCTGGCCGCCAGCCTGATTGCGAACATCGGCACCACATCAAACGCCGGCCCTGTGGGCCAATCGCAGCCTTCCCTTCCCCCGCAAGGGAACGGCGGAGTCCTTGTCGAACCGAGTCTTGTCCAAGGCCCGAGCTATTCCGAGCTGGCCGTCTTCGGGGCGGCGCTGTCCGTGCTCGGTGGCTTCATGATATTGCGTGCCTGGAAGCGGCGACGGAAGAAGGACGACTTCTGGTATGTCGAGAGCCAGAAGGGGAGCCCATTGCTTTCGATCTTGATGCTCGGACTGGCGGCCGTGGTCTTCTACGGCATATTCACGCTAGTCAAGAACGCCGGCACCAGCTTCAACGGCCAAGGCCAGGCGCCGAGCTTCCCGGATCTTCTCCCCTATCTTGTGGTGGGGGCGATAGCCACGAGCTCGGCAATCGGTGCGGTCCTCTTTCTTTCACTGAAACGGGTCCCCATTGCCCCCTCGGGGAGAACCCTTGGGGGAGGAGTCGATGAGGAAAGAATCTCCGACGTTCTCAGCAGGGCGGTGCACGCCTTGAGAGGAGGTTCGGACTACCGCACGACCATCCTGAACTGCTACAGGGCAATCTGCGAGATACTCAGCCGGGACGAGGAGACGGACAGCTCGAAGCTGACTGCACGGGAATTCGAGGCGCTTGTAACAAGCAGGGTCGCCGTCGACAGGCAGAACCTGCACGATGCCACACTTCTCTTCGAGAAGGCAAGGTACAGCATCGACCCTGTATATGACGAAGACGCAAAGCGCGCAGAAACATGCCTACGGAGGCTGAACGACGAGGTCCAACATTCCGGTTCGAAATCAATCATCGGGGTCAGACGACTTGCCTAACAGATTTGCCTACGCGCTGGGGTCCATCATAATCTGCGGGGTGATTCTGGCCGACGCCGCCGGTTATCCGTCCCTCTACGCCAATCTCGTTTTCTTGTCGCTCGCCGCGGCTCTCCTAGTCTATGGCGGCGTGACTGGAAGCCCGGGCCTTTCCGACTGGTTTCCGACAGGGAAAACGAGGCACCAATCTTCCCGCGGCAAAATCTGGTCCATGGCCATGAGCGTAGAGAGCGCGGAGAGGGGCTACTGGCACGCGCGAGAGGACCTGGCCAGGATTCTCGCGGAGGCCTGCGCCGTCAAGCAGGGTGGACCATTGAAGCCAGACTATGATACCATCATGAGGACGCGCGAGAAGTTGATGATTGCGGGGAACGACCAGGATGTGAGAAGGATTTTCGAGCCCCATCCATCGGATTCTCCGGCTGTTTCAAGATTCCGGAGGAGGAAGGACGAAACCTATCTGTCTGCCCTGGAGGCAGCAATAGCGATGGCAAACGAGGGGGTGTAGGTGACGCAGGAGAGCCGTCCATACGCGCGAATCATCGATCAGGTCTCTTCAGTGGTGGTGGGGAAGCAAGCGGCGCTTGAAACCATCATGCTGTCGATACTTGCGAACGGGCACATCCTGATCGAAGACAATCCCGGCCTTGCAAAGACTCTCATGGCGAAGTCGTTCGCGGCCGTCCTCGGACTGGAATTCAGGAGGGTCCAGTTCACCCCAGACCTGCTCCCCGCCGACATCACAGGGACCTACATCCTGAACAGGAATACCTCCCAGTTCGAATTGCGAAGGGGGCCCATCTTCACCAACATCCTCCTGGCGGATGAAATCAATCGGGCGCCTCCCCGGACCCAGTCTGCGCTTCTGGAAGCCATGCAGGAGAAGCAGGTGACGATCGAGGGAGACACTCAGAAGCTACAGGAGCCATTCATCGTGATTGCGACCCAGAACCCGATAGAGTACGAGGGGACCTATCCTCTCCCGGAGGCGCAGCTCGACCGCTTCCTCGTCAGGCTGAGCGTCGGCTATCCCAGCGCCGAGGAAGAGGCACAGATCATCGAGAGACGCAACAGCAGAAGGTCAGATGATGTCAGGCTTGAGGTTGTCTCTACGCGCGATGCTCTCATCGCGATGCAGGCCGAAGTTGAAGGAATCCATGCCGAGCGCGCCATCATAGACTACATCGTCGCGATAGTGCGCGGCACAAGGTCCCACAGTGAGGTGGAGATAGGGTCGAGCCCCCGCGGCTCCCTCGCCATAACGAAGCTCGCCAAGGCGAACGCCTGGATGAACTCTAGGCATTACGTCATCCCCGACGACGTGAAGCGGGTGGCAGTCCCGGCGCTCAGCCACAGGCTGATTCTGAAGCCTGAAGGATGGCTCAGGGGGGACAAGACCGCCTCCATCGTGGACAAAATCCTGCAGGAAGTTCCAGTGCCAAAGGTGGACTGAACGATCTCAAGATCGATGGCCCTCCTTGGGGCGTTCGCGATTTTTCTCCTGCTGTTCGGGGCCGGGTCGAGAAGCCCCTATCTGATAGCCGCGTCCGTCCCTGTGCTCCTCTACATTGCCCTGGTCCGCCTGCTTGCCAGGGATCCCCATCTGGATTTCAAGGTCGAACGGACGACGAAGGGGCAGACAGTCTACGAAGGCGAGCAAGCCGAATTCACTCTGAGGATAGGCAACTCGGGCCGAGATGCCGACGTTCTCGAAGTGGTTGATACAATTCCAGACGGCCTGCGCCTTGCTTGTGGGACGAATCGCATCTTCACCTCCCTCCAAAGCGGAGGGCAGGTGGAGGCCAGTTACGCCGTTTCGGCTGAGACCTTCGGGGTCTACAGGTTGGGACCGGTCCGGATCAGGAGCCTCGATGTCTCGGGACTCATGGTGGAGGAGAAATCGATAGAATCATACTTCGACGTCAAGGTCTATCCGGATGTCCAGTACGTCAGCAAGGTGCAGATTAAACCCAGGAACCCGCGCAACTGGCCCGGAGAGATTCTCACGCGAAAGCCCGGAACCGGCATGCAGTTCTACGGGCTAAGGCCCTACGCTCCCAGCGACCCACTGCGGAGGATAAACTGGAAGGCTTCGTCACGCTCTCCGGAATTCCTCAGTAACCAGTTCATGGGGGAGTTTGGCGGGGACACCATCATCGTCCTCGACATCCGTTCAGCATCGCTCCTCGGCGTTCCTCCGGAGTCGACGGTCGCCTACGGGACCAGGGCGGCGGCTGTCATCGCCTACCGCCTCCTCAGGGACAGGAACAGGGTCGGGATGATCGCACTCGGCGACCGCCTCGAGAAGGTACGTCCGGGCTTTGGGCGCAGACAGTTCGACAGGCTCCTCACGGGGATGGTGACGATCAAACCTGGTAACATCTGGGAGATGGGGAACCTCCCCGGGTACCTCTCGCTGTTCTTCTCGAGGATGACCCAGATAGTATTGGTCACGCCCCTGATGGACGACAAGTCGTACGAAGTCGCGGCAGAAATCTCCAGCAAGGGCTACCCCGTCCTGGTGGTCTCCCCTTCACCATTCGAATTCGAGAGCCGAGAAGGCAAGGACGAGAGGGCCGAAAGGATAGCTGAGAGGCTTGCCAGGCTCGAGAGAGAGACGAAGGTAGCGCTGCTCCGGAAATACGCGGTCGTCATAGACTGGAACGTGAAGGAGCCCCTCAGCCAGGCGCTGAAGCAGGCGAATATCGTATGGACGAGAGCAAAGTAGACGCGCTGAGCCTGTCCGGAATGCTGCTGCTTGCGGCATACCTGGCCATTTCAGCCTGGACAGGGTTCGTCGGCTACGCGCTGCAGTACAGCACTGCCCTGCTCGGCTCCCTCGTCGTGAACCTCCTGGTTTTCGCGCTGGCTCTGCTGGCGAAGCATGGCACCGCTCTCCGGCTTTCCTGGGTGTGGCTTGGGGCGAACTTCGTCAGTGCCCAGGCGGTCCTGCTCCCCGGAACCAATTACCTAATTGTGATGGGTTCCGCGGCTATCTTTCTCCTGACCTTCGACCTCTCAAGCTTTCTAGAGCTCATCTTCCCCATGAAAGCCAGGAACAGAGGAATCGACCCCCGGGAGTATGAAAGGGCGTGGTCGCTTCTGAAGAAGCACACAGCCACGACGACCATGTACGCTGCATCGGCTGGGGTCCTGGCCCTGGCGGGGGTGACGATGTTCACACCGGTAGTCTTCACCTACAATCCCGTTCTTCTGGTGGGCGTCCTCGTCTCGTCGATTTTGGTCCTGACCGCACTTCTCAGTTCGGAGTTGCGGACGAGACAACGGACCAGGGACTTCTGATTGCTACTGCACGGCTTGGCCAGTGTAACTACAGTTACATTAATATGCCCATGAGGCACGGCCAGCTCGTTCAACCGGAACACAATAGACAAGGATGTAGCTCTTGATGCTCTCTCAGGGCAAGACGTCACAGATTGCCAGAATCGAGGAAAGCCTGGACGCACTTCGCAGGGTAGCGGAGTCCAAGGCAGGCAGCAGCCAAGCGGCCACCCTTGAATATCTGGAGGAGCTGCGGCAGAAGCTAATCAGCGAGGACTTCTACCTCGCTGTCCTGGGCCTCTTCAAGAGGGGAAAATCAACGCTCATCAACGCTCTGCTGCAATCAGAAGTCCTGCCGGTCGGGGTCGTTCCCGTGACATCTGTGATCACTCTTCTGAAGTATGGCGACCAGCCGAGAGCCACGGTCTCATTTGTCAACGGGACCACCAAAGAGGTTGGAATCACGGAGATTCCCCAGTACATAACGGAGAAGGGGAATCCCAGCAACGCGAAGGGGGTCAAGGAGGTGGAAGTCAGGGTCCCGTCGGGGATTCTGAAGAGCGGCATCACTATGATAGACACGCCCGGAGTGGGCTCAACCTTTGCTGGCGGCACTCAGGCAACCTACCGGTTCCTGGAGCGGGCCGACGCCTGCCTCTTCACCCTCGCTGTGGACCCTCCCATTGGTCAGTCAGAGCTGGACCTGCTGAAAGCGATAACACCACACGCAAGGAAGCTCATCTTCGTGCTCAACAAGAAGGACTACATGGACGAGGCTAGCTTGAGAGAGGCGGTCAGCTTCTGCAGAGATGTGATTGAATCAGCGCTGGGCATCAACGACTTCCCGATCTATGCGGTTTCTGCAAAGTGGGCTAATGAGGGATACCGTACGGCAAACTCGCACAAATTGGCCGAGAGCGGCGTGCAGGGGCTCATGGAAGTCCTGAACAATCTCCTCCACGGGGAAAAGCAGGAGATTCTGATCGCCTCGACGGTGACGAAGGCCCTGAAGGCGGCCGAGGACCTTCGCATTTCGCAGGAGATAGCAATCAAGTCAGCCGAGATGCCCCTGAATCGCCTTGGAGAGACACTGAAGCAGTTGGACTGGTTCCTTCAGGGAGTGGACACCAAGAAGCGCGAGATCTTCTACCTTCTCGATGGGAAATCCAAAGAGATAATCCAGATGCTTAACGAAGACCTCGAGAGCTTAAAGAGAGAACGCGAAGCTGGGTTCCTCGCCAAACTGGAAGCCTACGCCAACGAACTGCTAACGTCGAAGAGGAACGTGCGAGAAACGACGAGTATGCTGGAGGAAAAGCTCTCAGAGGAATTGAGAGCGGTATATTCCGAGTTCATTGCCAAGGAGGACGAAAGAATAGCTGTCAGATTCGGCGAGCTCGTAAGCACTTTCAGCCACCAGGTCGATTTGCTGGGGGGGGACGTGCGACGCGAAGTGTCGACGCTTTTCGGCATCAAGACGGAGCTCCCCCTGCCGGGCATGAGTCTGACCTCCGAGCACAGGTTCTACTACCTGTCAGACCAGCTTCCGCCGATCGGCGGAATGTTCGTGGGGGAACTATCCGCCATGCTGCCTACGCTCCTCGTGAAGGGCACTCTCCAGAAGAGGTTCATGGGGCAGGCCAAGGAGGCACTCGACAGGACCGCGGGGAGAATCAGGTATGACTACTTCGTCGTCAGGCTCGACAGGGGGATAATCGGGCTGAGGCGCGAAATAGGACGTCTTCTCGATTCATCGATCACAGCAGCCAGGGACGCCGTCCTGGAGGGGACGCGCATGCACCAAAGGAGCAGCGAGGAGGTGAATATGGCCTTGGAAGAACTCAATCGGACTCTAAGGGAGATTCAATCGGTGATGGAACTGTTAGGAGGGCTTATAC
>JAJZIG010000068.1 GCA_021851265.1 archaeon | reverse complement strand
CTGAGCACGGCCCGCCTCGGCGAAACGGGAACCTTAGCAGCCGGTGGCTCCACGCGCAAGCAGTCTTCGCCGCCGCGCGCGTACTCCTTGTGCGTCTCGCACCACATCGCGTCGCAGTATAGGCACCTGAAGTATTCATGGGGGCTGCCGAACAGCCCGCCCACCCGCGCCTCGAACTCCCACCTGTGCTCCCTCATCCATTGACGGCCGTTCGCCCTCCGAACTCATAAGCGTTGGTCAGACTCTGCTCGGCAGGACGAGGAAGCCCTGAGAGCCGTCGCCGCAATGACTTCTATAACATGGAGCCCCCTGAATCCAGGCACGAGCTCAGGAGTCAAGGGCCCACCGCCGCAGGCGCGACGGCTTCCAGCACTGAGCTAGCGCCGGCGCTGGGCGTGGCCTCTTGGTGGGTGGCTGAACCTTCTATGACCTGCTGGGTTGCTCTCCGCTTTCTCCGGTTGGCGGTGGGGCAGGCGTCTGAGCAGTTGGCTGCTCGGGCGGTGCTGCGGGCGCCGGTTCCGCCTGTGCTGGGGGGATTGCTGGTGCTGGAGCTTCTGCCGGCGCTGGTGCTGGAGCAGGGGCCGGCTTCGTGACCCCGGCCCTCCTTCTCACGACCTTCCTCTTTGGGGCCCTTCTGGCTCCCTTCCGCGACGGCTGCTTGGCTCTGGCCTTTCTCGTCGTGACCCTCTTTCTGGCTCTTCTAGAGGGCCGGCTTGCTCTCTTCCTTGGCATGCGTCATCCGGCCCAGGATGGTCTCATTTATCCTTCGAGGTCCTCCCCAAGTTTGCGGGTCTCGGGTCAGGCCGAACGGCCGAAGGAAGCCTCAGAGGGCGCGCGACTTCCCCCATCATCGCACCTTGAGCTGAAAGAGTGATGCACACCTTCCGCAAGCCTCGCGCACTGACCCGTCAAGTTCTATTACAGCGATGTTGGCAAGGACGTAGTCCAAGCCTCGCCTTTCAGGCCTTACCTCGTCCCTGCAATAACAGCACCTGTAGGTCAGTCCGTCCAGCGGGGACAACGGAGGGGAGCGCGGCGTGGTCTGCACCCACCTGTAGCCAACCGGGTCTCCGAAGCCTGGGTGTTCGTTCGCATGAACACCAGGGAGCAGTTCAGCCCACGACCTGCGTGATTTCGTTCGCCAGCCCCTTCTCCACGTGCTCGGTCCAGAGCATCTCGGGGATGTCTACCGCTAGGAAAAGCTCCGCGAGGAGCAGCGCCTCGGCGGCCATCACGCCGAGGTTCTGGAAGAACTTGCCTACGCCTATGTGGACGGAGAAGTCGTCGGGCTGGCCTGTGACCATTATGGTGAAGGCTCTCTCTGCCGCGACGAGGTCCTTCAGTATCCCTCCCTTCTGGGCCTGGATGACTGTTCCGAGCGGCGCCGTCGCCATGCTTGCCTTGTAGCCGTCGGACTGGAGCTGTTGCGCTATCTGCTGGCTCAGCGAAGCAGGGTCCTTGTTCTCATTCTGGAAGCGGAGTATCTTCTCTGACACCAATTAGAATCGACGACGCGTCCCCGCGACTCCGCACAAGTCTCGCGCTTTGGCCGGAGGATGCGAAGGCGGGTCAGGGGTTCTGTGGTCTGAGGACGGTCCGGGCGCGTGGCGGTGCTTGCCAACCCGAACCACGGGTTCCAGACCGTCATGGCGCGTCTGAAAAAAGCGGCCGGAAGACAAGCTATATCCTGTCCGTCCCGCGGTTGACGCATGGCATCCATGAGCAGGGAGGCGGCCCTGCAGGACATCTCCCGTTTGGTCGAGATCATCGCCGAGTCCCACCCTGACCCCTTCCGTCACCTCTCGTCTCAGGTGGCGTTCTACGAGCGCGCCGGCGCGGTGGCTGCGGAGCTGAAAGGTGAGACAGTCGCTCAGAGCGACTTCTACCTCTGCGCGAGCAGGATCGCCGCGCTCGTGGGAGACGGGCACACGTCCGTCGATTCGGTGGACGAAGGCGTCGAGCGCCTCTGGCTCGACATGGAGCCCCTGGACGGGAGGCTCGTCGTCACGGGGGTCTATGGTGGCGAGAGATCGGAGCTCCTCGGCGCTTTCGTCAACGCGGTCGAGGGCGTCGGAATGGAGGCGCTCTCCGACAGGATCAGGACGGTGCGGGGATCTGATGGGCTCTACAACGACCTGGAGCACATCACCGGGGCGTTCCGCAGCAGAGTCCTCTCGGAGTACCTACTGCAGAAGGAGGTCGCCAAGCCGCTGAACGTCGAGCTGAAGGGGCCGGCGGGAGGCACTTCGGCGGACCTGGAGTTCGCGGCCGGGAAGCCCGGCCGGCTGGTCGTCCCCCGGACTGCGGTTGAGCTGCCTGAACCCGGGCGAAACGACATGGCCTGGGCCATGCTCCCCGGCAAAGCGGCGGTGTACCTGAGGATCGATTCGATGAGGAGGTACAGGGAGAACTTCGAGTCGCAGTTTGCCTTGGGGGCGAGCGAGGCGTTCCTCAAGGAGCTGCTCGCCAGGGCAGGGTTCGAGGCGGGCGGCGATATCGAGCGCTCGATCCAGGCTGTGCCGTCCGCGACAGAAACGGTGATAGAGGCGCTCGCCGCGATGAAGGAGAACGGAGTCACCAGCCTGGTGGTCGACCTGAGGAGGAACACGGGCGGGAACTCGTACCTGGCGTACGTGCTGGCCCACTTCCTCTACGGGGAGAGGATGCTCGATGCAGACCAGGGCTACGACGTCAGGAGACACTCCAGGTTGTACGGTGAGCAGTTCCCCGGGCGCGTGGCGGAAGAAAGAGAGAGGGGAGGATACGACTTCGGCGAGATGAGGAGGTGGGCCACGGGGAAGAGGGGGATGGACAGAGAAGAAGCGGGCAAAGCGGCCGCGCTGTCGCCCACCTTCCGAAGGCTGGCAGGCTCGTTCGAGCCGGTGCGCGATGTGGATGCCTACGTCCTGACGTCTGCGAGGACCTACAGCGCGGGCTTCGACCTTGCGTTCCTGCTCAAGCAGCTCGGGGCAGTGGTGGTCGGGGTCCAGCCCGCCCAGCCAGCCAACGCGTTCGTAGACACCCTGAGGTTCAGCCTGCCCAACTCTGGCTTGAAGGGATGGGTCTCCTCGAAGCTCATGATGAAGCGCCCGACGGAGCCGCTGCACCACTGCCTTCGGCCGGACGTCGAGCTCACCTACGAGGAATTCGAGGGATTCGGGTTCGACCCCAATTCGTCCCTGCTCCTGGCTCTCCGTTCGATCGGGAAGGCGAGAAGGAGATGATCTGGGAGGCAGACGGAACAGATTACCCGTACCCCTCCGCTCCGCGTGCCTCGTTGACCCGCTGGGAACCTGCAGCACCTCCATCGTTATGAGCGACAGGGAGCGCTCCCGAAGTGCTTCTGGGCACACCGGCCTGGGCTTTGAAAACCGCAACTTGGAAGATGCACCTGACGGCGTGGAGAGGTGGCAGAGGACACCACAACCCTTAATCTTCAGAGCATTTGTAGCTGCCAGCGACCCGGAGTGGCGACACGAGAACCGCCTGACATCTCCCAACCCAACGCCTACCCATTCAACTGGTACGACGAGGACAAGGAGCTGGAGCTGCTTTACAACAGAGCGAAGAGCGAGCATTGGGACCCCTCTTCAATCGATTGGAGCTCCCTCAACCTCGCGGATTACGACCACGCCCAGAAGACGGCCATGGCCTACTGGTGGGCCGTGCTCGCAAACTTCGAGAACAACGCGGCTGCCTCGTTTTCGAAGGCGCTGGTCTACCTCACGGAGAACCATTACCCCAACTTCACCCAGAAGATGACCGGGACGATCGTGACGGACGAGTGCAGGCACGACGAGTGCTGCATGAGGGCGTGCAACAGGCTCTGTCCGTATTTTCTGAAGGGCTGGAAGCCGGAGGACGACCAAGATGCGAAAGCCCTGAACAACGTGAGGTGGGTCTACTACAATGGAGGCAGGTACTGGAAGGGGTACATAGCCTCCTTCTCGAAGTACAGGTTCCCCCTCGTCTTCACTTCGTTCATGATGGGAGAAGCGTGCGCCTCTAAACTCTTCCACGAGATGAAAGACAAGGCGGAACATCCGGCCTTCAAGGATGCGCTCGGACACATGACCATGGACGAGTCGAGGCACCTGGCTTACACCTGGCGAGTCTTGGAGAATGCGATCCCTTCGCTGACGGAGGAGGAGAAAGCTCTAATCCCGAAGCGACTGCGGCATGGGTTCGTCTATCTGTCGATGGTCCTCTTCGAACCGCCTAACGAGTTCTGGGAGCTCCCCGAAGGTTTCATGGACGCGCACAGGAAACTGGAGGGGATGGCCAGAGATGCCGGACTCGGGGTCCTCACCCTGGATGAAAAGAGGCAGGCCTGGAGGTCCACCATCATGGATGTCAAGAGGAAGCTGGGGAAGTACAACCTGCCATTCCCGGACCTGCCCGAAATAGACGTCTATGGCACCTGAATAGAAGTCGTAGGGTCGCAAAGGAGGACCAGGGGATCTGGACAGAATCGGGATGGACCGGAAGAGATTCGAACCCTTGGTCCGGGCCCCACAGGCCGAGTCCTGACCAGCACTTGGGCATGCGCGCTTGTAGCCAAAAGCGGGCCCGGCCGGATTCGAACCGGCGACCCTCAGCTCCGCAGGCTGATGCCCTGATCCGTGTTTGGGGCAACCATGGATATCCCTATCCACGTGCTTCCCCTTGCAGGAGTCTAGGCTACGGGCCCAGGCTGCGGTCAAAGTGGCCCGCTTATATGCGCAAGTCTCGCCTGATTTTCTTGAGCAGCCCGACGAGCATGGGCATGGTCAGCTTCCCCGTGTTGGTGTTCCGCGGGCTCGGGTGGTACCCGGCGTACAGAACGGGACCTCCATCGACCCGGTAGGAGGCGCCGTGCTCGAAGACCATCCCCCTGACGTCCGTCCCGGCCCTGGCCAGATGCGAGACGTAGGCTTTGAAGGCGAGAGAGCCCAGGGCCAGGACCCCCTCCAGGCTCGGCATCAGCGATATCTCTGCGTCGAGGAAGCGGGAGCAGTTGTCGAACTCCTCCCTGGTAGGCTTGTCCCCCGGCGGGACGCACTTGACCGCGGCCGTGATGTAGCATCCCCGGTAGACCAGCCCGTCGTCTCGCGACTCTGACATAGGCTGGTTGGCGAACCCCGCGGAGTGGAGCGCCGTCACGAGGAACCTGCTCGAGGCGTCCCCTGTGAAGATCCTCCCCGTCCTCTCGGCGCCGTGGAGGGCCGGGGCCAGCCCCAGGATCAGCAGTTTCCCTCCCAGGTCTCCGAAGCCAGGGACAGGCTTCCGCCAGTAGACCTGGGACGCGTAGGACGCCCTGGGCTCCACGCCCTCCCTGTATGCCACCAGTCGCGGGCATGCCCTGCACGAAACGATCTCCCGGCCCAGCTCGGCGGCCGAGCGCCCCGGCTTCAATTCCCGACTGCGGCGAGGAGGGCCCTGCTCACCTCGGCCCTCCCCGCGTCCATGACGTAGGGCCCGAGCCGGGGGCCCCGGTCGGAGCCGAGGAGAACCGCGTACACCGCCGGGAAGAACTCGCCGGGCCTGAGCCCCTGCCTCTTTGCCGCGTCGAAGGCGGCGTTCTGGATGTCCTCCTCCGTGGCGAGCCCAGGGAGCGCGGCCGCGAACTCCCTCACGGCGGTCCTGGCGGCGTCGCCGAGCTCAGGCGGCTCTATCGCCGTCTTCCCCTCTCGTGTGGCCCACCCGCGGGCCCAGGATATCCGCCTCGAGAGGTCGGGGGTCGGCACCTTCACCATCCCGTAGGTGGCGAGCCTCTTGGACACGAACTCCTCGACGGCCCCCTCCGGAGCCACGGCCGAAAGCTGGGCGAGCAGCCTGTAGGGGACGTGGATGCCCTTCGCCTGGGGGACCTTCAGGAACACGGAGTACTCGTAGAGCCCCCTCAGCCTCGCATCCTTCATCTGGTTGGGGTCCCTCCTCTTGGAGAAGTAGGACTCTTCGAGGTCGTCGTACTCGTCCATGTAGATCGGGACGTCCTCCAGGGAGATGTTCCTGGCCCCGACTATCCGCTTGTACATCAGGAGCCTGAGGCTCTCCGGGGAGGCGTACTGCAGCCACTCGTCGGGGGTGACGAGGTTCCCCGTCGACTTCGACATCTTCTTCCCCGACTTGTCCTGGAAGAGCTCGTACCTCGCGTGGTAGGGGGGCGGGTAGCCGAGGATGCTCTCGGCGACCCAGTCGTTTATCTTGACCGAGTCGGTCAGCTCCTTGCCGTAAGCCTCGAACCGTATGTCGAAGGCAGACCACCTGGCCGCGAACTCCACCTTCCACATCAGCTTCCCGTTCCCTTCTGTGACCTTCACGTCCCCCTCGTTGCCGCACCCGTCGACCTGCCTCTCCCCCAGCTTGGTCCCCTCGCAGACGTAATGGACCGTGTCCTCCTCCGGGTCGAAGGACTGCGCCCTCGTGACGTAGATCCTCCCGCAGCTCTTGCAGACAGGCGTGTATGGGAGCGACCCCTCGTACTTCGACTGGCCCACCAGCTCGTTGATCTTCTTGCCGATCACCCCGGCGCTGGCGAGTATCTTCCTGATCTGGCCGTTGAGCTTCCCCGACGCGTACGCCTCGGCCCCGCTCTGGAACACGTATTCGACCCCTATCTTGTCCAGGGCCCCGCGGAGGAGGGAGCCCACGTGCTCGGCGTAGGATCCGTGGCAGCCGAGTGGGTCAGGGATTCGGGACACGGGGTGTGCGAGGTAATCGTTCAGCCAGGCAGGGAAGCCCACGGGGACCTTCCTCAGGCCGTCGAAGTCGTCAGAGTAGGCGACCAGCTCCGACTTGTGGCCGAGCGACTCCAGCGCCAGCTTCACCCCGTAGGACCGTATGGCGTCTCCGACGCTCCCGATGTGAGGCAGCCCCGAGGCCCCCAGCCCGCTCTCCACCCTGACCAGGGAAAGGCTCCTCCCAAGCCGCTCCTCGCGCTCCGCTGTCTCCTGGGCGACCTTGTCGAGCCAGGTACCCCTCCCTATGATAGCAGCCTGGTCCAAGCTTGTACCCCGGCCGGTCACGATGGCGTAATTAGGCTTCTCTTACCTGTAGTAGGGGACCGGGACCTTCTCCATGGGCTTCCCCTCCCTGGACTGGCGGACCTTCTTGATGGCGTCCACGAAGTGGTCGAAGGTCACCACGGCCTCGTCCACATGCTTCCTGGCGTCGTCGGGCTTGGGGTACTTGGAGATGAACCCCTGCAGCACGATGGAGACCGCCGTGTTGGTCAGTGATGCCATGTCCGCCCCGCTGAAGCCCTCGGTCATCTCCACGACCCTGTCCAGGTCGATGTCCTTCGAGATGGGGACCCCCTTGGTGTGTATGTTCAGTATCTCCTTCCTGGCGAGCTTGTCCGGGAGCGGTATCTGAATCAGCTTGTCGAACCTCCCCGCCCTCACCAGGGCCGGGTCCACGATGTCTATCCTGTTGGTGGCGGCGAGCACCACCACCCCCTGGAGGCTCTGTACGCCGTCGAGCTCGGTGAGGAGCTGGCTCACCACCCTCTCGGTCACCATGCTGTCCCCGCCCATGCCCCTGGTCGGAGCCACAGCGTCTATTTCGTCGAAGAATATCACGCAGGGCGAAGCCTGCCTGGCCCTCCTGAACACCTCACGTATCCCGCGCTCGGACTCGCCGACCCACTTGCTCAGCAGCTCGGGGCCCCTCACGCTGATGAAGTTCGCCTCGCTCTCCGTCGCCACCGCCTTCGCAAGGAGGGTCTTGCCTGTCCCCGACGGGCCGTAGAGCATTATCCCCTTGGGCATGCTGTAGCCGATCTTGTCGTAGAGGTCAGGGTACTTCAGCGGCCACTCGACCGCCTCCTGCAGCTCCTTCTTGACCCCGTCTAGGCCTCCGATGTCGGCCCACTTCACGTCGGGGGTCTCCAGGTAGACCTCGCGCATGGCCGAAGGCATGACGTCCTTCAGCGCGTCCTCGAAGTCAGCCATGGTCACCACCAGCTTGTCCAGGGTCTCCGGGCTCAGCCTGTCCTCCTCGAGCTTGATGTCCGGCAGGTTCCTCCTCAGGGTCTTCATGGCGGCCTCCTTGCAGAGGTACTCGAGGTCTGCGCCGACGAACCCGTGGGTCACCCCGGCGAGCTTCTCCTGGTCGACCATCTTGTCCGCGGCCCCGTTCTTTTCGTCGTTCTGGGCCAGCGGCATGTGCCTGGTGTGAATCTGGAGGATC
>JAJZIG010000067.1 GCA_021851265.1 archaeon | reverse complement strand
TCTCTTCGTGCGTGGGATCCCCTTCTATTGCACTTCGGTCGCCGTCGTAGATGACACTTCCGCTCGCGGCGTCGACGGCGTCGAGGTGGGGGTTGTCAGAGACCTCGTCACCGGAGACGTCTACTCCGCCAGGAGGGGGAAGGGGGCGAAGAAGAACGGGGCGCCCATCAGGACCGCGGCCACGGCCAGGATAGCCGACTCTGTGGTCGGGGTGGACCTGAGCAGCGCGCCGGCAGGGCTGTACCCCGAGCTCGAGCCGCTCCTTGGCGGGATCAAGAGGCAGATGCACCTAGGGGCGAACGCCCTCGAGCTGTGCTATCTAGCCGAGGGGAAGACGGACGCCTTCGTCGACCTGAGGGAGAGGATGAGGATAACCGACTTCGCGGCCGCCGGGCTGATCGCGGCCGAGGCGGGAGCTGAGGTCACTGACAGGGGAGGAGGAGACCTTTCGCTCGCGTTCGACCTCGCGCACAGGTTCAGCTTCGTCGCCTCCGCCAATCCGAGGATCCACGGGCAGGTGCTGGAGCGCTGCGGCCGAAGCGCCGCCAGGGCACCGGCCGGACGATGAGGAGGGAGAGCCCGCCATTGCACGGTGACAGTGCGGCGCACTCGGTCGTAGGGCACCACTACTGGGCGAGGCCCGGGGGCGGGCAGCTCGTAGTCGCCTCGGCTGCCAGCTCGCTCGCGCAGCGCCGGAGCGTGACCCTCGCCGCCACTTCCAGGTTCCAGCAGGCGAAGTACGTCGACTGGTTCGGGATCGACATCAGAGGGCTCCCCGCGGTCACCCTCCCGGTCTCCCTGAGCATGTTCGGCCTGTACACCAGGCTGTTCGTCTGGTACCCGGTAGAGAAGGCCCTCGACGCGAAGACCGAGGTGGTGTTCCTGGACGAGTCGAGCTACAGGCCCCTGCTGCGCAGCAAGCGGAAGAGCGGGTTCAAGCTCGTCGAGTACGTCCACTTTCCGATCGAGATATCCGTCGGCCTGGCGGGCGCCAGGGACCCCTACGTCACGGAGAGGTACGGCCGCTTCCCGCTGAACGTATACTGGGGGAGCTACCTGAAGGCGATGAAGCTTGTTCTCAGGAAGAACCCGTTCTATGCTGCAGACTTGGTCCTCACCAACTCCAAGTGGACCGGGCAGTTCCTGAAGGACACCTATGGGGAGTCGCCGACGGTCCTGAACCCGCCCATCCCCCCGAACGCCCTTCCGACGGAGGCCCCCCCGGCCTTCGAGGAGAGAGACGACAGCGTCGTGATGGTGGGCCGGTTCAGCGAGGAGAAGAGATACCAGTGGGCCATCGAGAACATCGGTCCCAGGCTAAAGGGCCGGTCGAAGCTCTATCTCTTCGGAGGTGCAGGCACCCCCCTCTCGAAGAGGTACAAGAGCAGGCTCGCGTCCCGCGCCGCCAGCCTGGGCATGAAGGCGTCCGAGGAGGTCGACGAAACCGCGGACGTGTACTTCATCTCGGACGCGCCGCGGGCGGTGATCAACTCGACGCTCGACAGCGCCAGGGTGTTTCTCCACTCCACCATCAACGAGCACTGGGGGATCGTCGTCGCTGAGGCCATGGCGAGAGGAATCCCCGTGGTGGTTCACAAGTCAGGGGGCGCCTGGAGCGACCTGGCGCAGGGGGGGAAGAGCGGCCTCGGCTACACGACGGCGGAGGAAGCCACCGACTCGATCGCCCTGCTGACCAGCGACGTGAAGAAGTGGGGCGCCCTGCAGAGGGAGGGGGCCGCCAGGGTCCGCGAGCTGAGCCTGGACAACTTCTCGAAGAGCCTGAACCAGCTCGTCGCATGACCTGAGTGACGCATTCTCGCGCAGGCCGGCTCGGTCCGGCCAGACCGCTCCCGCCCCGACCGACTTCTTTATACCCAATCCTGGTTCCGCGTTTGTGTGCAGGAGAAGCACGACGTCGCACTGATCGTCGTCGACACGCTGAGAGAGGACTTCGCCGAAGGGCTCGAGAAGCTGAAAGGGATGGGCTTCGTCGAGTTCTCCAACGCGGTCTCGACTTCCTCCTGGACACTCCCGTCCCACGTGTCGATGTTCACCGGCGAGCTCCCTTCGAGGCACCTCGTGCACGTTTCCCTGGGAGTCCACATGGGGACCATCATGCAGAGGTCCCGTGCCGGACTGGAGGGGTCAAAGAGCAACGTCCTTAGGGCCATGAGAGACCTGGGCTACAAGCGGTACTGCTTCACCTGCAACCCCTTCGTGACCCCGAGGTTCGGGTTCGAGTTCGACTGGAACCGCGAGTACAGGCCGATGATCGAGACGTCCCAGCTGCGGGACGTGCTCCCCCCCGACGGCTCCATGAGCTCCAGGGCCTGGGCGGCGCTGAAGGCGGGGCGGCTTCTCCTCCTTGCGAAGCTCGCTACAAGGAAGGTCAGGCTCCGGATCAACCGGGGGCTCAACCTCCCCGTGAAAGACAAGGGGTCAAGGCAGGCGCTGAAGGACCTGAGGCGGGCAAACCTTCCGACGCCCTACTTCGTCTATCTCAACCTGATGGAAGCCCACGAGCCCTACCGCTGGGGCGAGCCGACAGACGCCACCCGGCGCTCGATGCTGAAGCTCCCGGTAAGAGACATGGGCTGGGGCAAAAGCTACCCCGAGGGGTCTGGTATCGCCGTCGGGAGGGCCTTAGAGGCGGTGGAAGAGCTCCTGAAGAAGGGCGACCCCACGATAATCATCACGTCTGACCATGGCCAGCTGCTTGGTGAAGGCGGGAGGTACGGGCATGGGTACTTCATGGACGAAGCGCTGCTCAGGGTGCCGCTCTACGTGCGGTTCCCATCTGGAACGGACCCCCCTTCGCAGACGGGGGACGTCGTCAGCCTCGCGCAGATACACTCTCTGATTTCGTGGGCGACGGGCTCCCCGGTAGGCGGGCTCGGGGGCCGAGAGGCCGTGGCAGAGGGATTCGGGCCGCACTTCGACCTCCGCAGGTACCTCGCAGGGGAAGGAGAGGCGCAGACGCTCGAGAAGATGTACGAGGTGAAGAGGAGGGTCTTCTCGAAGGACGGGAGCGTCCTCTACAACGTGAGCACGCGTGCCCTTGAGGAGTCGAATGCGGCGTCGAAGGACGAGGAGGCGAGGCTTGCGGGGGTGGCTGAGTCCCTCGGCGTCCCCCCGGCGCCCCCCGACGAGGCCCTCGGCGCCGCGGATGAAGCCGGCGTCATGGAGAGGCTGTCTAAGCTGGGCTACGTCTAGCACTGCGTCCGGCCAAGATTCGAGCCGCGCCCTTAGGGGGTGAGCACGCTGCGCAAGCTGGCGAACCTCTCCCTAGACCTCTTGTCAACGGCTGCCAAGAGCCCGAAGTAGATAACCCCGCCGACGGCGATCAGAACCAGCAGCCTGAGGCCATAGTACACCCCGACCATGTCGGTGCTCACCAGCAGCGGAGCAAGGAAGTAGACGCCGGCCCCCATCGCCGCGGCGCACGCCGAATAGTACACCATTGGCCTGAGCGTTCCGCTGAAGATCCCCAGGCCCAGCCTCCAGACCTTGACCAGGAGGAAAAGGACCGTCAGGACCAGTTGGGAAGCCGCCCAGTAGGTGGCGATGGTGAGCAGCGGCGTCGAGGTGCGGACCCCCCAGGCGACTATCACGGTCACTGACGCCACGTAGCTCCCTGAGTATCCCAGGTTCGCTATCGCGTCGAAGAAAATGTTGCTCCGGAGGAGCTTCGCGAACCTGCCCTCTACGGCGAGGTCAGCCGACTCTTTTCCTGTCAGAACCCTGTCGAGGAGCGTGTCCGCCGCCCCGACTAGGACAGAGAATGCGAGTATGGCGAGCGGGAGGGCGGCGACCATGTACTTTCTGGAGAGGAGGAAGAGGACCTGGGGGGAGAGGACCGCGGCCCCCACCGCCATCGGGATGCCGAAGAGCATCATGAAGTCGAAGAGGAGCCCCACCATCCTGTCGCTCGCCCCCCGGAGAAGGAGCGGGTAGAGGGCGAAGGAGAGGTAGTTGCTGTATCCGATGACGAGCGCGATCGCGAACGCCGCCTGGTAGTATCCCACCAAGATGGGCCCAGCTATGAGGAAGGCCACGAAGGTGTCCCCGATGCCGATGAGGTTCGGCCCCTGGTTGAGCGCGGGGAGCCACGAATCCCTTAGCCATCCCTTCAGCTTGGTGAGGGAGACCGCGCCGCCCAGGGTGGCTCGCACGAAGTACAAGCCGACCGCGCCGAGGACTATGTTCGACCCTGCCAGCGCCGCCAGCGCGCCCGGGAGCCCCACCCTGTAGACGAGGAGGAGAGGCGCCGCAATCGCCAGCTTGGATATCTCCCCGAACAGCAGGACATAGCCGACCGCCTGGGGGTTGTGGACCGAGAGGAGGGAGTTGGTCGTGAGGTAGAAGTAGTACGTCGGGACCAGAGAGAGGGCCACGAGGAAGAGCCCCAGGGCCGTGGTCAGGGCGCTCTGCCTGGCGAAGGCGAGGACAGCGAATATGGCCAGCCCGGCGATGGTGAGGATGAGCGCACCGAGGGCCGCGGTCTTCCCAACGACCTCCCCCCTCGCAGTTTCCCTGGCCGACCAGAAGTTTGTCACGGTCAGCGGGTAGGCGGAGAACACCAACAGGTCTGCGACCACCTCCAGGAGGCCGAACTCCGAAGTTGTGAGCGCGTGAGTCACCATCACGATGAAGAGGAGGCCGGTGAAGATGCTCACCACCCTGGCGCCGAAGACAACCAGCCCCGCCCGTCGAGGTGCTATGCTTGCCACTAGGAACCCTGCACCATGACCGCCCCGGACACCGGGACCGACCTCCCGCATTGGCGCAACCGCAACGCTCCCGCGTGTCGCGGGCCCCCGACGGCCTGATTAAAGTGGATGGGGCGCAAGACGCGTCTGCGATGAGAACCGGACGAATGAGAGTTCAGCGGAACAGCCGAGGCTACGCCGGCTTCTGCTCTTCCTTGCCTGTGGCCGTGGCGTCCGAAGGCGAGGAGGGCGCAGAGTCTGGGATGTCGGTTATCGGCTCAGGGGGCGGTGTCGTCGCCATCGTGTACCCGATCCAAGCGAGGATCGCGAGGAGGACCAGGACCGCAACGAACGCTGTGATCTCCAGCACGATGAGCGGGAAGTAGAAGATCAAAAGGCCGTAGACGATTATGCCGATGACGCTGCCTGCGAAAATCCCGCCGCCGATTGCCCTGTCGTTGGCCATGAAACATCTGCCTGCCCTTTAGGCGCAGATATAACGGTTATGGGCCTCAGGGCGGCGCTGTCAATTTAAGGTCTCCGAAGGGCTCTGAATGAACCTCAGATACTCCGGTTGGTCGTTCGGCTCTCTGATGACGTTGTGGAAGTACCTGAAGATGGAAATACAGTTCCTGACATGTCGATGGTCGCGATGCTCCCTGAAGCAGGGGAAGAGGTCGTCGAAGTTCTCCAGCCTGTCCTTCAGGGCCTGGTTGAACCTCTCGATGAGGTTCTCTCACTGGACGGGGTAGAGATGATGCTCCAGCCAGAGGAATCTGTACGCTTCAGGGTGCCAGACCCCTTCGTCCGTCCAGAAGGGCTTGGCGTCTATCACTGACACACTCCTGTCCTTGAGGAGTGTTACCAGGGTCACGCCTGCGGGGCCAGCGCCACAGACGATGGCGTCGCTCTTGGGCAATGCGTTGAATATGCACGAAGCATCGAGACAAGCGTTTGGCGCGCCAGGAGCCAAAACGCTTTAGAGACGTCCTCTCGAGTTTGTCAAGGAGCATTGTCCGGCGAAGAGAAACAACGCAGGAGGCTGGCGGCTGTTATGTTCACAGACATCGTCGGTTACACGAAACTGACCCAGTTGAGTGAGCAGAGGACTCTGGAGGCGCTCGGGGAGCATAACACGATTGTGAGGGACGCGATTGCGAAACATGGAGGGAGAGAGGTCAAGACCATAGGCGACTCTTTTCTTGCTGAGTTCGACAGCGCCCTGGAAGCGCTCAGGTGCGCAGTGGACATTCAGCAGTCGATGCGCAGCCACTGGCCTCTGGCTGTTGACGGCCAGAAAATGACAATCAGGATTGGCATCCATCTTGGCGATGTGGTCGAGGAGGGTGGAGACCTGTTCGGAGACGCCGTCAACATAGCGTCGAGGGTCGAATCGTGCGCGTCCCCTGGCGGGGTCTGCGTTTCGCAGCAGGTGTATGACCAGATACACAACAAGGTCGAGTACGCGATGGAGAGGTTGGAGGGGGCATCCCTCAAGAACGTTAGCTTCCCCACGCCAGTCTACTCCGTCATCATCCCCTGGCGGGCTAGCTTGGCTGGGGCGGAGGGGGGCAAGTTCAACAGAAAGCGCGTTGCTGTCCTGCCTTTCGTGAGCATGAGCCCTGACCCGAACGACGAGTACTTTGCTGACGGGATGACGGAGGAACTCATATCCGCCCTCTCGAAGATAGAAGGGCTGAGCGTAATATCTAGGACATCTGTGTCTCAGTACAAGCAGAAGAAGGCGTCGACCCCCGCTATAGCGGCAGAGCTCAGGGCAGGTACGATCCTAGAAGGGAGCGTCAGGAAGTCGGGTTCGCGTGTGAGGGTGGCAGTCCAGCTCATAGACGCGAACGAGGACGAGCATCTCTGGGCCGAGAGCTACGACAGGGAGGTCGACGACGTTTTCGCGATACAGAGCGACATAGCAGTGAACGTGGCCAGGGAGACGATGTCGAAGCTCATTGGGAGCAGGGCGGAGGAGATAGGGCGCGGCCCCACAAACAGCAGCGAAGCGCACGCCGCATATATGCTCGCAAAGTACAGCATGAACATGGGCACGAGGGAGGGTCTAGTCAAGGCAATCGCAAACCTCGAATCAGCTGTAGCGTTAGACCCAGGGTTCGCTCTTGCTTACGCAGCCCTCGCGAACTGCTACACGTACATGGCTGGCATTTACCTTCCCGACAAAGAAGCATTCGAGATGGCGTCACGCTATGCGAGTATGGCTGTCAAGATAGACAGCTCGTCAGGTGAGGCCCACCTTTCCCTAGGGACGATAGCGTTTCAGCATGAGTGGGACTGGGAGAAGGCGGGCAGTGAGCTGTCCGAAGCTGCAAGGCTCAACCCAGGCTCTGCTGAGGCGCATATGTGGATGGGAGGGTACCTGGCCATCCTGTTGCGGACTGACGAGGCGATGAAGGAGCTCATGAGGGCAGAGGACCTCGACCCATTGTCGCCTCTCGTGAAGCTGAACATCGCTTACGCGCTCTACTTAGCCAGGAGATACGACGAATCTATCACAAAGTGCGAGGAGACTGTGGCACTCTCCAGAGACTTGGCTGAAGGATACCTCGTAATGGCCCTGTCATACGCAGCCAAGGGGATGTACGAGGAGGCGATACGTGCGGAACAGAGAAGCCCGGACGTGAAAGGTAGGCCCCCGAAAGGGAGCCTCGGGTACATCTACGCGCTCGCTGGCAGGAAGGAGGAAGCGCTAGGAGTGCTGAGGGCGCTGGAGCAGCTAGGGCCAAGCACGACTGGAATCGAGGAGAGGGTGCTCGTCCTCATCGGTCTCGGGGAGTATGACCGCGCCCTGGACCTTATGGAAGAGGCGCTCGAGGGCAGGCACTCTTGGCTCGTGATAATGGCGCAGGGGGCGGTCTTCGACCCGATGAGAAGACTGCCAAGGTTCGCTTCATTCATGCGGAGGATAGGGCTCGAGGCCTCGCCGCTCAAGGGAGACGCGCAGCAGGCGTGAGCGCCGACGAGGCGAAGAGGAGTCTTGCGGCTGTAATGATAACAGACATAGTAGGCTATACGGAGAAGACGCAGAGAAACGAATCGCTCGCGATGTCCCTGCTCGAAGAACACAGGAAGGTGCTCAGGGAGGCGTTTGGGAAGCATGTGGGGATGGAAGTCAAGACGATGGGCGACGCGTTCCTTGTGAAGTTCCAGAGCGCTCTGGCGGCTGTCAGGTGCGCCTACGAGATCCAACGATCCCTCCGCGAGTTCAACGCTGGCAGGGATGAGGAGAGGAGGGTCGTGGTCAGGATAGGGCTTCACATGGGTGACGTAATAGAGGAAGGGCACGACATCTACGGGGATGCAGTCAACGTTGCCTCGAGGATTGAGCCTCTCGCCGACCCTGGGGGTGTTTGCCTCACTCGTCAAGTGTATGACCAAGTGCAAAACAAATTTGAATTACCGCTAGCAAGTTTGGGAACAAGAACCTTGAAGAATGTCCGCGTATCTTTAGAAATCTACA
>JAJZIG010000066.1 GCA_021851265.1 archaeon | reverse complement strand
CCAGGGCCATCAGGACCGTGTGCAGGGCTGCGGTCCCCGAGTTCACCGCCACCACGTGCCGCGTCCCGAGCAGGCTCTTCGCCTTCCCCTCGAACGCCCTCACCCAGGGGCCTCCCTCGTAGGAGGCGTTGACCAACATGCCCGAGGACACCACGTCGAGGACCGCCTTCTTCTCCTCCTCCCCGATGAGCGGTTTGTTCACGGGGATGAAAGCCAAGGCAGCCCGCCCCGGGGCGGCTTCGCTTTTAAGTTCGGCACCCCCGGCGGGGCCAGGTTTCGGCCCAGTTTGGCAGCTAGCTCCCCCCGAGGACGGACCCTCCTCACCCCCTGGGTCCTCCTCGCCCTCTCCATCGGCCTGGCCGCTAGGGTCACCCTGCTCGTCGCGAACTCGCACTACTTCACCGACGTGTCCTACTACAACGCCCAGGCGGTCGGCTACCTGCTCCGCGGCGTGGACCCCTACGGCGCCTTCTACGCTGCCCCGAGCGGTCTCGCCACCCCGGGGGCGGCGGAGGTCTTCGCCTATCTCCCGGGGATCTTCGTCTTCATCGCCCCCGCCGGGGCCCTCGGCGCCGCCACCCTGGGGATGGTGGCGACGGACCTGGTGACCGTCGTCTCGCTCAGCCTCCTCGGTCCCAGGGGGCCACTCTCGTCCATGGCGTACTTCCTCTTCCCTCCGGTGGTCCTCTTCTCGACCTACCTGATCAACGACTCCCTCCCTGCCATCGCATTCGTGGCCGTGGCGATGCTGGCAGAGGCGAAAGGGAGGCCGAAGACATCGGCGGTCTTCTGGGGGCTCGCCTTCGGGGCCAGCGTCGAGGCGTGGCTCGCGTTCCCCTTCTATGCGGCGTTCTCCCTCCGGAGGCGGCGGACTATTCCCCCCCTGCTCTCCGTCCTGACGGCCACTGCGGTGGCCCTCCCGTTCTTGGCCTGGGACCCGGCAGCCTTCGTCCTGGACACGGTGCTGTTCCAGTTCCAGCGCTCCCCGCTCCCCCTCGTCTACGCCGGCGCGTTCGGGCCGACCCTGAACCCCAGCCTCCAAGGAATCTTCGTAAGCCTCGGCGGCTCGGCCCCGACGGCGCTGAGGGTGCTGCTAGCGCTCGCTGCCCTGGCGGTCCTGCTCTGGCGCTGCGACGGCAGCCTTGGCGCCCTGGCCCTGGGCTCCGGGTGCTTCGCAGCCGTGGCCCTCTTCCTGCTCCCCGGGGTCGCCTTCTGGAGCTACTTCGAGCTCCCGCTGATGCTCCTGGCCGCCTGGTACGCGCTCCGAGGAAGCGCCTTCCCAAGGCTTAAAGAGCAGAATCAGTGGTCGCACCGCTCCGATGAGCGAAGCCGGGGCCAGGCGGATGTACAAGATTGTAGCCTGGGTCTCCTTCGTCATAATCGTCGTGGTAGCGGTGTACGGCATCGCGAGGTCGCTTTCCCTCACCAACGAGCCCATCGGCAAGGCCCTGGTCGACGTCTACTTCCCCTTCCCGCCCTACTTCGCCCAGCCGATCACCTACTTCAGTGTCGCCTGCGTGGCCCTCTTCTACAGCGGGCTGAGGATCTGGGAGGACACGGTCTCGAAGTGGCCCCGCTGGCTCCTCATGTTCCTCCAGCTCTTCGGCTTCGTGGTCGCCTTCTCCGCGGCCTATGAGGTGATGTACAACTTCATGGTGTGGGGGGCGCTCTTCTCGGTGTCCTGCACCCCTCCGCCGGTGGGCCTGGGGAACTGCAACCCTGACACCCTAGCCACGACATACCCGTCGCAGTGGAGCCTAGTCTTCGCCACCAGGGCGTTCAGCGCCTTGTTCGTGATAAGCGGCTACTCGGTCTACTACCTGCGGAAGTTCTCGAAGTCCGGCTCGGTCTAGGCCTGGATGGGTCTCGCGGTCCCCGCATACAGCAGGAAGACGTGGACCACGGCGAGGACAGCGAACGCTCCCAGGGTTGACGCCGCCAGGGCCGAGAAGTCCCCCGCCAGCAGCGGGGACCAGGCGTACACCTGATAGACGCATATCAGCAGGCCCATGACGGCTGTCGAAGCCGCCCACGAGAAGGTGACCCTCCACCCGGGCTTGAACTTCAGCAGCACCCCGGAGAGGGCGCAGGCGACCACCGGCCAGGCCATCAGGACCGACCTCCCGTCCACCCCCACGACGGCCCAGACCGCGGCTATGACCCAGAAGAGGTACGGGGAGTATTCCCTCAGGAAGCCTCCGACGTCAGTCATCTGAGGGGGCGCCCCCGGCACTTGTTATAAATCGTCCGCCGCGCCCGGCGGGACGAGGCCGAGGTAGCCTTATTTGCAGTAGGAGGGCCGCTCCGCACATATCAATGGCCTCCCAGTCCTCGGTCCAGACCTCCGGCCTCGCAGAGAAGCTGGCCGGGCTGACCAGGCCGGTGAAGGAGATGGGAGAGTCGCTCCTTGCCTCGGCGACCTACGACGGTGACAGGAAGAAGGCGGTCTTGAAGTTCTACGATCAGAAGGCCGGGATGTTCTGGCTCTGGGAAGACGACACCGGGCACAAGCCCTACTGCTATACCAGGCTCCCCATGGACGAGCTGCAGGCGGTAAGGGCGCGCAAGGACGTCCTGGACGTAGTCGAGGAGGAGAAGCTCGACCTGCTCACCGACTCCAGGGCCAAGCTGAGGAAGATCATCACCACCGACCCGCTGGCCATCGGCGGAGGGAACGACAGCATCCGCGACCAGATCAAAGCCTGGGAGGCCGACATCAAGTACTACGAGAACTATGCCTACGACCGCGGCCTCCGCATGGGGACCTACTACAAGGTCGCCGGGGGCGAGATGGTCCCCGTCAGGCACGCGGTCCCGGAGAGGGTCGCGCGCTCCCTCGAAGAGATCATGACGAAAAGCCCGCCGTCCTTCACCCCGTTCCTGAAGGAGTGGGCGGAGCTGTTGGGCGAGCCCCTCGTGGACTTCAAGAGGGTCGCTCTCGACATAGAGGTCGACAACGAGCCGGGGAGGCTCCCCGACGTCGAAGACCCCAACAGGGAGGTCATCGCCGTGTCGTTCTACAATGAGAAGGAGAAGACTGTCTACATGCTCAAGGGTGCGCGGAGCGAGGAAGGGCTCTCAGGTGCGCCCTTCGAGTACCGGCTCTTCGACAGCGAAGCAGACCTACTGAGGGCGGTCCTCTCCAAGGTGATGGACTACCCCGTGATAGTCACCTTCAACGGGGACGACTTCGATCTGCGGTACATCCAGCACAGGGGCAAGAGGCTAGGGATAGCGGAGGAGGAGGACCCGATCCAGCTGGAGCGGGTGGCGGCGTCGCTGAAGCATGGAATCCACATCGACCTCTACCAGTTCTTCCGCAACAGGTCCATCCAGGTCTACGCGTTCGGCAACAAGTACACCGATCACACCCTCGGAGGGATCTCGGAGTCGCTTATCGGGAAGTCGAAGGTGGACTTCGAAGGGGAGGTCGGGGACCTCCCCCTGCGGAAGCTGGGGGAGTACTGCCTGAACGACGCCCAGTTGACCTACGAGCTGACGTCCATGAACGACTCCGTCGTCATGAAGCTCCTCCTGATGATCTCGAGGATCGGGAAGATGCCGATGAACGACGTTTCGAGGCTCGGCATATCCAACTGGATCCGGAGCATGCTGTTCTACGAGCACAGGAGGATGGGGGCGCTCATCCCGAGGCAGGACGAGCTCGCGGAGAAGGGGGGCGCGTCCTCCAAGTCCATCATCAAGGGGAAGAAGTACAAGGGCGGGCTCGTAATCGACCCCAAGCCGGGGGTGTACTTCGACGTCTCCGTGCTCGACTTCGCCAGCCTGTACCCCTCGCTGATGAAGGTGCACAACCTCTCCTACGAGACAGTCAACTGCCCCCACCCGGAGTGCAGGACAAACAAGATCCCCGACACAGACTCCTGGGAGTGCACTAAGAAGAAGGGGATTACGAGCCTCGTGATAGGCTCGCTCAGGGACCTGAGGGTCGGTCACTACAAGCAGCTGGCGAAGGACCCCACCCTGTCGAAGCAGGACAGGGAGCTCTACGGGGTCGTGTCCCAGAGCCTCAAGGTGTACCTCAACGGCGCCTACGGCTCCTTCGGGTTCGAGTCGTTCGCGTTCTACTGCCTCCCGGTCGCCGAAGCCACCGCAGCCCTCGGCAGGGACGCCATCACCAGGACGATAGCGAAGTGCAAGGAGCTCGGGGTGGATGTCCTCTACTCCGACACCGACAGCCTGTTCCTGCACAGCCCGTCGAAAGAGCAGGTGTCGACCATATCAGGGTGGGCCGATTCGGGGCTGGGGGTCGAGCTCGACCTCGACAAGGTCTACAGGTATGTCGCCTTCAGCAGCAGGAAGAAGAACTACTTCGGCGTCTTCCCGGACGGGACCGTCGACATAAAGGGACTGACGGGGAAGAAGTCCGTGCACGGCAGCACCCCCATGCTCGCCCGCTATGACGAGAGAGTCAGGCTGGCCGCAGTGGCTGAGGTGTACGAAGCTTTCAAGGCGGGGAAAGACGTTGAGGTAGTGACAGTGGTTGACGGGCTCAGCACTGCATGGGTGCACATCTCAGATGCCATGAAGCACGAGGTGTCTGATGTCTTTGAAATCAGAACGAGCAAAGGGAGGGAGCTGAGACTGTCGGGAGACCACAGCGTGTATCTCATGGACTCGCTTGGGCGACTGTTCCACAGAAGCACGAAAACGCTGAGACCAGGTGACGTGGTCGTTGGAGCCCAGTACGTGCCTCCGCGCGACCCCAGTCCACGCCTCCCTGTGTTGCACTACCTGACGAGCCCGCTCCTGTTCAGGGACGGACATGCGTACTCGGCCAGGGCCCACGCGACTGTATCGACGCCTTTGCCTTGCAGCCTGCCGATGTCGAGGGAGCTGGCCACCATGCTCGGGCTGTACGTGTCTGGAGGGGGTGCTTCGGAGGACGACAGGTCCAGGAACAACTCAATCACCCAGAGTTGGCTGGCGAACCCAGAGGTGTGTGCTGAGATAGAACGCTGCTGGGAGGTTCTGTTTCAGAGGCCAATCAAGACATTGCGCCGGCGGGGGGGAGTCAACACATACCATCTCCCTAGGCTTCACGCGGAGCTTTTCAGGGCTCTTTGCGGGGGGTCCGGCGAGGCAAAGCACGTCCCAGGGATAGTCTTCGACGCAGATGGGGGGTTCGTAGCGGAGTTCCTGAGGGCAGTCTTCTCTGGAGGCGGATACGGCGATGGAAGGAGAGTGAACATCGCTTCGAGGAGCAAGACGCTACTCACGGAGGTCGCCTATCTTCTGGCACGTTTCGATATCGATGTGAGGATAAGAGAGATTTCGGTGAAGGGTACGAGGTACCATCAGTTGAGCGTGATAGGGGCATTCAGCCGGGAGCGCTTCTACCGGTACATCGGATTCATGCAACGCAGATTCAGAGCTAAGGCGGGCACGGCCCCAAGGAACAAGGAGCTAATCCCTATCTCCACCGACGGGCTTCTGAATATCAAGTCACAGATGCTCGGACGGCGCGGCCTCAAGCGCAAGAGGGACCTGAATCTGCACGATGCGCGCTACTACGACCTGTCTTTGCTGGACCGCTACAATTCTGTGCTTGGGCGACTCCTTCAGATGGCCAACAGCGGAGAAAGAAAGGGCCTAATCAGAATTGCGAGGATGCTCAATGTCAAAGACGTGACTTTCGACGAAGTCATTTCTGTAAGGAGACTACGCGGTGGCGCGACTATGTTTGACTTCTCTGTTCCAACCTTCGAAAGGTTTGTGGCAGGCAACCTGCCCACCCTCCTGCACAACAGCCAGACGCCGGAGTACCTGAAGCGGATCTTCTACGACACCCTGGGGATACTGAGCTCCGTCAAGAACCCGGAGGACTTCGAGAGAGCCCGCACCAGCACAAGGGAGGTCCTAACCAAGATGGTGTCGGACCTGAGGGGGAAGCGGATCCCGGTCTCCGAGCTGGCGTTCACCGTCATGATGAGCAAGCCCACGGCCAAGTACAGCGGCACCACCCCCCAGCACGTGAGGGCCGCCAAGCAGCTCGAGGAGAAGGGGGAGGAAATCAAGGCGGGGGAGATAATCGCCTTCGTCAAGACCAAGAGCCCCCCCTATGTGAAGCCGGCAAAGCTGGCCAGGACCGACGAGGTCGACGCGGACAAGTACATCGAGTACGCCCACTCCATGTTCGACCAGCTCCTTGACGCCCTGGACTTCTCCTTCGATGAGATAATGGGCGCCACGACTCTGGACCTCTTCTGGGGCGGTTAGCCCCGGCTCCTGTCTTCCGCCGGGGGAGCGCGAGCGCTCGATTTGTATAGTGAGCAGGCGGTGGCTGGACGGTTGACGCAGGACAAGGTGAGGCTGGGCCTGGTGCAGATGTCGATGAGCGCGGACCGCAGGTCCAACCAGAGGAAGGCCCGGTGGTACGTCAGAGAAGCCGCCTCCCAGGGGGCCGACATCGTCTGCCTCCCGGAGCTCTTCCAGTCCCGCTACTTCCCCAGCGCCCGGGGGTCCTTCGAGAAGGCCGAGGAGGTCCCAGGCCCGACGAGCAGATGGCTTTCGGAGACGGCGAAGGAGAGCAGGGTGATACTCGTCGGTGGGAGCATCTTCGAGAAGGACGGGAGGCGGAGGTACAACACGTGCCTCGTGTACGACGAGAAGGGGAAGAGGGCGTCCAAGTACAGGAAGGTGCACATACCCCAGGACGAGCACTACTACGAGCAGGACTACTTCAAGCCGGGGGACAGGTACTCCGTCGCCCGGACCGCCAAGGGTCGCCTGGGGACGCTCATCTGCTTCGACCAGTGGTACCCCGAGGCCGCGAGGGTCAACCGCATCATGGGGGCAGACATCCTGCTCTACCCGACGGCCATCGGCTGGGTGGACGGGATCGACATGGCCGAGGGGGACTGGAAGCGGGCCTGGGAGGAGGTCCAGGTGGGCCACGCCATAGCCAACAGCGTGGTCGTGTGCGCGGTGAACAGGGTGGGGAAAGAGGGCCCGACCACGTTCTGGGGAGGATCGTTCGTCTGCGACCAGTTCGGGAGAGTCATGCTCCGGGCGGACGACAGCGAGGGCGTGTTCACCGCGGACTGCGATCTCGGCCTGGGGAAGGCTGTCGAGGCAGGCTGGGGGTTCTTCAGGAACAGGCAGAGAGGGACGTACTCGGCCATAGGGAAGCGGTGACATTGGGGGAGACCCCAAGGTCCTTGGGCTACAGGATGCCGGCCGAGTGGGAACGGCACGAAGCGACCTGGGTCTCGTGGCCCAAGGACCCGAACACGTTCCCGGGCGGGATACTCCCCAAGGTCGAGGAGGCCTACGTGAAGATGGTGCGGGCGCTGGCGGCAGGAGAGGAGGTGAGGATCCTGGTGGACGACGCGAAGGCGGAAGAGAGGGTGTCTGGCCTGGTCGGGAGCACCGATGAGGTCGCGTTCCACCGCGTCAGGACGGTCGACGTCTGGACCAGGGACTACCTTCCCACCTACGTCCGGGGGGGCGACGTCGCCATGGTGAAGTGGAGGTTCAACGCCTGGGGAGGGAAGTACGAGGACCTCCTCCCGGACGACGGGTCAGGGGAGGCCGTCGCCCTTGGGTCTGGACTCCGGGTGTTCAGGCCGGGGGTGATCCTCGAAGGCGGGTCCATCGACTCCGACGGCGCGGGGACGGTCCTCACCACAGAGCAGTGCCTCCTCAACCCCAACAGGAACCCCCAGTTGGGGAGAGAGGGGGTAGAGAGGGTGCTGGCAGACTACATCGGGGGCGAGGAGGTGGTCTGGCTGAAGAGGGGAATCGAAGGGGACGACACCGACGGGCACGTTGACGACATCGCCCGGTTCGTGGCCCCCCGCGTCGTCGCGGCCGCGAGCGAGGCCGACGTGTCCGACGGCAACCACGTGGCGCTGGACGAGAACCTGAAGATATTGCGGGGCGAAAAGGACAGCCAGGGACGGGACTTCCATGTGGAAGAGGTCCCCATGCCCCCCGCGGTCGCCTCGTCCGACGGCCGCCTCCCCGCCAGCCATCTCAACTTCTATATCGGCAACGCGGCCGTGCTGGTCCCCACCTTCGGCTCTGAGAGCGACAGGGCGGCCCTCGGCGCCATGCGGAGGCTATTCCCGTCAAGGGAGGTCGTGGGGGTCGACTGCAGGGCCCTCGTCCATGGGCTCGGCACGATACACTGCGTCACCCAGCAGGTGCCTTCGCCTCACCTGTGAGCCGAGGCTTCTTCCTGCAGCTTGGCGACGAACTCGCTGACCTTCACGCCGAAGGTCTGCTCCCCGCCCCTCGTCCTCACGGCCACGGTCCCCGAGTCCTCCTCCTTCTTCCCCACCACCAGCATGTATGGTATCTTCTGGAGCTGAGCGTCGCGGATTTTCGCCC
>JAJZIG010000065.1 GCA_021851265.1 archaeon | reverse complement strand
AGCTCACTGCCCCGCCAGATGACCAATGCACAGAGCGGCGCGTGTCTCGTTTGTCACCGCCGCCCGTCTGGTCGTCCCACTAAGAGCGGGATTCTCTTGGACCCCTGGCAAGGCGCCTCTGGGCTGTAGTGCTGACCAGGTCGACCGATTTTTCACGTATTTCACCACCACCTGGGCTTCCGCAAATAGAGACCATGGGACGAACTGAGTCCCGTTCCTTCGGTCGGCAAGTGGCAGGAGAGGAGTCTCATGAAAAAAGCTGGAAGGGATGACTTGCCGTTCGTTGCTTCCCTAGATTGACGTGAACGGCGTCCCGTAGACGGTCATCCCTTCGGTCCCCTGCATTGGGAGGTGTACTAGGCCCATGAACTGTGGCGACGCGAATGGCGCGCATCCGGTGTTGCCCGCGCTTGGATCGATCGATGGGTGTGGTACACTTGAAGGCGATGTCATCGAAGCAGACAGTGCGACTGGTTGACTCCCTGTCAGGCTGACGAAGAGAGCCCCGCCTGGCACCACGGTCATTGTAGTACCCGATACGACTTCTGTTTTAGAGTTGATGCCGGGTATCCTGAGGCCCTGAGGGAGGCTGCTAGGGTATTGCAGGGTGAACGACAGAACGCCCGTGAAGGTGTTCTGGGTCGACTTGATGTCGGATATGGCGAACGTTCCGCAGGCGACCACCGTGGGCGCCTGCCCGCTCGACTGGACCGCAGCCTGGGTGATGACCCAGTAACCGCTGATTGGAGGAGAGGCGGCGAATGCCGGCGCCGATGCGCCGAGGAGTACGAGCGCTGTGACCAATGATAGTGCGCTGATTGCCAGTGATTTCTTCGTGTTCATTAGCTCCGGAGTACTGCCTTGGGCTCTATAGTCGATTTTTGCCGTTTTCCTGATAACTGCACGTTCCTGACCAAGATGTATGAAATTCTTGCACGCCGTGTGTGAGACCACTGATCGCCTGGGGCGCAAGCGGCATGGCGGAGTCGCCTGTTCTAGTCGAAGTACGGGAGTATGCTGATCCCCGTCGGGGTGAACGCCACGGTGTGGTACTTCCTGCTGTGCTCCGTCCCTCTCAGCTTCTTGACCAGGAACCTCGTCCTCAGCTCCATGTTCTTCCCTATGTAGTTCTCCAGCTGGAATATCCCGTCCGCCACGAACTCCTCGATCCCGCTGTTCATGGGCTGGTCAGCCTGGAACTTGCTCACAGTCATCAGCGTGGTGATCCCCTCCCTCTTCAGGGTCTTGTATACCAGGTGCATGAGGAAGCTGTAGTCGAACTTCTCCTTCGCCCCGCTCAGGAAAGCGGTGAGCGAGTCCACGACGAGCCTCTTGGCCTTTATGTCGTCCAATGCCGCCAGGAGCGTCTCGATGTTCGACCCCATCCCTCTCCCTTCGAGAGACTCCAGGTCGAGGAGCTTCACCTTCTTCTCCTTCTCCAGCGCGTCGAAGTCCATCCCGAAGAGCTTCATGTTGCGCTTGAGGCTCCCGATGTCCTCTTCGAAGGTGGCGAACACGGCGTGCTCGTCGTCCACCTTTGCCGAGTTGTAGACGAACTGGGACGAGAAGATTGTCTTCCCCGTCCCTATCCCACCTACTAGAAGGACGAAGTCTCCCTGCTGCAAGCCTCCCTGGATGAGCGGGTCGAGGCCTACGACCCTCGTCGGCACCCGCTGGGCGGCTACGCTTTCCATACGATCGCTCTTCCGGAGGGAGGTGGTATATGAGCCTCCTTTCCGTTTTTCGCATCAGCCAGGCGTGAGTATATAAGCAAAGTTGCCGACGGACAACGGATATAGACCTCAGATTCACAACCCTCTATTAGGCGTAGGCTCCGTGAAACCCGCGACAATGGGTGCCTTCGACAAGATAAAGCGGAGGAACCTCGACTACCTCCTCATCGAGACCATCAAGCAGATCGGGGTCTCCAACTACTCCCTCCTCGCGAGGATGACGGGGATCAACCCCGAGACAGTCCGCTACAAGGTGAACAAGCAGCTCACGAAGTACGGCCTGGGGGTCCAGGTCAACCTCAACCACGCCGAGCTCGGGATGTCAGCGGGGCTGATGGTGGTGGACGCGGAGCCCAGCCAGGAATGGCTCGGAGCGGTGAGGTACCTCTTCTTCGAGGGGAAGGCCATAGGCGCGTCGAAATACGTGGGGCTCTACGCGGTCCCATTCCGGTTCAAGAAGAAGTACATCGACGTCATGTCGTTCCTCAAGCAGCAGAAGCGCATCACCGACTACGCCATCTACGAGGCGAAGTGGCTCAGGTACCCCTCCTTCAGGCCCGAGTTCTACGACTTCGACGCCAAGAAGTGGAAAGTGGACTGGCGCAGGGTCGAGATGACCCAGGGGGAGAGCGGCGCCACCACGCTGGACGTGAACAGGGACGCCGAAGTGGACTACATGGACGTCAAGATACTGAAGGCGATGCAGGAGAACCCGACGGTGAGCATAGTCAAGGTGGCCGCCGAGATCGGGGCCAACCCGCGGACCCTCAGGTACCACAACGCCGAGCACGTCGTGAAGGGCAAGCTGATACTCAACAGCAACGTGAGGTGGAGGCGCCCCGCCATCGAGGGGAAGCCGGGGGAGCTGATGCAGATGCTGACCCTCGTCAAGGGGGTCGGCCAGGAAGGGGTCGTCAAGACGAGGAAGGTCATGAACAAGATCCCCTTCACCTGGCTTGAGGGAGGGTCAGAGGTCGGGGACTACTTCGCCCTGCTCGACGTCCCCATGGACAAGCTTTACGAGACCACGAGGTACATCGAGAGCAACACCGAAGACGTCAGGAGCTCCCTTTCCATCATCATGCTCGACAGCCAGAAGTCGCGCTACCTGCACATCCCTGAGGAGATGTTCGACCCCAAGCGGGGGTGGACCCTCCCCAGCTACAGGCAGGAGATGGCCAAGATAGGAGACGGGGAAGAGCGACGGCACTCCTGACCTCCGCCTACCGGGAGTTCGTCCTCGGGGGGCACCTTCTCGCCATCGGCACGGCGAGCATAGCCGCCGCCTCCGCGGCGCTGATGGGCCTGACCGCGACCCCGCTTCTGCTCTTCATGGCCTACCTCTTCTCCTACGGCGCCTACATGATGAACAGGAGCACCGAGATGGACTCGGACGCGGTCTCGCACCCTGACAGGACGGCCCATCTCGGCTCGAGGAAGAGATACCTCCCCGCGATCTCGGCAGGGTGCTTCCTTCTGGGGTACGTCCTCGCCTACACGGTCAACCTGATTTTCTTCGGCGCCCTCTTGGTCCCGCTGGCGTTCTCTGTGCTCTACAGCGTAGGGTCGAGGCGCCTCGTGGGGGTGATAGGGGTGTCCAAGCTCAAGGACAAGCTCCTGGTGAAAAACCTCTTCGTCTCTCTCGGGTGGTCGCTGATCCCCGTGCTCGTCGGTCTGTACTACCTCCGCTTCGAGGAGGTCCTCGCCCTCATGGGGGGGCTGATATTCCTGAGGCTGATGGTTAACACCCTGATATTCGACGTCCGTGACGTAGAAGGCGACAGGGCGCAGGGGATCAGGACGGTCCCGGCTGTCTATGGGGTACGCCGCACGTACACGATGATGACGGCCATCGACGGGGTCGCGCTAGCCTACCTGGCCGCGGCCGTCTCCTTCGGGCTCCTCCCTCTACCAGCCATCGTGCTAGCTCTCCTCCCCGCCTACTCCATCTTCTACGCCTATCTGGCCAAGAAGCCAGGGGCAGACCTGGGGTTCATCTGCGACGTCGTCGTCGACGGGGAGTACCTCCTATGGGGACCGCTGATGTACATTGGAGCGGCGCTCATCTAGGCAGGCGGAGCCGAAGGTATCCGCCCCGCAGAGCTTCACGGAGGCCGTGGAACCGTACAGGGAGGCGTTGCAGGAGTACTTCTCCTCGAAGAGAGCAGAAGGGAGCCCTCTCTCCGAAGCCATAGCAGGGATCATCGACGCCGGAGGGAAGAGGCTGAGGCCGGTGATAGCGATGCTGGTCTGTGAAGCCGTGTCCGGGTCGTTCGAGAAGGCGCTCCCCGTCGCCGCGGCTTTCGAGCTGGCGCACTCCGCTTCGCTCATCCAGGACGACATAATCGACGAATCGGCCGTCAGGCACGGTCAGATGGCGACCCACAAGAAGTACGGCGAGACGAAGGCCATCCTCATCTCCGACATGATGATATTCGAGATATTCCTCGAGCTGGCGAAGTACGGGGGCTCCGGGATGTCTGCGACGCGCCTGGCCAAGCTAAGCTCGTACATCGGGAACTCCGCCAAGTTCACCGCCGAGGGGGAGTTCTTCGATTCTATCCTGGCAGAGAAAGGCTCGGCCACCGAGGAGGAGTACGTCAAGCTCGCCGAGCTCAAGACAGGCTCTCTTTTCGCGGCGGCGGCTGCCTGCGGCGCCATAGCAGGGAGAGGGACTCTAAAGCAGGTCAACGCTTCCTATCAGTTCGGACGCAACCTCGGGATTTCGTTCCAGATAAGGGACGACATACTGGACATCGTGGGGAACGAAGAGGCGACGGGCAAGCCCCTCCTGAAGGACCTCCAGAACAACGCGTCGAACATGGTCCTCATCCACGCGCTCTCTCACGCCGACAACTATCAGAAGCAGTCGATCCACTCGATGCTGTACAAGAAGTGGTTCGCGCTCCAGGAGATACAGGCGCTCATGAAGACTCTGGACCAGCTGGGGTCGATTGACCACTCCAACGCGGTGGAGAGGAACTACGCCGCAGCGGCGAAGAAGGCGCTGGAGGCCCTCCCCGCGTCCGCCGCCAGGTCCAAGCTGGAGCAGCTGACAGAGGGGCTGGGGTCGAGGACCAAATGAGCGCACTGGCCCGCTGGGAAGCGTGAGGGCGATCCTGCCGCCATCGTTCCGTGGAAAGAAGGCAAGGCCATGGGCGTGACATCCTCCCACGGGTAAACCCGTGGGCTTCCAGCCCCTGTTTCATGGCGTTCCACGTCCCTTGGGCCGCGGTCCGATTCAAGCGCCAATGCATCCATCCAAGGGCTGAAGCGCCCGGGCCCGGGCCTTCTCGCGCCGTTTGGCAAAGGCTTTTGTGCGAGCTGTTGGGAGTCGACGCCAGAGTTGAAAGCGGCCGCAGTCATGCAGAGGCTGAAGACCAGGGTCGAAGGGCTGGACGACCTTATGGAAGGCGGACTGGTGAGGGGAGACATACACCTCGTGGCCGGGGGGCCAGGGACAGGGAAGACCGTCCTGTCCGCGAACATAGCCTACAACGCCGCCACGGCTGGGGAGAACGTGGTCTACGCCACGTTCGAGGAGTCCGCGGAATACCTGAGGCGCAACCTGAAGCTGCTCGGGCTCGACGTGGTCCCGCTGGAGAAGGAGGGGAAGTTCTCCATAGTGGACCTCGAAGCCCTGAAGGGGCAACAGCTCGAGACGAACATCTCGACCCTCATACAGGCGACCAAAGACTCGAAGGGGACCCTCTTGGTCATAGACTCGGTCACGGCGCTCCTCCTCGCCTGCGAAACCCAGTTCGAGATGAGGACGTTCATGAAGTCGGTCTACACCTCGCTGAAGGCTGAGGGGATCACCACGATACTGACCGCGAGCCTAGCCAACGGCGGGAAGATCGGGTTCGAAGGCTTCATGACCGACTCGGTTATGCTGATGGAAAACTGGGAAGACGAGGTCCAGATGAAGACCAGGTTCGTCATACTCAAGATGAGGGGGACGAACCACAGCAAAAGGTACCACTCCGTCGTCTTCGGACCCAAGTTCGCCGTATCTAGATTCTGACCGGATTGGCGGTAACTGGACTGTCACTTCTGAACATCTCCGTCGATCTGTTCGCCCTAGCGGTCACCTGGGCCTCGCTCTTGTTCGTACTGAGGCAGAAGCCGAGCCAGTACCCATACCTGAGGAGCATACTCGCCCTCGTCCACGTCTTCTTCGGGCTAGTCGTCGTGCTCGACGTCATGAGGCACCTTTACGGAGGGTCCGCGGCATACATCGAGACCTACTCGTTCCTCGCCCCCGACCTCATCTACCTAGACGTCGCCCTCCTCACGACCCTGGCATATTCGATCTACATGAGGCCCGGAGGGAGGGGGGTCGCCCAGAGGCTCAAGTCGATGTTCTTCCGCTGGCCCCACGGCCTGATACTGGGGGCGTTCATGGCCTTCATAGCGTCGACCGAGGGGTACCTCACATACTTCAGGCCCTACACCATAGTCCTTCTCACCTCGCTGGGGGGGAGCCTCGTCCCGTCCCCCAAGTTCAACTCCACGTTCCTCGCCCTCTCGCTGGGGACCCTCGCCTTCTTCCTCGCTTATCCGACCCTGCTCTTGGTCAAAGCGGCCAGCCAGTCAAATGACCCGGGGACCAAGCGGCGGCTCTTCGCCCTCCCGTTCTGCTGGTTCGGGATCGGGGCGGAGGTCCTGGTGTTCAACGGGTTCCTTGTCACCCTGGGTTACGACCTCATCCCCATCGGGTATTCCATCGCCGGGATCCTCTTCGGCGTGACTGCGGCGATATTCAGGAGGGCGTCCCTCCTCTCCACGTTCTTCGAGCCGGTGCACGGGGGCGCCTCCCCGGGGGGCCAGCCTTTGGTCGAGGAGGGGGCGGTGCTCGACGTCCCGGTCTCCATCCTGCTGGAGGTCGACCCTTCGTCCAGGTTCGAATCGGCGGTGGCAAGCCTGGCGAGAAAGAAGACAAGGGCAGGAGGTCTGGTCTACGTCTTCAGCTCCAGGGGGAGCCCGGTCTACAAGGGGCTTGCGGGGATCGAGGGGGTGAGGTTCTACGTGATGACCTCGGGGGTGTCCTACCCCAGCTCTTCCGACAGGCAGAACGAGCTCCTGGTGCCGAGGGACGACATGGCGGTGATGCTCGACCTCATCGACAAGACGATATCTTCCACCAGCGGCACCCCGGTCTCACTCGTCTTCGACAGCATCTCCGACTTCATCATATACCAGGGGCTCGAGTCGACCTACAAGTTCCTCAAGCAGTCGAACGAGATAACCTCCAAGCCCGGCGTTTCCGCGGTGTATCTGCTCACCTCGAACGCGCACGACGAAAGGGTAGTCAGCCTCATCCGGAGCCTGTTCAGGATGCACGCGACATACGACCAGGCAGGGATCAGGGTCACCAAGGGCGCCCCCGCGGCTGGGGCTTAGAACTTCGCGCTTGCGGCCGGCGCCGTGGCGTTGACCTCGTCGATGACCTTGGAGTAGGCCATGAGGACGGCGATGGCCTTGTCTGTGAGCTCGTACCTCTTCCTCCTCCCGTAGGTGGCCAGGTTCAGGAGGCCGCCCTGTTCGAGGGCTTCTAGATGCTCCTTCAAGGCGTTCCAGGACAGATTCGCCTTGTACATGATCTGAGTGGGCTTCTCCGCCCCTGCCTTCACGCAGGACAGGATGTCCATCCTTATCTCAAGGTGCGACCTTCTGAGGGAGATGCAATGCCTGAGTGTCGCCGGTTCGTCCAGACCGAGGAAGCCGTACTTCGCCTCTGCCAATGTCAGGCGATTCACGTATAAATAACCCATATAAGGATTATGGATTTGTCGCCTATTTTCAGCAGATAACGCCACCATGGCGTGATATGCGCAGAAGACGGAGAGGGGAGTTTGAAAATCCGAGACTATGTCAAGGGGCGCTTCGCAGGCCGCGCCGTTCGTTCACCGTCTCGATGATCCGGGTGAAGCTGGCCAAGACGTCGATGCCTTTCACCGTCAGCTGGTAGTTCCGCTTGCTCCCCTCCGTCATCCTCTCCAAGAGCCCGATCCCGACGAGCGAGCTGAGGCTCGACTGCAGGGACGTCCAGGCCAGGTTCGCCCTGTACATTATCTGGGTAGGCAGGTATGCACCCTCGTGCACCACCCTGAGGATGTCCATCTGAATCTCTAGCTGGGACCTTCTTGCTTGGTGCGTCCGCCTTTCTTCGAACTGTTCGAACAGGTCGCTTGTGGACTGACCCAATTTGTTGACCGGCGCTTGGTAGTCGGATAACCTATATAACTATTACAGAAATATCATGCAGATTCTTATTCCGTGTCGGCTTCGTTCTTGCGCCATACTTGTTTTGGCGGACAGGTTATAGGTCTTTTTGTTGTTTGAATTCCTTCAAACTTTGTTACATAACTATGAAGGAGATGCGTATTGACATCTAGAAGATACGAATTCTCGGAGGTACTGTTCTGGAATGCGGCATATTTCCTTAGGAGGTGCATACCACAAATGCCTGGCGTTGATGCGTTCTCGCGCCTGGTCCCTGGCCGCGCTTGTCGGGGGGGTAGGGATAGCGATGACAGTCCCAGGCTTCCTGCCGCCTTTGGGCCAGAGCATCCTCCTCGGTTCTTCGATAGGCCTGATAGTCGTCGGCCCGGTACGTGGGTTGGCGATGCCAAAGCCCTCG
>JAJZIG010000004.1 GCA_021851265.1 archaeon | reverse complement strand
GAAGTTGTGGAGTGGGTTGAGTATGTTGTCCCTGTGGCCATTGTTGCAGCAGACCACGTCGTCATAGACCATCAGGTGTTCCAGATTCTTAATCGCGCTTTCTACGGCTACCGTACGCCCAAAAAGACCTGCCGAATACTCCGAGTATGCTACGTTCTCGAAATCAGCCCCGCGCCCACCGAGGAGGGTGTACCTCATGTACGGTTTGTACCCCTGGGTGTCGAAGTGACTGAAGTAGGAATAGTAGAGCATTGAGTCGGCGTGCTGCTGGGCAGCGCGGTTGAAGCCAAGCGCGACCGGCCCTGTGCCGTTAGCCGCCCTGTCGGCGTTAATCTGGGCGAGTGTGTATTCCGCCAAGGTGCAGTAGTCAGGAGGATATGCGACGGCGGCGGATCCATTCACTATGTCTGGGTTGCTCAGTGGCAGGATTGTGACAGCGCTTGAACAGCTTCCGGTGCTTGTTCCGACTGAAATGCTCGAGGCTGAGTTTCCTCCCGGTAGCAGACTGGCAAGGGCCGAGTAATCACGTACGAGAGTGGCAGACAGTGAGGGGTCGACTACCACGGACGCAGCCACCAGAATCAGCACCACTATGATTAGCCCTCCCGTCCTTCTTCTTCGGCTGGGTGGCGTCGATGAAGGCGGCCCGTCCGTTGAAAGTGAGCGAGTTCGCGCACCGACGAATTTCAAGCCAAGGTCTGACTCGACCTTCCCGATATTAAGCGAATCGAGGTGGCGGGCCAGTCAAGGTCATTGCATTAAATGATAGTGCAGTGGCCGCGGAGAATCCACAGCCTAAGCAGTGAGACCTTCGCTCTCATCCTGGCTGAAGACCCCGACTGGTATCTCCGGGAAGCTGTCCTTCATCCTTTGCTCTGCGACAGCCGCAGCCTCTTCGAGGACCCTCTGTGCGTCCTCGTTGGCGGCGTCGAAGTTCAAGAAGATTCCTCCGGATGTGCTGGCGTCCACGAGGACGCTGCTGAGGAGGCCAGATATCTCGCTGATTTCCCTGTCGGCGTCTGGAAGCGCGCTGCTCAGGCCCTCCTTCATGTTCTTGATGACCGAGACCGCAGGGGCCAGCGTGTTGGCTATCTCACCAAGGTCGGTGATGGTCCCTAGTCTAAGCGAAATCTGCTCCATGGCCAGCTGTGCCTGGGTCACCATCTTTCCCATCTTGCGCACTTCGGAGAGCTCGTTGGCGTAAACCGCTGCATGCTGCATGTCGTGCTTCGCGAGAGAGGATACCACGTTCTTGAAGATGGTCGAGTCGCGCTGCTTGATTCTGTTGACTGTGCTATCAAGCTGAGAGATGAGCAGCCTGATTTGCCTGTTTGCCTGCTCAATCTGGGATTTCAGCGGCGTCGGGGGCCTGACCGTTCCCCTTAGCCTGTCCACCAAGCCAGGGCCCTGGTCTTTCCTCTGCCACTTGGACGAGAAACTCATTTCTGGGTTTGAAGCGTCCCCGAGGTCGAATATACCTCGGGCTCTAAACCGCGTGCCATTTTGAAGAAATATAGTTGACAGGTGCTATGCAAGAGAGGGAGCGTCAGCCCGACCAATCCTGAAATATGAAAACCCTGGAGGCAGAAGGTGATGAGATTGGAACATGGGTTCGCGTTCCTTTCGGCTGAGGAGATGGCCGAAGCCGACAGGATGGCGATTGAGTCGTGTGGCATCGATGTGCTCTCCCTGATGGAAAACGCTGGCCTCAGGACTGCCGAGGTCGCCAGAGAGATGTTAGGCGGTGAGGTCCTAGGAAAGGTGGTGTGCTGCCTAGTCGGCCGGGGAAACAATGGAGGTGACGGCCTTGTCGCTGCGAGGCACCTGTACGACTGGGGCGCCAGCGTGCGGGTGATGCTCGGGGGATCGAGGAAAGGAGTCCGCGACGTCCCGGCTAGGCAGCTCGCCGCCGCCGAGAAGATTGGGATTGAAACCGCGGGACCCGAAGGAGACATCGGGGAGGCCGACCTCTTGGTTGATGCGCTGCTGGGCTATGGGTCAAGAGGAGACCCCAGGGAACCTGTGGCGACCCTCATAACCAAGGCGACCAAGTCTGCAGCCAGGACGCTCGCTGTGGACATACCCTCAGGGTTGGACGCCACGTCAGGAGAACCGGGTCACCCGTGCATCGACGCGGACTTGACGTTGACCTTTGGGCTTCCAAAGGTCGGGTTCCTTAACCCCAAAGCCAGAACTCTTCTCGGAGACCTCTACCTGGCTGACATCTCACTCCCACCCAATGTCTACACGCACTTCTCACAGGCGAGCAGCCTTTTCAGAGTGAGGCCCGTTGTCAGGGTCTGGTGATGGCGCCAACACTTTTGAGTCGGCCCTACGCCTGAGACGAGTCATGACGGCCCAGCGGGACGAGATGAAGTGCCCGAAGTGTGGACGCTTTGACCTGAAGGAGACGGGTCAAGGCGTTTCCTGCCGGGTGTGCGGCTATACCCTCTCGCCAGGAGAGAACGACAGGTTCAGACTGTATAAGATCCTCAAGGAAGAGGAGAAACGACCCAAACGCCCAGGCGCCTCCTGAAGATGACAGCCGAAGGCCGCAATAGCCGTTTAAGCCCCTCTTCCAAACGTCGGCAGGTTGGCAGTAAGAGCTAGCCCGATATCGAAGACCGCCGCGATTCTGATAATAGTCATTGGTCTATTCGTCTTGCTCACTGGACTCATCGCCAGAGTTATGACAAACGAAGTCGAAGGGGCCGTCTTCGTCGTCCTCGGGGTCGCGCTCTATGGTTTCCTCCGAAGGTTCACCAGGAAACTGAGTCGGGAGGTCCGAGGCACCCCAGCTAGTTCGCAGGCGGCTGGACGGTAGTGAATCTGTGCCTGAGGTTCCGCTCCCACAGCCTGGTGCCAAGGAATCCACCAGGGTTCCGTTCACGGCCTCTACGACCAGGATGGGCAGGTATATTTCCAGAAAAGGCGCCGAAAAGCCGAAGTCGATGAAAGCATAGGTCACAACCACTCCAACTATGATGGTGCTCGCGGTCAACACGACCACGAGCCTCTTTGGATGGACTTTGAGCCTGTGTGTGTCGCGCCACCGGGACTGAGAAGAACGAAACTGAGTGAAAGGAGCATAGCTTCGAAGATTATCAACGAGTCACCAATCTCGAACGGAAGTGCGCCATAGACGACGCCTATCATTACGCCGAAAAGCGTGGCGGTGATCAGCTTCTTGGAATCTGTTAAGCCTGTTGGTCGAAAGACTCCAACGAATGTTATTTAACAGCTGTTATAACTTCCCAGGTCTTCAGGAATAGATATCACAATGGCGGTTCAACGAAGTGCGATGGTGAAGGTCTTCAGTGAAGTTCTCGGGACGGCGGTACCAGTTCCCGATCCCCCTGAAAGAATCGTGAGCTTTAGTCCCGCGGCCACCGAGACGCTCTTCCAACTCGGGCTCGGCGAGAAGGTCGTCGGCGTCACTGCGTTCTGCGCTCGCCCGGCGGAGGCGCAGTCGAAACGAAAGCTTGGGAGTTACAACACGGTAAGAGAAGAGATCCTCGATGAACTCAACCCGGATCTGATTCTTGCCGTAACAGGATACCAGCGCGAATTCGCAGTTAGGCTGTCGAAGAAGTATCCAGTGTATCCTCTCGAGTTGCCTCTGTCGGTGGCGGGCATCATAGACTTCGTCGTAAAGGTCGGCCTGGTGACAGGTGCAGCCGGAAAGGGCCGGGAGTTGGGGGCGGCTCTCCTCAGGTCCCTTGGGAGACTGCCGCGGGTTTCGAAGCTGGATTCCTACGTTGAGATTAACTTAGGGGGCCCCGTGAGCTTCGGCGCCTACAGTTACATCACTGATGCGTTCAGACTCCTCGGCAGCTCGCATCTGTACGAAGACGAGCCTCGTGAGTGGCTAGTCCCAGACCTGAAGGCAGTATCATTAAGGAACCCTGACGCCGTTTTCTATGAGCCCAAAATGTACTCCAAGTTCGAAGGCGGTGACCTCGCGACCCTGCTACGCTCAAGAGGCTGGACAGGGCTGAAGGCTGTGGCTCTTGGAAATGTGTTCGTGACCCCTGGCCCGCTGGACTTTCTTGCACATCACGGGCCGTCGTTCATCACGCAGGCGCTCCCATGGCTGGCGGAGCAACTTGCAGCGGCGAGCGAGAGGGTTTGACTGCGAGCCATGAACCGGCATGGCCAAGCAGGAAGCAGGTAACGGCGGTCGGCCCAGGAGAATCTCTGGCGCTCATGCCCGCGGGTTCATAGCGGCAGAACTCTTCTCGTCCCCGTCCTACGTCTCTACGCTCCTACTCGACGGGAACCTGTGCACTCGATAGGATTCAGAAACGGGGCGCTCCGGAGGAGCGGAAACGGGCTCAGCTCTTGGTCCAATCGTCGAGTCTAGAGGGGTCCGAAGATGAGCGTTGAATACCTGCGACCCTGACCCCTATCAGGCGCACCGGCTTTCCCTTCGACTCGAACTCGTCCAGAAGCCTGTCGACGCTCTCGAGCAGGGGGCCTTCGCTGTCGGTGCGGCTCACGAGAGTCCGCTCCCGGGTGTGGGTCTCGAACCCGCGGAACCTGATTTTTATGCCAGCCACCTTGTAAGCATAGCCAGCCGACTTCACCCTCCGCATTAGTTCGGCGACCCCGTCGGCTGCTTCTCGCCTGACTGTCCCGAAGTCGCTAGTATCGTCCTTGAAAGTTCGTTCTACGCTGAGCGACTTCGGGAGTTCCTGCTGCTTCACTTCTATGGCTTCTTCGCCATGGACGACCCCCCAGAGCCAGACCCCGTTCTTTCCGAACCATGCGAGTAGTTGCCTGCCCTCTAATTGCTGGAGTTGTGAGATGGTCGCGATGCCCTTCTCACGGAGGAACTCGCGTGTCTTCGGGCCGATACCTGGGACGACACCCACGGGGAGGGGGGCGAGGAACCCGCGTACGTCGCCGAACGGCACAACGGTCATGCCGTCGGGCTTGTTCCTGTCGGAAGCGATTTTCGCCGAAGACTTGTTCGGCGCGACCCCGATAGAGCAGGTGAGGCCGTGCTTCTCTCTTATGGTCCTCTTAATCTCCATGGCCAAGTCTGCTCCGGAATGCTCGTCTCCCGCTCTGCTAGTGACGTCGAGGTAGGCCTCGTCTATGCTCCCCTGCTCGAACCTGTCAGCAAAATTCCTCAGTGTAGCCATTACTTCTTCCGAAACACGTTCATAGAGACCCCAGTTCGGTTGAATGTACTGCGCCTGGGGGCAGAGCCTGTAGGCCTGTGTGATTGGCATTCCTGAACGAAGGCCGAACTTCCGGGCGGCGTAGGAGCATGCGACGACGACACCTCTGCCCATCCCTCCTTCCGGGTCTGCGCCTACGACCACCGGAAGCCCCTTCAGTTCGGGGCGCTCTCTAATCTCAGCGGAGACGTAGAACGCGTCCAGGTCGACGTGGAGGACGGACCGGCGCTGTGGGTGCATCTGTCAGCTACTGCCCGAACAGCGTCTGCTGCCCAGTCCCCTGGGCATTCCAGTCGAGTTCCATCATGCCGAGGAGCCTCCGGAATTCGTTGGCGGATTCAGGGCTGAAACCCGCGAAGTGATTGTTGAAGAAGACATAACCAGATTCGAACTTGCTGGCGTTCTCCTTGACAGAGGTTGCCCACCGGTCCATGTCCTCAGACCTGTCTTTCTGCACCCCTGTGAACTCTGTGATCTCTCTGTCGCCCACCATCCTGAGATAGACGAAATCTGCAGTCGCCTCTGGGGGGCTCTCGACATACTGGTTCAAGGCCCATATCATGGAGACGTTATTCTTTCTCAGGAGTGAGTAGACTTCAGGCGTGAACCAAGATCGGTGGCGGAACTCTATGGCGTGCTTGAACTCTGGGCTGAGCGTGGAGAGGAACTCTTTCAATATGTCCTGGTGGGTGCTCAGTTTGACGGACGGCGGGAGCTGTATCGCTATCGGACCGAGTTTCTCCTTCAGCTTGCTCATCACACTGTAGAAATACATGAGAGTGGACTCTGAGTCCTCCAGCTTCTTCTCGTGAGTGATTTTCTTGGGGAGCTTGGGTGAGAAGACGAAGCCGACGGGGGTATTGCTCCGCCACTTGCTCACCATGAACTGGCTGGGAATCCTGTAGAAGCTGGAGTCGACCTCCACGCAGTTGAATACCTTGGAGTAGAATGAAAGATAGTCCTCTGACGCCAGCCACTTAGGGTAGAATACCCCGTCCCAGTCCTTGTAGGACCATCCGCTGCACCCAATCCTGACCTTATCGAGATTCGTGTTAGGAGACCTTTGCAAAGGATGGCGGACGTTCGCCATATTTATTTAGATGGAAGGGAGGTCGAGACGTAGGTCCTTGACACAAGGCAGTCCAGACATCAGACAGCAGGTGGATGCCAATAGGGGGATCGCGAAAAAGCTTGAGCTTCTCATACCAGGTCTTAGGGGATACAGGAGCAAGGAGGACATTAGGGTCTCCGACGAACTCTTGAGGAATCAGGTGGCGGACAGGCTTGACAAGGTTAGGGACAACCTGCAGCAGTTGAGGAAGCAGGTGGCGTCCAGCGGCGACTTTACGAACCTGACGAGCGTCGGATCGGTCATTTCTCAGGTGCAGGCCCTCAGCGGAGAGGTGCGGCACGCAGGACAGGGATATGCGGGCTGGGCCGCCCCGATTCAAGTCACGGACGACAAGTTGAACAAGTTGTATGATTATGACTACTCGTTCGTCAGTGCGGTCTTCCAGCTGGACGATGCTACGTCGTCTGGGAGACTGGTGTATGACAGCGCTGCTCCGAGCTCAATTCAAGCGGCGATTGGCGGGTTCGTTCGAGACGTGGCTGATATCAAGCAGAAGTGGTCACAGAGGATAGAAGCGATAGAGGGCATAGCCCTCGGTCAGTGAGAGCGGTGGTCTTCGGCAAGAAAAACGATGGGGTCCCCGCGGCAGGTGGAAGCGTATTCGGTTCGACGACGTTCGCCTGGGACGACAAGGACAAGCAACCCGCACCGGGGGTCTACAACGTGCTCTGGAAAGCGCCCCGTCAGATACGGCTCAACGACAACGTTGTCGTGAGGGAGGACGAGATAGCGGTTTTCTACCGCGACGGAAAGGCGCTGACTTACTTCGATCAACCCAACAGGTATGCGCTGACTGACTTCAACGCGCCGGTGGTGGGTAAACTCCTGAAGTTCTTTACGGGGGTAACACAGTGGGCCGAGGTCTACTACGTCCCCAAGCGGTATCTGGATGGGAAGTTCGGGAGCACGCAGCCCTACCAGTTCACTGACCCGACCTTCGGAATAATCAACCTGCGGGTTTTCGGTGAGTACAGGTGGAGGATTTCTTCCCCTGAGCTTTTCATCAACCAGTTCGTCGGAACCTTCGGCGCGGACACCTCCGATGACGTGGAAGGGAGGGTGAAGGAGCAGATTGTCATCCTAGTCTACAGCGCGCTGGGGAAGATGAAGCAGCAGGGTTTGAAGGTCACTGACCTGGCTGCCAACCTCATGAACATTGAGCAGGTGGTGCTCGCCTCTGGTCCCGACAACCTCGGCCAGTTTGGCATGGAAATCAACAAGATATCCGGATTGACGATAAGCCTCCCCGATGACGTCCAGAAAGCCATCGACACAAGGTCGGAGATGCAGGTGCTCGGCGTCAACTATATGCAGTACCAGACTGGGAAGGCCGTCGACGATGCGGCAAGGAATCCCTCAGGAGGAGCGGGCGTGACAGCTGGGCTCGGGGCCGGTCTGGGCGTCGGCTACGCCATCGGAGGGCAGATGGCCCAGGGGATGGGCCAGAACATCCAGTCGAGGAGCTGTCCCAATTGCGGATCTTTGGTCCCGATGACTTCGAAGTTTTGTCCTAACTGTGGGGCCACCATGGCTGCACCTCAAGGTTCGTCTGCGCCTGCAGGGGCAGCGAAGTTTTGTCCTAACTGTGGGAGTTCGATAACCGTAGGTTCGAAGTTTTGCAACAACTGCGGGACCAAGCTCTAGGTGATTCTTGACGTTCTGCCAAAAGTGCGGAGCCCAGCTGCCTGACGACGCCGAGTTCTGTTACAAATGCGGTGCGAAGGTCGGCCAGTCTTCCCAGGCGACACCCCAGGCAGCCACCGTACGACAAGAGGTCATCGCCCCAACCGGTGCTACCACACTGAAGTGCCCTAGTTGCGGCGCCCCCATAGCGCCCAAGTTCGGCGAGATGTTCATCACCTGCGAGTATTGCGGTAGCAGCATCTCACTCGGGAACGAAGGATGGAAGAGCATTGACAAGCACACCATGCTCCCGGTCAAGATTTCTCAGCAGGACGACGTGATGAAGGAGATTCATGGGCTGATGGACAGGGGACTGCTTCATCGCCATCTTCAGGAGTCCTCCACGTTGGAAGAAGTCAACCTTGCGATGGTACCATATTGGCTGCTGCCTGTCTCTGCGAGGACCTCCCTGGTGGCGGTCGATATGGCTGCCGAGGCGGGCCAGATAGCAACCACCGCTGCCCTGGCCGGGATAATGGGGGGCGCCCTGGGCGGCGGGAGGAATAACGGGTTCGGAGGAGGAGGCTTGTTCACCGGGATGATGTTCGGGACGGTGATGGGGGGAGGAGGGTTCGTGGGCGGCGGCCAGGGGAACAGGAAGGCATACCAGTTGGACAACGACTACAATTTCCCTATAGTCGGCTTGAAGGCCCTCACTGACTACCAGCCCAAGGACTACCAGTTCAACCTGGCTGACAGGGTGGTGTTTGACGCGGCCAAGGTGAAAGGGATCAAGGTCCTCAACGGGGATGTAGGCGAGGAGGTTGCTAAGACCCAGGCCAAGACGCTGGTGGACCAGCTGCAGTCGCAAAAGGCGCATGCTGCACACCACATGATTCAGAAGCTCACCACAGAATCGGACGTCGGCGATGCCGAGCTGCTTCATGCCCCTGTCTGGTTCGTGCGATACCAGCACAAGAATGGGAAGATTGTGTTGGTAATTGACGCGAACTCTGGCGGCGTTATCAACAGCATCGGGCTTTAGAGCCCCGCCTAATCCAGAAATACGCGGGGAACCGCCGGGCGGCCATGTCTTCAAGCAAGCAGGGGGTCCCCGTCGTCATCCCGAGTGATGTCTGGCAACCTTTGATGGAGATAAGGTCCCAGCTGGACTCAGAGTGTCCTGGGGCTCCTACGCCCATTGAAGAGCTCCTCCGCGAGATAGTGAGGCACTACGAGCGCTGCGACATTGCAGCGAATGAGGCTGAGGAGTTCTGCAAGCGGGCCCAAGCATGGAAGGGGAGCAAATAGCACCTGCGGAGCCTAGATGTGGCCGGGAGCAACCTCCAGAGTAATTCCCTGTATGCCTATGGCATCCAGGTGACTCTTGGAGGGCTCTCTCCCGGTTTTCGCAGTTTAAGGCTACGGCGTTGGTTGGAGAGGCATGGGCTGGGCGCTCCGTCCGAAGAATGCCCGCACGTTAGGCCGGAACATATACCATAGTATGAACCCGTCGATGACGAGCCCCACGAGGCTTGGAATCGAACCCAAAGCGAGCCCCACGAGGCTGGCCAAGACTCCGAGACCAGAAAGGATGATGGCCAGTATTCTTGCCCATCCCCTTCCGGTCCAAAGGCCCCAGCCCACAAGGAGCCCCAGTAACCCGAATATGACCACCACGCCCCCTGCGGCGACTCCTATCCCTGCTGGTATGGCGAGGCCGAGGGCAGAGAAGAGCGTCCCACTTACGGCAGCCACGGCAAGGCCGAGGAGAAGTATGAGCAAACCACCGAGAATCTCCAAGATTGCCAAGATAGCTATACCCATAGGCCTGGGGGGCCGCATCAAGACAAGACAGGTTCGGGTTCTCAATACATAAGCCTAACCTTCAATCCTGCAAGAGCAGCGTCACTGCTGCGGCTGTTTGAATTCGAAGCCGCACTTAACGCAGACTCTCATGCCAGGTTTGTCTGTGATGACCTGCCTTGCGCCACACTTGGGACATTCGACGGTCATACTCGCATGCTTCACAGACTCTGAGTGCGCCGAACGGACCTTGTTTATGGCATCGCTGTAAGCGTCACGCCTGTAACCCGGCGCCATGTCTATCCCTAGATGGCCCTTAACTAAAGGTTACCCCACTTCTTCCAAAGTAAAGGTGAATCTGGCACCGGCGAACTCTCCGGTGCTCACCCTCTCCCAAGTGACCTTGTATGTCTTAGTGACGTTCGCCCCGATGATGCTTACTTGCTTCGGGACTTCAGAGAAGAGCTTCTCGACCTTGGCGGGGTCCTTGGTGAATATCAGGCTCCGCCTGCGCTTCATGAGGTACTTTACCGCCACGTTCTGGTGGGCGTGACCTTCTACTGGTATCTTCTCGGTGCCGGTATCTATTGTGAACCCTCTCTTAGCCATCTCTTGGCGTCTGGGCGGCGGCGCCGATGGTAAATAGTTTCGGGGTCAATGGGGGTGCACAATGAACTCGAATGCAGTCAGTACTGCAGAGTCAGGGCCGTTTGATGCTTGTCACGAGCAGTCTGAACTGAAGCGTCTTCCCCGCCATGGGATGCCTGCCTGTCTTCCCATAGGCTCTTTCCGGAGGGAGTGTAATCTCCTTGGTTTCGTTTACCTGCATGCCGACGAGCGCCTCCTCGAAGCCGCTTATCACCTGGTGCTGGCCGAGCACGACTTGAAGTGGCTTGTAGTCCCGCGCTGGGGTGTATAGTCCTGACTTCATCGCCTCAGCCTTCATACTAGTGTCGAAGACCTTCCCGCCCGGGAATTTCCCGACGTAGTGGACTGACACCGTGTCGCCATTCTGAGCTTTCGTTTCACTCATGGCAAAGGCACTAGCCTGATCGCGGTAATTAAAGAGAAGCCGCCCCTCGCTGTCTTCGTCTGCTCCCGTGCAGGGTCAGGCGAGGTCAGGATTCAGCGCCCAGTTCCGGCTTCAGACCGCGGAGCAGAGGTCAATCCGCACTGTGGGCTTGGCCGCGCTCTGGATTCGGGCTCTTCTTAGGTCGAGGCGGTGCTAAGCATGGAGCTCCACACCCCACTCGACCGAAGAAGGGCCGTCTACCGTCCTGCGTGCCTCCTCCTTCGTGCTTCTCAACCCCTGCCCGCGCTCCTCCACTTTCCCTGGGCGCGGTCGCCTGACCGCACCGGGCTCTGGTGAGCACAAGGCCCTACTCCTGACCCGAGAACAGCCCGGAATATTCCCAGCCTCGCGCGTATAACCGGCGTCGACTCGGGCTGCACCCCAGGCCATCGGCAGGGCCGACAGCGAGAGAGCTGACACTGTCTAGGCGCCCTTCGCTGTTATCCTAGCTTGACTCTTGTTGCTGACAAAGAACGAATATTTTCTTTACCACCGCATCAGTCACGCCGAAATGTTGGGGCCTCCTGATGTAGGCAACCCTCCGTGGCGAAGTCTATGGGCTTGGACGACTGGTGAAACGTGCTTGAGCCCAAGCATGATATCTCGAGGGCTATGCCGCTTCGGTATGAGAGTCGGCGGTCCACAGATAGATGAAGGCCATCATTAGGGCTGGAGCTCGAGCGAGAGCGATTCGCGGTGGTGGAAGTGCCACATTCCCTTTCCAGGCGCAGAATCTCATGGGCAGATTCGAAGCAAAAAATCGTTCGGCGGTGTGGTTCAGCCCAGCATCTGCCATGGGGGCATAGTCAGGAAGATACTCGCAATCCCGCAGGGTGGGCTCTGCCTGGCCGACGTGGGAATCAGACGTAGCCGGGACGTCTGGGTCTTGGCGGGCTCACGACAATGGCGAAAATTCCAGTGATGCCGGAGGCGGCAGCCGCTACTGACGATTCCTAAGATTGGGAATCGAAGTAAGCGATTAATAGTAGCAGGCCGTTCAATACGATACTCGTCCGGCCTGGAAAAGGATGGATTCGCGGAAAGGAAGAGGTGCCGGGGAAAGCCTTGGCGCCTGATACCATCCGCGAGCGGGATGGTGGCGCGTAGAGCCGGGGGAACCCGGACTTCACGAAGGCCAAACCGAGGGCGAACCGGGACGGCGGCGGTGAAGGAACGCTACGAGGCCGCCGTCGGAGGAAAGCCACATCCCTCCTGAGAGCCGGGCGAGGCAACCAAATAACAGAGGGTTAATACCCGTGGTGGGGTATATTTGCGGTACAAGAACCGAGTGGACGCAGGGAAGCGCCTCGCAGAGGTCCTCCTGAGGCTCAGAGGGGAAGATGTAGTCGTGCTCGGGATACCCAGGGGAGGCGTAGTGGTAGCGAACGAAGTGGCCAAGGCGTTGGAGGCTCCACTGGACGTGGTGGTCACCAGAAAAATCGAAGCACCAGGGGAACCCGAGTACGCCCTCGGAGCGGTCACTCAGGAAGGAGACGTGATGATGGACAGGCAGGCTGCCGAGTCGCTGGGGGCGAGCGCGGCGTACTTGGACGACCAGATCCGCCTGAAGAGAGAGGAGGTCAAGGATCGAATGCAGAGACTTCGGGGGTCGGCACCTTACCCTAGATTGGGCGACAAAGTGGTGGTCGTAGTGGACGACGGTATCGCTACCGGGAGCTCAGTCAGCGCCGCAGTGATGTCGGTGAAGAAGAGGGGACCAAAGGAAGTGATAATAGCAGCCCCAGTTGCGCCGGCCGATGCCGTGCAGGCGCTATCTGAGGATGGGACCAAGGTCGTCTGCCTATCGACCCCAGGGCCGTTCTTGTCCATCGGAGAGTTCTACGAGGACTTCGGACAGGTGGAAGACATCGAAGTGAAGCGGATACTTGACGAGAACGCCTCCCGGCGACGCTGAGGGCCTTTACACCCTGACACAGCGAGGGTTCAGCTAGGCTTGGACGTCCGCAGGTTCAAGGACGACCTCTATGAACTGGCCGGGAGAGCCTGCCATGAGGACGGCGAAGAGGTGAGGTCGAAAGTCTTTGCCATCACAGACATCCTGGTGAACCTTTACAGGAAGAACCTCGTGAAGATCAACCACTCGGCCCTTGAGCTGGTGTGCGCCAGGACCTTGATAAAACAAGGATATGATGTGAAGGTGGAGCACAGGCTGGACAAGATCTTGGTCTGTGACGTGATGGGGTCGAGAGGGGACGGGCGCCTCATAGTCGAGATAGAAACCGGGTTCATACCACCCGAAGCGGCCCTGGAACCTTCGGCGTACGCACAGAACAGAATTTCCAGTAAGATCGCCCGATATAGCAAATATGCAGGTAAGTTCGCCCTGGGGACCACCCCCTCATACACGTTGGATCTCCCCCGCTTCTTCATCAAGCCCTCTCGGAATAGGACTCGTGAAGAAGCCGTTCGAATAAAGGCGCGGACCGATGTCACGTACAACAGGCCTGAAATCTCGATAGATGACCTGATGCAAGCGAGGCTTCACATGGTGTTTCTCATAGACATCGACTCGGCGAGCGTTCAAGAAATCGATCCCGAGACGTACGACAGGATGGCAATGTCTGTCTTGGATTGGCACCGGACCGTCCAAGGCTTAAATCCACGCTGAAACCCGAGGTAGCGCGGGTTCAATTTCGCGAGTACATGCAAGCAGACAGGACCCGTTTTTAGAGGCGTGATTCTTGACTGACCAGGGAAGCGGAAGGGTCGCACTCGCAGAAGCCCTCTTCCGGATAGGATCCCTCAGGTTCGGGAAATTTACTCTGGCCAGCGGCAAAGTAAGCTCATACTACCTCGACCTGAGGGTGGTCCCAAGCGACCCTAGGACCTACGAATTAGCGGTCGCGGCATACCTGGCCATGGTCAAGGAGACAATTGAACTGAGCTTCGACGTCGTGGCTGGGGTGGCTACAGCTGGCATAACCATCTCTTCGCCCCTGGCCTACATCCTCAAGAAACCTATGGTCTACGTGAGGAGCGAGCGGAAAGGGCATGGATTGGGCAAGCTCGTCGAAGGGGCTGTCGCCCCGGGCTGGCGGGCGTTGGTGGTCGACGATTTGATTACCGATGGAGGAAGTAAAGTCGCGGCGGTTGAGAATCTTAGGATGGCAGGATGCGTGGTCAGCGATGTGATGGTGCTGGTAGACAGGCTCGAAGGCGGAAAAGAGAGCTTGGCGAAGGCTGGAGTGAAGCTCCGCTCGTTTACTGATATCAAGGACCTCGTAGAGACGTTGTATGTCCAGAAGAAGGTCACGAAAGGCAACTATGAAGCAGTCATGAAGCAGATGGGGGCGCGGTAGCCTGGACGCCGATGCAATCGAAGTGAAAATAGGAAGTTTGCATCTGCACAACCCCACCATGCTGGCTTCCGGAGTGCACGGAAGCTCCCTCGAGAAGGTAATCCAGGCTCTGAGGGTGGGGGCAGGCGCCGCCGTCACGAAGTCGATTGGACTCGAGCCCAGGGAAGGGTACCCTGAACCGACCCTGGTCGATGTGGAGGGCGGGTTGGTGAACGCCGCCGGGCTGCCGAACCCAGGCGCGGAGGAATTCGCGGAACGGCTTGCCCAGATCAACGGCAAGGGGCTGCCGATATTCGTCTCTGTGTTCGGAGGGGACGAGAAGGAGTTCGAACGCGTGGTCAGAATTCTGGACGGTAACGACTTCGCCGCCTACGAACTCAATCTCAGTTGCCCGCATGTTTCAGGCGTCGGCACCGAGGTCGGACACCTCCCTGAGGAAGTTAGCAGGGTCACCAGGGTGGTGAAAACTGCCACTGACAAACCGGTTTTCGCCAAGCTTTCCCCCAATACGGAGAGGTTAGTCGAGGTCGCCAGAGCTGCCGTGGACGCGGGGGCCGACGGTTTGACTGCCATCAACACTGTGAGGTCGTTCCCCATCGATGTTGAGAAAGCGGGACCTGCCCTTTCAAATGGCTTCGGTGGGCTGTCTGGGGCAGCGATTAGACCGATCGCACTGCGCTGTGTCTATGAGCTGAGGGAGCAGTTTGATGTCCCTATCGTCGGATGCGGCGGAGCGGCCACCTGGGAGGACGCAGTGCAATTCTTCCTGGCTGGCGCGAACATGGTGCAGTTCGGTACTTCGACTATCAAGAAATTTGACAGGTTCAACGATGTCAATCTTGGAATCATCTCATACCTGGAGAGGAAGGGGTTTGCAAAGCTTGAAGACCTCGTCGGGAAGGCGCACGCCTGATGAGTTCTGAGAAAGTGGCACCGGGCTTCAGACAGAGGCTTCTTGACGCCTCAAGAAAGAGGGGGTCGAAGCTCATCCTTGCCCTCGACTTCTCCGGCCCCTACGAGGAGAGACTGGACAACGCACTGCGGGTGCTCAACGCGACCAAGGAGCATCTGGCCGCGGTGAAGGTGAATCACCACCTGTTGCTTCCATACGGCCTCCATGGCATACGAGGCGTCATCAGTGTCTGTAAAGAGGAAGGGCTCCCTCTGATAGCCGATTTGAAGATTAACGACATAGAGTCCACCAACCTGAACATTGTCGATTCGCTCATCGACTACGGTTTCGACTCCGTCATAGCGAACCCCTTCATAGGCAGGGAAGAAGGTCTTGGAAGGGTGATTGAGAGAGTTCACTCCAAGAACGGCGGGATACTCTTCCTTGTCTACATGAGCCACAAGGGCGCAGAGGAGGGGTACTCGCTCCGCCTCGAAGGAGGCGAACGATTGTACCGCGTTTTCGCGCATAGGGCAAGAGAGTGGGGCGCGGACGGGGTAATCGTATCTGCCAAGTCGTCTGATAAGATAGCCGAGACCAGGCAGATAGTGGGCGAGAGGTGCCTGATACTCTCGCCAGGTGTAGGCGCACAAGGCGGGGACGCCGCACTGGGGATTTCGGCTGGGGCGGATTTCGTGCTCGTGGGGAGGTCGATTACGGAGTCTCGCGACCCGGCTAAGATTGCCGCCGGGCTGAAGTCTTCCTAGGCGGCGGCTCCGCGGCACCGACCCGGAGAGCTATGTCTGGGCGCTTGAGTAGTAATCCCAAATCCTCTTCTGGGCGCTCTTGACGTAGTTCATCTCCGCAGTAGAGAGTACGGGGTCAGAGGCCCTCGAATAGGGACGCCTCAGGGAAGGAGGGAGTTCGTCGTCGCAGAAGAACCCCCCACCGGGGAAGCCAGTGTCTTTGCGGACGATGATGGCGGCGAATCCGGGAGCTCCCCTAGCGTATTCCGCTCTGTCAACGGCGACGATGGCGGCGAAGAGGGGTTTCCCTCTTGAAACTCCCGTGATTTTCATCAGCCGCCCATAGGTGAGCGTCCCATGGGATTTGGCTGCCTTCAGGAGTTCTTGTCTCAGGTTTTCCACTCCAAGCAATGCTTCGCGCCTCTCTTCGATGTTCCCCGCGGCTTCGGCGGGACGGTCTCCTTGGAAGCTCAGGACTCCAGGTTCCTCGCCACTTTGAACTGGTCACCTACCACAGACCGCATGTTGAGCAGTCCGAGGGGCTTGCCGTGGTCAGTCACGAAGACCGTCCTTATCTTGTGCTTCGCCATTAGTTTTATTCCTTCGGACAGTGGTTCGTCAGCCTCAATCGAGACCATAGGGGAAGTCATTATCTTCCGTACAAGCACAATTGAAGCGACCAGGTCGTCTGCTGCCACGTGGTTCAGTATGTCTCGCTCAGTCATAATCCCCTTCGGTTCTCCGTTCACGAGAACCAATATGTTCCCTGCGCCCTTCTCGCGCATTTTCTGGGCCGCGCTCAGGACGGTCTCGTTGGCGTCAATCGTAAGAGGATCGGTCTTGACGAAGCTCCTGATCGTGGGGGGTTTCGTCTCCGTAGCTTCAATCCAGAATGCGAGGGAGTACTGGCAGTTCGGGCACTCGTCGGGGGTCCTGTCCCCTTCGAAGATGTACCCACAGCGGTAGCACTGCCATTTTGCCATTAGTGACAAAATGGCTTGCCGTCTTATATTAAGAGCGCGGGGAGGCGCCGGTGGGAGAGACCGAGGGGGCATGCCAGCCAGTGTCGCTCGGCGACTGGGCAATCAGCATCCTTGCCTTCCGCTGGCAGAGGGATGCCTTGTCAGTGTAGTTCTTCCAAGCAGCATAACTCGCCTCCACCTTGGCCAGGAGCAGCAGGATCTCCGCCGCCTGAAGATACTGCGCGACCGCATGCTCTCCGTTTCCTGCTTTCTCTGCGGTCTCAGCCTCGGAAATCAGCTGTTGCGAGTACCAGTTGAGCTTCTGAGCACGATTCATTGGAGGCCTAGGAGATGGCTGCACGTCTTCATGGCGGAATCGGTTGAGGCAAAAGAAAAGCGTGTCGAATTCACTTGACGATTTGGGAAAACAGACGAATCCAGCTCACCCAAACTCGATGGTAGTGCCGATGGTTATCCCGTTGGCTGCCGCGAATCCCCCTCTGGCTTCGATGACATAGTTCGCCCCGGAAGTGGGCCTGTAGACGGCGCAGGCCACGCTGCTGTAGCATGGCGGAGCAGTCGTCACGAGGTAAACAACCTGACCAGAGTCGCCTGACGCGGTTACCCATATGATGTCAAGGCTGGTGTTGGTGTCATACATCCAAAACGCCCACTTGCCGGAGGTGGGGAATGCGAAGAGCATTGTTGTGGCTCTAGTCACTTTCGTGTTCATGAGCCCAGACTCCCTTTCTGCCTGGGTCGTGGCAGTGAAATTGAAACCGAACGTCCTTCCGTTTACGGTGAAGGTCGACGGCACCGGGGTGGTGACGGTTCCCGGCAGAGAAAGCATAGAATAGAAGTTGTAGGAGAGCAGAACGATGCCGGAAACTCCCAGCAGTGCTATCACCAGCAAGACACCTTTCATCCGGACAACCAAAGAGGTTTCGCCGGAGGGACTATTTTTGCCCTTGGATAGCAGAGCTGGGCCGACGTATTGGGCTCAACTCGCGCTTGTTTTTTAAGGGACCCAGAAGGGAACAACAAGGAGATTCTTTGTCGGCCCGCGAGAACCGTCTTGCTGTTGGCGACGGTGTTGATAATCCGAGAGACGCCGAGGTCTTGCGGACGATAGAGGGCGAAAAGCTCGCCGTCTTCACTTTCGATGGACTGCGGCGAATCACCCGGGCGCACCCGGAGACGCTCTCCAGGGCCTTGGAAAGACTGGAGGAAAGCGGCATGGTCGTGAGATCTCCAGAAGGCTATACCCTCGCAGAGAGAGCCAGGGGGCCTCTCCCGCCCAAGGCTGCCGCTGCCGGCTCAAAGAGCGTATCCATACTCCACACGTTTCTTCCCTATCCTGCGAGCGCAGGCAAGATTGCGGACGCGCTGAAAGGGAGATGGTTTGACAATGCCAGGTGGGTCGGCATGGCAGAGGTTGAAGACGGATTCGTCATGAAGTGGGTCACGGACGACGGGACAGCCCTTATCGACGCGAAGTTCTCGTCGGATCAGCTCGACATCAAAGCCAAAATCTCTCGGGACTCAGATCTACCCAAGGCCATACGTGCAGCCCATCAGCTGATGGGGAGGATTTCGAGGCTCTACAACGGCGCGAAGCCTGGGAACAAGACGGCGCTCACGCGCTTAGGGTACATCGCCCCCACTGCCATGTGACCGGATACACTCTGAACCCGCTCAACAAGTAACGCGCTCGTCAGACCGTGTGTTATGACTCTGGACAGAGAGAACGAAGAGATTCTGTTGTTGCAGTCGTTCTCTGACGCTGTGACGGCGCTTGCAGAACGTGTCCCGCAGTCGGTAGTGAGCGTAGGCGCGGGGAGAAGAATGTGGCCAGGTTATCGAAGGGAAGCGGAATGAAAACGGGATACCTTGGAGTGATGGTCGAAGCCATAGAGTTCCCGCAAGAATTGTCTAGATCGGCAGAGGTAAGCCATGGCGAGGGGCGTCCAGTCACGTCTGTGGACCCCGGGTCCCCTGCCAGAGCCGCAGGCGTGGCCTCGGGAGACATCTTACGGAGCCTCGGCGAGGCGAAGGCTACCGACGAGTACTCCCTGTACCAGGCGCTCGAGGGTGACGTGGTCAGGAGGGAAATGAGACTCATCTTGAGGGCTGAGAAGGTCGTCGAGCTGTAGATGACACCGAAGGAGTCTGAAGCGTGAGGCTCGACAACGCCCAGGCGTCTTTCCCGAGGGAACCCGGCTTCCCTCAGCCGGGGAGCCCCAGGGAGCCCCTACCTCCCCTCCGACCTCCTTTCTAGGTCGACCTAGCTGGATTGAATAGGGGGGCCCGGAGAGGCGTCACCTGTGAGCGAAATCAAGGCTAAGACCCCCCACGGTGAAATCACCATCGACCAGCTCGCGGCAATCCAGCCTGGGATGGCAGCCCTCATGAAGGAAGCAGGGGATAGGTTCACGCAGACCTACTACGCTGCGAAGGGAGGCAACTGGAAACTGGCTGCCCATCATCTGAACCAGGTGAGGACGTCTTTCCGGACCGCGAAGGTGACGAGGCCGAAGTACACTGACGACCTCGCGGCGTTCGATAAGGAGTATCTCCTCCCCATCTTCCAGGCTATCCACAATCAAGACTGGAAGAAGTTCGAGAGCGCGTTCAGGAACGGCGAAATTGGTTCTGACATCTACCACGACAAGAGGGGGTACCCGCACATCAGGTATGTGCTCCCGAAGGTATTCCCCACCAATCTGTATTTGGGCCCTCCCGACAAGTTCCATAGAGAACCGAGCGAGAACGGAGAGTCGTAGCAGAGTCCTTACGTGTAGTAGAACTTCATGCAATGGTGAAAATCAGGCCCGGAAGGGATCTCTGGACAGCTCAAAGCAACACATGTAATTTATAGCGGCGGCGCGAAGCCATCAGATTAATGCCGTCACCAGCTGTCGATATAGACCTCCTCAACAGATTCGATTCAGAGGTCATGAGCGGGGTCCCCCAGCTGAAGGAAGGAACGGTGGGTAACCCTACTCCATTGGTTGAGGTGACTGACGACTTCGTCAGTTGTGCCGACTCAGAATATGGGGTCAAACTGGATGCGAAGGGAGTCAGGGTGTTTGCCAAGATGGACTCGAAACTGGATGGAGGGTCGGTCAAGGTCAGACCTGCGGTCGCCATCTTGCACGACGCGATAGCCTCTGGGAGACTTACCAAGGGGCAGACCGTGTTCGAGGCGACGTCAGGTAACTTCGGACTCGCCCTCAGCGCCCTCCGCAGACTAGGCCTCGAGGTCATAGTCCTGGTCTCAAGGAGGCTGCAGCAGGGCGTGGTAGACGGCCTGCGTGCTAGTGGGGCCAGGCTCGTGAATCTGGATATCGACATCTGCCCTACACCAGGACTCGGAGGCGACGCGAACCTGGCCGTCGCGAAGGGAGTCGCGTCGAGCGTCAGACAACAGCTTGCCGAACTCGGCCTGGACCCGGCTGCGTTCGAAGGGGTCAGAGGAGAAGCTGAAACCCTGCTCACAAGGCAAGATGCAATCGGGCTTGCCAAGCTGCTGGCCAGGGCGTATGGAGGATTCTGCACCGAGCAGTATGAGAACGACCTGAACGTTGAGGTCCACAGGACGGTGACCGGACCGGAGGTGGACATGCAGTTACGAGACAAGGGGGTTTCTCTCGGAGAGGCTGACTTTGTCTGCGCGTTCGGCACTGGTGGGACCGCTACTGGTGTTAGCAGGTACGTCAGGTCCAAATATGGGAGGAAGGGCGTGAGGGTAATCTTCCCGATTTCTGGCCAAGACGTAGCTGGCATAAGGACTAGAGAGAAAGCCCTAGGCCTGAAGTTCTACGAACCGAACTCCTACGCCGGAGAGCATGAAGTAGACTTCGAGGAGGCGAGCAAATTCTTCGAGTTCATGAACAGGAAAGGGTACGACGTTGGCGAAAGCGGGGCGCTTGCCCTCTATGCGACCATGCAGCTGGCGAACTTTGGGGTGGGGACGAATTTCGTTGTCATGGTGGCTGACGGCTCTTCCAAGTACCTCTCAGAGGTCAGCGCAGTGGCGAAGAGGGGAAGAAGGGACCAGGTCAGGCTAGACGAGGCCGTTTCAAGCATCAAAGAGTATGGAGGCGTTGTGTGGGTTCACAATACGTTCATTCCGAGGGGAGAAGGGAGGAGCGTCATCGCTTCGGCTTTAGGCGTAGAAGAGAAGAGCATCAAAGTGGCTGACGCCAAGGACGTCCAGGCGGTGCTCAATGGCGCCGACCCGTCTGAAGCATTCGAAGGTTTGCTGCAGAATGGCGATAGGCCCCTATTACTTGTGTGCATTGGCGGAAGCACGTCGATGATGATTGCTAAGGTGCTGGAGAGGAAAGGGGTAGCTGCTGAGAGTCTCGTCGGCGGCATATCAGGACTGCCTGGGTCTAAGGGGAAACAGATGTTCGACCTCGTCCAAATTGCAGCGAACTGACCCCGTCCAGCCAAGGCAATCTGTCGGCAGCCGGGAACTTAGCAGGGCGCCAGCCACAAACCGGAACTATCTTCGGCTTCTCAGGCGGGGACGGACTAGGACTTTCTTTGGCTTCGGCCCGAGGGAAAGGACCGTCTTCTCATAATCGGACCACCTCACCCCGAGCTTCTGGGCTACCATCATCTCAATTGTAGTAGCGAACGCGTGCTCGTTCCTGTACGGCGCCTTCGGATGGTCTCCAGGCTCCGCGTCAATCGGGTGGAGGTTCATCTTGCGCTCCGCCTCAAAGTTGACGTCGAAGGCTACAACCTCTTTATCTGAGATGCCGTGCATCTTACACAGCTCGTACTCAATCATCTCGTGCAGAGCCACCAGGAACACGTACCTCTGATCTCTCATCCTGCTGACCCTGATCTGGGCAGGTTTGCCCGGAATCCAGTCGCCAACCGTCTCGTACCTCTGCTTTCTGTGCGGCACCTGTGAGATGGTGAAAATCGGGCGAATGTTCCCCGTCTTCCTAAGGCTCCGGTCATGGAGTGTGGCAGGGGACTCTCTGCGGACGAGCCCGCCGGAGCGAATCGAAGGACGTCGCAAGCCTTGGGAAGACATGTTCGCCAGAAAATCCCCCGTGCAACGACCCTAAGGGATAGGCTGTCAAAACGGCATCCCTTTTTGGTTAACCAAATTTAGCCAGGCTCAGTGGTGCCGTCTCTGGTTATCTACATCGTTAACTGCCGATGAATTCTTCGACGCTTATTCGCTGATTGTCAAACCAATTAACTAGGGGTCTCTAGAGAGATTGAGACGCGTCAGACGGCCGCCGCCGGCCCGCAATGGGGGATCGTTGCCGTGTCAGGGGTGCCTGCGGCCTGCCTTCACCTGATTCCCTATCTGAATTCCAAGGCTGCCGAGTTTATGCAGTATCGTAGTCCGGTCGGTTTGGGACCGTCGTCGAAGACGTGGCCCAAGTGGACGCCACAGCTGGCGCATGAAATTTCGGTCCTGACCATCCCAAAGCTGTGGTCTGTCTCTTCCTTGATTATGTCGCCGGAGACCGGCCGGAAGAAGCTGGGCCAGCCTGTGCCAGACTCGAATTTGGCGTCTGAGCTGAAGAGCGAAGTGCCACAGACCACGCAGTGGTACGTCCCGGCATCGTGGTTGTCCCAGTACTTGCCTGTGAAAGGTGCTTCAGTCCCTTTGAGGAAGCAGACGTTCACCGCTTCCCGGTCCAGCTGTGCCCTCTTCTTCTTCATCTCCTCCTTCGTGAGCATCAACTAGGGAACGGGGAACCCGAGTATTAAAACCGAGGCCATCCGGTGTAGAGTGGCTGGATAGTCTTAAGAGGAGCCGCAAACCCCTGATTTTCGACCTCCATGGTGAAGTTCAGTTCAGCTCAGGAGAACTGGAAGGAGCAAACTGGGAGCATAATGTCGGTCGAGATATCGAAGCTCTTCGTCGGGAAAACCAATGTCCGTAGGTCCCCTGGAGACGTGGGAGACCTAGTAGACTCGGTGAAGGAGAAGGGGGTTCTTGAACCGGTCCTCGTCCGCCCCATCGGCGGAAGATATGAGCTGATCGTCGGGTCGCGGCGGTTTGAAGCATCGAAGATTGCGGGGCTCAAGAAAATCCCGTCGATAGTCAGGCCCATGACTGACGAGGAAGCAATCATAGTCTCCCTAGTCGAGAACATACAGAGAAAAGAAATCGAACCCGAGGAGGAGTATGATGCAATCCTAGCTCTGAAGAAGGCGAACCCGCGCGCCTACGGTACATCAGACCAGGTCGCCAGGGCCTTGGGCAAGTCGAGAAAATATGTGGATGACAGGATAAGCGCAGTCGAGGTAGTACGGAAGATCAGGCGCGAGACAAGAGCCGACATCACGGTAAAGCACGCCCCTCTTCCAAGCGAGAGGAAAGAAGGCGTCCTGCCAGTGAGGCATGCGACATTCCTTCACCGTGCCGAAGAGGCGGCCACCGTCCAAGAGCTTCCCCGAAGGGAGAGGGCGACGCAATTGAAGGAACTGGCGGAGACCATCGCACCCCTGACTAGTCCCGAGGCAGAGAATGTGGTCAGCCATTTTGTCATGGCCCCGCAGCGTCCCATGGAGGACATCAAGAAGGAGGCAACATATCTCCATGCAGTCAAGCTGGAGATACTTCTTGACCCGAGGGTCGCCGATGGCCTTCGCAAGGCGGCCGAAGAGAGGAACACCACCATGGAAGCTGTGGCCACCCTCGCCATACACTCCTGGCTCAGGCAGCAACGCTACGCCTGACCCGACGCGGATCGGCGGTCAGTCCACCAGTCTCCGACCGACCTGTGCATTGTGGAGCACTCGGCGGACAGGGCATTTCTCTAGCTTCGAGATGATCCACCGCTGTTCCCAACTCCGCATACTATGCGGTCCGCTAGGAAGTAGACGCGCGTAGTCTCTGTACCGCCCTCGCTTCGGCGCATCCCACGCCGTGGTCAGAGCCGCTCCTGGAAACGATGTTTGGTTGCCTGCTGGAGGTCACGCGCTGGTCCCAAGAGCATGGGGCCGACAGGGGTCGCTGGCCGCCAGCTGCGTGCCTTGCGGCGGACTCCCTCGCGTCGAGCTTGGTCGAGATTGCGTCGTAGACATCCAGCCTAGTCGCCGGCGCCCAAGTCTGGCTTGTTCTGGAGGACCCTGTCGATGCGCTCCATCACATCGGGTTTCAGGGCGGAAACGAAGTCCAATGACGCCATGTTCTCCTCTACCTGCTCAGGTTTGGTGGCACCTGTCATGACGGTGCTCACGTCTTCGTTCTTCCTTGACCAGGCTAGCGCGAGTTGCGCCATCGTGCAGCCAAACTCCTTTGCGATGGGCTCTAGGGCTTTGACCTTCTCGATGTTCGCTGGAGTAATGACCTCTTCTCTGAGCCATTTGTAGCCGTCGAGGGAAGCCCTGCTTCCAGGAGGGATTCCCGCGTTGTACTTGCCGCTCAGCAGGCCCGATGCGAGAGGACTCCAGATCGTAGTGCCCAGCCCTATCTCTCTATAGAGAGGGAGATACTCTTTCTCTACACGTTCGCGATGAAGCATGTTGTACTGCGGCTGTTCCATCTGCGGAGGAGTAAGCCCCAACTCCTTCGCGACGCCGTGCGCGCGCATGATCTCTGCTGCGCTCCATTCAGACGTCCCCCAGTAGAGCACCAGGCCCCCACGCACCAAGTCGTCCATGGCCCTGACCGTCTCTTCTATTGGCGTGTTCGGGTCCGGGCGGTGGCAGAAGAATAGATCTAGGTAGTCGAGCTGCAAGCGTTTCAACGACCTCCTACAGGCTTCGTAGATGTGCTTCCTCGAGAGCCCTGTGTCATTGGGGCCGTCTCCTCCCCAGAAGACTTTGCTTGAGACCACTATGTCGGATCTAGTCCATCCAAGCTTTTTGATGACGTTGCCCATCACGGTCTCGGCGTTCCCTCCCGCATACGCCTCAGCGTTGTCGAAGAAGTTCACGCCTAGGTCGAAAGCCGTCGACATGCACTTCGCCGCCTCCTCCTCACCTACCTGCCCGCCATAGGTTACCCAGGCGCCAAGCGAAAGCTCACTGAGCCTGATTCCAGCGCTGCCGAGTCTTCTATACTTCATGATTGGGAGCATTGGAATCGTGCGCGTATTAAGCTGACGCCGAACCACTTTCAGGCGTTGCATTCAGGCTTTTTATCACCGCCAAGCACCCATGGGTAGCCCTGATGTCCCCGAGAGCCAAGCTCCTCGTCGTCCTTCCGGTCATAGCCGCAATCGTGATTGTACTCGTCTACTTCAGGCTCTTCGCCAGCCCCGTGGCCGTCGCTGCCATCTTCGCACTCTACGTCGCCATCAGCCTTAGAAACAGGCGGAAGTTCAGAAAGCAGGAGAAGGGTACCTGAACGAGAGATGACCCTGCCGCTCGGGTCGTGGAGTTAGGGCGCGAACCGGTCGTAGGGGGCGAAGAGAGCCAGCTCCTTCTCCAGGTCTCGGAAGTCATGGAGGACAGCCCCGAGCCTTCTTCTGAAGGCGGCCGAGTGATTGAACTCGAGCAGGTGGGTGAGTTCATGGAGGACCACATACACCCTGAGCCGATCCGGTAGGGCTATGAGTTGCCAGCTGAACGAAAGCCTCCCGCTCCTGGTGCAGTACCCCCATTTGCCCATCTCCCTTACGTCCACCTTGGCTGGCTTCGCGCCCACCCTCGGTGCCAGTTCGGCCACCTTCCGCACGACGTAGGCTGACGTCTCGCGGAGGAACCATCTTCGGACGAGCTCCTTGAATCTCCTTCGGTCGTCGGTGTAGACATCCACCACCCCTCGGGAGATGTCTGGGACCAGCATGTCCGCGGCGCGGTCGTGGAACACGGCCCTGAGCATTATGCCGCCTATCATCATCGCGTCCGCATGCAAAATCGACTTGGTCATCGACATTCTCTCGTACTCTCTCAGCAGCCATGATGCCTTGCCTTTGATGGCCCTCTCGACGTCCACAGACCTCCCCCTGGGGAGCACCACCTCTAGTGTCAGATCAGGTCGGAAGCGGAAGTAAGTGTACCTGCGGCTTGTCCCTCTGACAACCGAATACTTCACTGGGTTCGGACCGAGTTTGAAATATGGCAATCTGTCCCGGCCTCTCATCCAGATAGGTCGGATTTCAAGTTGCCAGCGGATTTGCCAGCGTCCAGAGCCGCCACAGAGCGAAGCGGTGCATCGCCATAGTCACCTAGGCTCGATAGAACTCAGCGTCCTAGGCTGGAAGTCGTTCGGCGCTGGTGACCTGCGCCCTGCCAGAGAGGAAAGACTTCATGGAAGCGATACGCTCCTTGTTTGGATCGACCGCGTAGACCTGCGCGTCTTTGGACGCCATCACCCGACAGCCACTTCTCCCCTCCAGGCACCGACGTCAAGTATCTGTTCCCTAGGAGAGGAGAGAGGATGCGGATGAACCTCGTCCTGCCTTGGGAGTCAGTCAGAAGGACTCCCTGACCTCAGCCGGTACCAACCCTGAGTCTGTTTCTCGCCTGGTTAGCGCCGACCATTACCAGCACCGGTGCAATCAGGCTGAGGAATGGGATAATGGCAAAGATTGCACCCAACTTCAACAGCGTTTCTTTGTACCTGCTCCCCGCCCTCCAGAGGCCTAGAATCTGACCCCCAATGAGGCCTATCAGAGTCAGTAGCCCCCCGGCGGCGAGCAAGAAGGAGGTGACGATCAGGGAGGCCAAAGTGGATGAGAAAGTCGCCGAGGTGCCCGGCGTGGACACAGTCGGAGCCTGTGATATGATGCTCCCGATGGATGCTACGAATGGGACCAGCCCAACCACGGCCAACCCGCCGCCTATTATTATGACAATCATGAAGATAGACGGCACAGAGAACCTGCGGTCGACCTTCCTAAGCTGCCAGAAACCGATGGCGAGGATTGCCAACGCCACCATCTGAACCCCGCCAGCAACTGGGATGACGAAGGACAAGCCTCGGAACGCCGGTCTGAAAGCCGCCATCGTCTGAGCCGAAGTCACGCTCTTGGCCGTGCCGAAAGCGGCGAGGTTTGAGAACGCAGTTCCGAAGAGGTAGAAGCTGACAATCCACCCGACCACCACACCCACGAGCTGCAGCACACCAAACCAAATCATCTTCTGCAGGGCGGAAGCGTCGATGGCGCCTACTGGCGCCTGAGCAGCTGGCTCGGAAGGGACTTCCGAGGTCATATGTCTTAACAGCGACCTGAGTTATTTAAGTGAGGCACGGATTCCGGGGGCCGGAAACATCTTGCGGGTTCCCAGGCACAAGGCCCTCAGAGTCTATGTCGATGCGAAGATACTGAACATGCATGAGCCGTCGCTCCCGCGTGAGGCCTACGTCGGCTACATAGTCGAGGGTGGCGGAAGGAGGAATGTGAGGCGCGTGGAGGCCCAGGAGAGTGACGACGCCGAAGTCCTGGCGATACTCTTTGCAATAGAAGAACTCGGATCCCTCGGCGGATTCACCGTGGTGTGCGACCATGAATCGGTGGTGTCTGAAGCGCGGAGAAGCCTGGTGAGGAACCCGAGCGAGCTTCTTCAGAAGCTGCGGGAAGTCTTGCGCGTACATCCCAAGGTCAGGCTAGAAGCTCTGCAGTCCAATCCTGCCCATCAGGTGGTCACAGAGTACGTCAACGCCCTGAGGACGGGCACCTAATGCAGTACGCGAAGGTTAGTCTGTGCCCCCGGTGTAGGGCCTGCTCCTGAAGTACCTGATTAGCGAGACTCCCTCGGCTGTCATCTTCATGTTGACCTGCCACCTTTCGACGCCGGCTTCCTCCGCCGACCTTGCGGCCGCCAGGATTCCGGCGTTGGTGCCGTCCTGAGGAGGAGGATTGAATGGCGCTGCGTCATACAGGTAGCAGAGGACAATCTTGGCCTGCTTGCCTTGGGCGAGGGAACCCCGCAGTTCGCTCATGTGCCTAATCAGCCTGTCGAAAGAGTCAAACCTGCTCCTCTGCACCCTGGCTTCGCGCGGGCCCGCCGGGAGCGATATCAAAGGCGTCTTCACTTCGACGTAGGTGTCTCCGACGAGGAAATCGATTCTCGATTCCCCAAGCCGGACTTCGCGCCGCACCTCTCCCGTCGCAAGCTTCGACAGGGAGCCGTTTCTGAGGAAGAACTCGAAGTACCTGTTGGCCGCGGTCTGGTTGATACCGACCCACTTCCGCTCTGACCGGGAGATGGAGATCGCCTCCACGGTGTGGGCAGTCTTCCTGCCGGGGTTCTCCGCGGTCGAATACAGGCAAGGAAGGCCGTCGAGCTTCAAGTCCCCGAGCCGCCCGGTGGTGGGGCAGTGACACCTGAGGGTTCTTCCTCCAGCCCCGACCATCATGATGAAGCGGTTGGGTCTTGACAGCACCCTCCCCTCGTCGAGCCGCCTGGGGAACCTGAAGGTGGCGGTGAATCGCATGGGCGTTTAGATTCGGGCTGCCGTTATTAGCCTCTGGGAGCCTCTTGGGGGCGCGATGTACCGTGGAAGAGCTAGTCTCTGAGGTGGCCCGGCAGCCTGAAGAGCTCGCATGTTATGCGAGAGCCAGCCTGCCGAAGGCGCCCAGCGGCTCGGTCTTCGTCGGAGCCGGCGACTCCTACGCGTCGGCTCTTCTCGGGTTCTACGCTTCCAGGGGAAAGTGCATCGCCCTGGACCCATACACCGTAGCGAGCGATCCGGAGGTGGCCCGGGGGGTCGAGGTCATCTTCATCTCGGTCTCGGGGAGGACGAAGTCGAACCTGCTCGCGCTTTCCAGGGTCAGGCGCGTGGCGAGGAAGACTACCGCCATGACGGCGGTAGGACGGAGTCCCCTCGCCATGGGCGCGGACGAGGTGGTGGCGCTGCCGATTGACTACGTTCCCAGAACGCCTGGGCTGCTCTCGTTCAGCCTCTCCGCCATGGCCGTCCTGCGGATGGTCGGAGCGACCGGCTCCTTCGACTTCCAAAAGATCTTCGAGAGGGCGAAGGCAGACAGCAGGAGGCTTTCGCTCGCCAAAGGCACCACATACTTCCTCGGGAACTCGCTCGCCCATGCTGCAGCGCTCTACGCATCCGCGAAGGTCTATGAGCTCCTGGGGGCCCGTGCCCACGCCGAGGCGCTGGAGGAATTCAGTCACATGGAGCTCTTCTCTCTCAGGCCCTCCGATTCTGTGAACCTGTTCTCTTGCTTCGACCCAGGCGGGATGGCCAGGAGACTGAGCCTTGCCCTGTCAAGGGAGGGTTACCGCGCGGCGACGGTCCCTGTCCGCGGCCGGGCGCCCCTTGAGAGTTTCTTCCATTGCGTCTTCGCCGCGCAGCTCTGGGCCCTGGCCGAGGCGAAGAGGGCCGGTCTGGTGAAGCCAGGCTTTCTCGAAGGCGCGAAGAGGCTCAGAGTCAGCGATTCGATGATTTACTAGCCGTGGTACTTCATTTCCCCGGCCCTTATCGGGACCTTCAGCCAGTTCTCCTGAGGAGGCAGGGGGCAGACGTAGTCCTCCGAGTAGGCGCAGTAGGGGTTGTACGCGTAGTTGAAGTCGACCGCGTATTCGTCGTCGTGCTCAACCTCCATGTCGAGATAGCGGGCCGAGGCGTAGCTCTCCTTCCCCGAGGTTACATCTCTGAATGGGATGAATAGGCCGGGTTCGAGGCGCTCAGCCGACTGGTAAGCGCTGACCCTGAAGTCCTTTCCTCCCATCGACAGGTCGAAGTACCCCACCGTGTTGAAGAGCTGGCGGGTCCCTTTGCTGGTTCTCATGGCCGCCCCCTCCGGGCTGGGGGACCTTTGCAGCCTCGCTTCGAATCGATAGTCATGGTCAGGGTCGAAGTAGCTCAGGCCTGAGAAAGCAAGCCTAGTCTCTGGTGGGAAGGGCGAATCAGGGTCTGACCTGAAGAATTCGTCCTTCTCCTGTCTGAACCGGCTGAGCGCTCTCTTCCAGGTCTCCTGGTCTTCGGGTGTCACACCAGCCCAGAACTCTGACCTGGACTAACTAGAACTTTTCCGGTCCTGGCAGACATAAAAGGCCAGGGGACGGACCGTTGGAGCAACTTTGGCTCAGAATCCTGTAGTCAGAGACATCTTGAAGGGATACCATCGGGTGTGGGCCCTTGGTCACTCGATGGCCGTGCTCGGGTGGGACACTGAGACCCACATGCCCGAAGCTGGGGCGAAGGCAAGAGGGATTGCGTCCGGCCAACTCGCCATGATGGTCCAGAAGGCAACCATCGATCTAGAAGCACTGGTGGGGAAGGCAGAGAAGGCAAGGGATCTAGATGACATGGAGGAAGGAATCGTACGGGTACTAAGGAGGAGCATCGACTACTTCCTGAAGATTCCACCGGAGCTGGTAGACGAGATCCAGAGAGAGACCACGGAGGCGACTGTCGTGTGGCGGACCGCGCGCGAGAAGTCCGACTTCAAAATCTTCAAGCCTCACCTTGAGAGAATAGTCGAACTCGAGAGGAAGGTAGCAGACAAACTAGGCTATGAGAAGCACCCGTACAACGCGCTGCTCGACCTCTACGAAGAGGGCTTTACGGTGAGTGACGCCGACAGGGTCTACTCGGTGTTGATACCGGAGAGCAAGAGGCTCCTCAAGAAGGTGGCAGCAAACGGGGTGTACCCCTCGAGGCACCCGCTGGAGTCAGTCATCTACGACGCTGCGGCCATGGGGAAGGTGAACGAAGAGGTCCTCAAGCTTCTGCAGATGCCCATGACTAGGTTCCGGATGGACGTCTCGACCCATCCGTTCACTACACAGATTGCGCCGGACGATGTGAGGATCACTACCAGATACGAGGGGAAGGACTTCAAGGCGTCTCTCTATTCGACAGTCCATGAAAGCGGCCATGCGATCTACGGGCTGGGGCTCGGCCCGAAGCTTGCATACACGCCTGTCGCCGACGGGGCATCATATGGGATACATGAGTCCCAGTCGAGGTTCTGGGAGAATGTCGTGGGGAGGAGCAGAGGATTCGTCAAACTAGTGCGCCCCATGCTGAAACAGAATCTTCCGTTCGTAGAGAAGTACGATGCGGAGCAGCTCTACCTATACTTCAACACGGTCAGGAAGAGCTTCATCAGGGTGGACGCAGATGAGCTGACCTACAACTTCCATACTGCAGTAAGGTATGAAGTTGAGAAGAAGATAATCGGAGGCGAAGTGGCGGTTGCAGAAGTCCCGGAGGTCTGGAACGACACCTTCGAGAGCTACCTAGGGATTCGGCCTAAGGACGACGCCGAGGGCGCACTCCAGGACGTGCACTGGAGTGGGGGCTCCTTCGGCTACTTCGCCACATACACTCTAGGTAACATTGTGGCAGCCATGATATGGCACGAGATGGGGAGAGGCGCGCTCGTAAAGGAAGCACTGAGCGGGAGCGACATCGGAGCACTCAAGAAGTGGCTTGGGTCCAAAATCCACAGGTTTGGGGCGATATACCCTCCCAAGGAGCTTCAGGAGAGAGTGTTCGGGGAGTCCTACAAGGCAGAAAAGCTGTTGGCCTATCTGAATCAGAAATTCCTCGACTGACCTGGGTGGACGACCGTGCTCCCAATGGGCGGGCGTGGACCACTTTGCGAGAGGGCAAGCGTCAATTTTATATAGATATACCACATTGGGTGATATACCAAAGGTGAAAAAATGACAGACAAAAATAGGAAAGAGAAGCCCACCAGAGACGACGAATTCGATTCCACAGCGCTAGCGCCGCTTGGGTTTAATGTGCCAAAAATGCTACATGAATTCATGAAGCCTTTCGACGAGCTCATTGGAGCGTCACTCAAGTCGTTCGGTTCGCCTTGGGCCGAACTCGGTGAACCTAGCATCGACATTCAGGACAGAGGAGACCACTACGTGGTCACAGCAGAGCTCCCAGGATTTGACAAGAAGGACGTCGAAGTCAGCGTAAGCGACAACACCCTCGAACTGAGAGGGGAGAAAAGGACGGAGAATGAGAGCGAAGAAGGAGGAGTAAGCCAGGCGCTGAGTTCGAGTTCCTACTTGCAGAGACGTGTGAATCTCCCCGACTTGGTCGTCTCAGAGAAAGTCAGTGGGACAATGAACAATGGCGTCCTCGAGCTGAGACTCCCTAAGCGGGAGCCGAAGGCCCAAGAAGGGTCCAGAAAGGTAGATCTGAAGTAGGGGACGCCCTACCTTCTTCTTGATTCGGCGAGACAGAATGGAAAGCGAGGAACTCGACAGGCTCCTTCAGGTCATGGAAAACCCTGTCCGGAGGAGAATCATCAGACGGCTGAGCCAGGAGCCCGCATATGCGCTCCAGCTGTCCAAAGAGCTGGGCCTCGGCCAGTCTCTGATTGCCAAACACATGGATGTAATGGAGAGGGCGGGCCTGGTCACTTCTGTGGTAAGAGACGCGAGGAGCGGCCCCAAAGGGAAGAGGTGGTACTCCCTGTCAAGAACCGTCTCGATTAGGATGGACCTCGGTCCCAACCTCTTCATGGAAAGTGGAACGACGTTCAAGACAGGACTTGAGCGGCCAGAGATGGTTGGGCGCCTGAAGAAGCGGATTGGGGATGCTGCGCGGAGGGAGGACGACGGCGAGAAGCTCACGATCTTATCTGAGGTCCTGAATGGCGTTGACGAAAGGATGGAAGAGATCGAGGGTGAGCGGACCGGTCTCCTAGAAGTCAGGGACCTTGCTATGCGCGAAGCCGCCATTGTGGCGAGCAGGTTCGAAGAGCTGGACACGCGGAAGGTCCTGCATCACATCCTTGACGAGCACGACAGAGAGGTGGCCCACATCTCTGAGGCGCTCAACCTGAGGGAGTATGCTGTCAGGTCTATCCTCGAGGAGCTGAAGGAGTTTCTCGAGTGACCTTAGTCCTGGGCGCTCACCGGCGGCTGCCGGCTGTATGCCTAAATCCACCTGCCTCTGGTGTGTTGCCAAGTGATTGATGTTTGACGTTCGACGATGAAGTGCAGAAAATCAACGAGAAGCGGTTCGAAGAGATGCTGAAACGAACGAAACCCCAGGCAGGCAATGCCGTGGATGACGGAAAACCTATCGAATTGACAGACGCCAACTTCCGCGAAGCGTTGGGCAGGCACCCGGTGGTGGTCGTAGACTTCTGGGCTCCCTGGTGCGGTCCGTGCAGGATGGTGTCCCCCGTGCTGGAGGAACTCGCGTCTGAGATGGTGGGCAAAGTCACTTTCGGGAAGCTGAACGTTGACGACAACCCGCTGACCTCTCAGCAGTTCGGGATCCAAGGAATCCCGACGATCATGGTCTTCAAGGACGGCGAACCTGTGGACGGTCTGGTTGGCGCCGCACCGAAGCACATGATCGAGGCTAGGATTAGGCCATACGCCTCGGAAACGAAAGGCTCACCCTACCAGTGAAAACTGGCTAGCCTTCTTGGGATGTCACGTAAGCTAGCCGCGCATACGGCCTGACTGCTTGCAATATCTTCAGCTCAGCCTTCCTGAGGTGTTCTTCGTAGGTCGACCTCCTCATCCCCTGCTTCGCCGCAATCTGATCCATGGTCGCACCCTTGGGCATTCCGTAGTAGCCCATCTGCAGGGCGACGATGAACGCTTCGAGTTGCTTCTTCGTCAGAGTCCCCAGGAACTGGTCGACGGGTACGGTGATGGCTCCCCTCGCAGATTCCCTTGGCACCACTGATTTGCTCTCGATCTCTACCTTGGAGACCCGCGAGAGGGCGTTTAGGGCGCCACTCAGGGCATCTTTGGTGAAGGCCAGCAGGCGGCAGTACTCAAACCCTCCACGGTAGGTGACGGGCATGACCGGTATGCATTCAGCCCACTCGATTATGGCGACTGTGGAGTTCTCCGTGGCGCACTTACATCCGATCACCGCTTCCATGTTCCTGGAAGAGTATCGGTTGAACTTGATTAGGCGGGCGCCCAGTGACTTCAGCAGCGTGCCTAGGGCGGGTTCTAGTTTCTCAGCGTCCTCTTCTTTGGAGACTTGGAACTCCAAGATGTCAACCTGTAAGTTGCACCATCTTTGAATCCCAACCCCCGGGAAGAGTTTGGAGAAGTTGCAGAAAGGGAGAGAATGCTCCAGCCTCAGCGATACGTCGAACATGCGAGCGCTTCAGCGAGGCTTCGCTAAATGGTTTCCATACTGAAGTAAGCCTCGCAAGCCAAAGTCTGTCGTGCACGCCCGATTCATCTTCAGGGCCAACCGTCGCCATGGAGCCCCGGCGCCGGCGGCGTTGTCCAGCCCTAGCTGAGCCTGGAAGCCGGACTCCTCTCTTCAGGAAACAAGTCTGCGTATGAAGGCAGAGCTCTGCCAGGCTCGTCTGTGACAGGTCCTCGCTCTTCCCCCCACATAGCTTCGGGTGGGAAAGGCCGTGACTCTAGGCCAGCGAGTGTCATCCTTAGCCAGGCTACAGACATTGTCTGCCCCTGATACCAGCCGCCGTTCTCTATGGCGATTCCCAGTACGGCTTTGTAGTACTCTTTCATGCTGACGTCGTTCGTACCCCCTACACCGGTCGGTTTCGGCGTCGTAAGCAAGACTGCCGCTCCGTCATGGAACTCGGGGCTACCTGAAATCTCAGGTTTGAGTTCCTGGTCTGTGCTCCAAACGTATTCGACGTCCCCTGAGAGCATCCGCCTAAGTCCGCCAATCATGGCATGTGGTATCGTCGGGTGGGTTTTTGAAGCGGCAACTTTGAAAGTTCCAGCGGGCCCCGTTCAATCCCCTTGTACGGCACGGCTCGACGCTGTGGGACTGCACTGCTGCCTCTCCGCGCGCCCTTATCAAGCCAGGACCTTTCTGAGGACGTCCCTGGAGACGTTTCCCCCAGAGACCACGAGGACGACCCTGCCACCGAGTCCTTCCTTGTTGGACAGCAGCGGCGCGAGGGTGGCTGCCCCCGAAGGCTCGGCGAAGATTCTTGCCTTGTTCACCATGACACTGGTGGCGCCCATTAGCTCCTCTTCTGAGACAGTCAGAGCGGCGTCGACATACTTCGAGCAGGCCAGATAGGTAAGCTCGCCCAGAGCTGAAGGGATGAGGCCATCGGCGATGGAGCCCGCTGGGTCGACGTGGACTATCCTCTTCGCGGAGAGGGCGGCGGTCAGCTTCGGTGCTACAGCAGGCTCTACCCCAACCACCCTGGCAGCCGCTCCCATCCCCTTCAGCCCTATTGAAACCCCAGATATCAGACCCCCTCCGCCAACGGGAACAAGTACCGTGTCGAAGTCTGGCAACTGCTGCACGATTTCAAGACCGCAGGTCCCCTGACCTGCGATCACGTCGCGATCGTTGAATGGGTGTATGAAGGCTGACCCGTCTGTGCGCGCAATCTCTCTTGCCATGTCTTCGCGCTCTTCGCTGGACCGCCCCGCCTTGACCACGCTGGCTCCACAGTCCTCAATCGCCTCGATCTTTTCCTGAACGGCAGTCTCGGGTACGACTATCGTACACTTCTTGCCCAACAGTCGGGAACTGTACGCCACCGCAATCCCGTGATTTCCGGATGACGCTGCGACCACGCTCCTTTCCTTCACCCTGGACACCTTGTTGTAGGCGCCCCTGATCTTGAAGACTTTGATGGGCTGGAAGCACTCCAGCTTGAGGAAGACCTGCTTCCCGGTCAGCCGCGACAGGGCAGTGGATTCGACCAGGGGCGTCCGGCTCGCCACGCCGGCAATCTGCCCGGAGGCGTCCTCGATTTCCTTGATGCCAGGTAGGCCGTCTTGGCCCAAGCTAGATGTCACCTGGTCGTCCGAATAGGATGCCGTACATGTTGCAGCTCATCGTGCAATCAACCATATTTGGCCGGCGCGGCCGATAAGGGTTTCAGGAGGGCGTCTCGAATTCGACCTCGGAGTAGCCGAGGACCTGGGTAGAGTTCGAGTCTATCTTGACCTGGACCAGGTGAGGCTTGACCAACAGGACCCCGGAGGCGAGTTTGACGTTGGCCTTCACCGTCCAGTAGTCGCTTTCTTTCATGACCTCGATGAACTTCACCTTGCCGAGCCTCTTTCCGTACTTCCTCTGCAACCAAGACTTCGCCACTTGCTCGGCGTCATCGGTCGTTGCCAGCAGAGACATGCCCCTCCGAGTGGACCCGGAACCTATAGGGTCGGGTGAGTGATTGATTTGAACAACGTGTTAGAAAAACTGAACCGACATCATACAACGACCTGCTAACAGCCAGCCATGACAGAGGCTTAAACCTGGGCGGCGCCCTCTAGGCTTGGCTTGGAATCCGACGGGTTGCAGGCTCTGCGCGAAGAAGAGGCGAAGAACGTTTGGAGGGCCAGCTCAGCCCGTTATCGCTGAACTGACCTTGTTGGCTACGTCTGGGGAGACAGTCTGCATGTTGTGCGCGGCCTTGGCGTGCACGACTGCCAACTGCATTACCTCGTCTCTCGACGAGACGCCATGCACCTCGAATCCACACTGCATGCCGATGTCTTTGCATTTGAATGCGTATGTCAAGTCTTCTTCTATCCTGATCTGGTCCCACTCCGGTAAAAGCGTTCAGCCGGTCCTTGCCGGCTGGCCCAGGTAGGCGCCTACTCGACGGCACGTGCATCCCATCCCCAGGGATCCCGGGCAAGGCTCGGGTTTCATCGGTGTAGGAACAAGGCGTAGCCTGACGCCCGGGCTGTCTCCCGGTTGCGTTCGGATTCTCTCTTCCTCTCGTCGTTTTCGTCTGACATGGGCGCGAATTGGGTTCGCGATTCTAAATACTCAGGGCACGTGAAGTAATCACTTTATGTGAGTCGCCAATATATCACCACTATGCTGGCAAGGGTCTCATGAGCGGATTCGAAGAAAGAGTTGAGCGTGGAAAGACGGCTACCATCTCAGAGGTGGATGGCGACCTGCTCCTCGAAGGCTCCACCTTGGTGCCCTCAGGAAAGAAGGTGGTGGTACACGGAACCCTCGTGGTCAGGAAGCGGTCTACGGTCAAAGGGAACCTAGCGGCGGACGAAGTGCGGGGAGACGGAGATCTTCTGGTGGAGGGGGACCTGGAAGCCAGCGACATAAGGCTCGACGACGGCGCGAGCCTCGAGGTGAGAGGCGATCTCAGGGCCGACTACTTGGATGTGCCTAACTCCGTCAGGATAGGCGGGAGGACCGAAGTGAATGATATGCGAGTTGGAGGGACGGTGGTGTTGACCGGCGACGCCAAAGTGGAAGACGTGAAAGTAGGAGGGACGCTGGAAGCGAAAGCGAAGCTGGAATCGGACGACGTGAGGGTTGGCGGGGCTCTCCAAGCCAAGACCCTGATCTGCGATGACATCCGGGTAGGTGGGAGCCTCCGTGCTGAGACCATCAGAGCGGAAGATGTGGACGTAGGAGGGACGATGGAGGTCTCCGGCGACGTGGAGATCGAGGATCTTGCGGTGGGAGGGACTGCCGTGGTGGGCGGCGGAGAGGTGGAGGACGTCAGAATCGGCGGAACCCTCAAGTCCACGGGAGGCCTGGCCTTTGAAGAGATACGCGTTGGAGGGCAACTCACCATCGACTCGGGGAAGGGGGAGAAAGTCTCTGTTGGAGGTATTCTGGAGGTAGCCAGAGACCTGAAACTCGAAGACCAGCTTTCGGTCGGAGGTAAGGCGAAGATCGGGGGAGCGGTGGAGGCGGGTTCCATAGGCGTGGGCGGGGAGCTAGAGGCAACGAGGGTGGTGGCAGATGAAAAGCTGGAGATTGGCGGAGGCCTTTCTGCCTCGGTAGGGTCCAGGGCCCAGGAGGTTGACATAGCCAGGAGAGCCAAGGTGAAAGGACCAATCGTAGGGGAGACCGTCAGAATCAAGGAAAATGCCGAGGCGGAGGACATCTATGCAGAAAGCCTCTGGGCCGAAGCCGGCTGTTCTCTCAGGAGCGTCTACGTCAGGAGGGCCGAAGTCGGCAGGGGGTGCAAAATATCTGGAGTGCTGCAGTATACCGAAGCCGTCCGCCTGAGCAAAGATGTCAGCCTAGCCAGCCAGCCTGAGAAGGTCTCCGACCTTCCAAGCCCTCCGGTATGAAGAAGGTCAAAAGGTCGAAGCTGGACATCTACAACTCCCTGCTTCGTGCCATGGACTCCTATGGCGGCTCGGGGCGGATAACCCATCTCTCATACGCGTCCAATACGCCCCTGGACAGGACGAAAAAGTATCTGCAATTCCTTGCAGACAAAGGGTTGCTCCGAGCGCAGGAAGGCGACGACGGAGTAGACTATATGATGACGCCCCGAGGATACGAGTTCCTAAGGGCCTATTCTGTGGTAGGAGCCCTTATCGAGGTCGAACGGGCGTAGCTGGGACGGAACCCCGGGGATGCTGGAGTAACACCGTAGTCAGGTTATCTGTAGTTGCGAAGGCTTAGGAGCCCCTGCGCCGGAGCGTGAAGACATAGCTTTGGACTCCGGATCGATGGCAGGCAAGGTCTGCATGGTAACAGGAGCGAGTTCCGGGATTGGCAGGGCAACGGCCGAGAAACTCGCGCTGCTCGGGGCGACGGTGATTCTTGTTTGCAGAGACAGGGCAAAGGGCGAGAAGACAGTCACCCACATCAGACAGAAAGGAGCCATCGGCCCCATGGAGCTCCTCCTCGCCGATTTCAGCTCTCTCCAGTCGGTCAGGGAGCTCGCCAGGGCGTATCTCAAGAGTCACGGCACGCTCCACGTACTCGTCAACAACGCAGGGATGGCCAAGCTGACGCGGTCGGTGACAATGGATGGGTTCGAGACCACGCTCCAAGTCGACTACCTGTCGCAGTTCCTGTTGACCAACTTGCTCCTGAGTGTACTGAAGAAGAGCGCGCCTTCGCGCATCGTATTTGTGTCGTCTGTCGCCCACTACGACGGACGTATTGACCTGGACGACCTGCAGATGGCTGAAGGGTACAGTGTGATGAAGGCATACTCGCGGGCGAAGCTGGCCCAGGTCCTTTTCAGCTGCGAGCTCGCTGAGAGGCTCAAAGGGACGGGGGTCACGGCGAACTGCCTCCACCCCGGAGCCGTGGCAACGAACATCTGGGGGAGGCCTCTCGGGCGGCTGTCGTTCCTGGCAAAGGTCACCAGGCTCTTCCTCATCAGCCCTGAAGAAGGGGCAGAGTCTCCGGTACTCCTCGCTTCGTCGCCTGACCTAGAAGGCGTGACAGGCAAGTACTTCGACCGCAAGAGGGAGAAGAGGCCGGCCGCAGCGTCCTATGACAGGGCCCTGGCGCGGAGGCTCTGGGATACGAGCGCAAACTTGGTCGGGCTAGCCTAGCCGACGAAGCTGTCCACTGATTGCCATGGGCAGACTCATGGCGGCCGGAAAGAGCGGGCGCGGCATTCACTTGGGCGGGTCGGCTGGTTATACGTGGGCTGAAGCGCGGGACGGGAGAAGCGTGGAAGTGGATCTGCGACTTCGGTCCCGCGGACCGTCCAGTCACCCAGCCTGGTGAGCGGGGTACACCTGTTACATAACGCCTGAACTAGACCGACGCCGCGCAGACCCTGAAGCGGCTTCGTGGCTGGCGGACTATTGAACCAGTGGACCCAGCCCTGGAGAATCCTGTTCCGCGGGGTGCGTCCACTCCGCTGGAAAGCGGCGGGGCAGGACGCCTGAGCGTCGCCCGTGGCCAGCAGCCTGTGCCCCAGACGCACCATAATAAGCACCGAGCGCCGGTTGAGGAGAACATGGACGGAACACAGTCCCTGAAAGAGGACATTGCCCGCACCATCAGGAGGCTTTACGAACGGGGCCTAGTCTCCGGTGTGGGAGGGAACGCCAGCGCACGCGTCCGCACGAAGGATCAGATCCTGATCACCCCGGCGGGCTACTTCAAGGGCGGAGTGACCCAGGGAGACCTG
>JAJZIG010000064.1 GCA_021851265.1 archaeon | reverse complement strand
AAGAAGAGCGCGCCCTAGGCGAACGCCCGCGGGCCGACGCCGCCAGCCGTGGAAACACTCTTACTGACCGCCGAGGCGTTTGCGGGTCCTCTTCCATGCCCCTGGCGTCGAAGCCCTGGGACCCGGCACCTGGGCCGCGTTCGCCCGCCTCATAGAGAAGCACAACGGGATCTTCGGCGGGCGCTGGCGCATATCGTTCCATCTTGAGACAGGGGAGGAGAAGCGAGGCGCCGCTGGGTCGCCACCAAGCGGCTCCCCTCCAGAGCGGCGAAAGAGACGTCCGGTTGAACGCAGTCCGGCTTCCTTGTCCCCGGAGGTGACGCTAGAGGCCGACTACCTCGAAGCCATTGCCACGCGCTCTTGCTCGTTCTTCTTCTTGACCGCGTAGCTGTTGGAGTCGCCGGAGGCGGCCTGGATGATCTCGTCCGCCAGCACCTCTTCCACTGACTTCACGGAGTTGAACGCCGACTCCCTGACCCCCTCGGAGATGAACCTCAGGGCGAGGTCGACCCTCCTCACTGGCGCGATGTCCACCGACTGGTGGTAGACGACGCCGCCGTAGCTCAGCCTCGTGGTATCCTCGTTGGGAGAGGAGTTCTCTATCGCCTTCACCAGCTGCTGCACCGGGTTCTGGCCTGTCCTGAGCTCGATGATGGCGAAGGAGGTCTTGACCACGTTCATCGCCTTCTGCTTCTTGCCCCCCATCCGCCCCGTGTTCTTCGCGTACTTCTTCCCGAAGTGCATCATCTCGTTCACCAGCCTTTCGACTATGTTGACCCTGGTCTTCCCGAACTTCTTGTGCTCGTGCCTCCCCCCCGAGTGAGGGATCAGGATCGGCCTCACGTTGATCACCGTCTGGAGCCCCGGGTCCTCGACCTTGACCCCGGTCAGGTCCCACCGTTCCCAGAGGAGGAGGTTCGGATACTCGAGCGCCTGCTTGCTCATGCCTATCTCCTCGGCTTCTCCTTGCGGCCGTAGACCAGCTCGTTGAGCGAAACACCGTTCACCTTGAACACCGTCCAGCGGACCCCGGGGATGTCCCCCATGGCCCTCTTCATCGACCCGCCTATGCCCTGAAGGACGACCTCATCGTGCTCGTCCACGAAGTTCAGCGCGCCGTCGCCCGGGAGAAAGGCCGTGACCTGCTTCCCGTTCTTGACTATCTGGCATCGGATGCACTTCCTGATGGCCGAGTTGGGTTGCTTTGACTCCACGCCCACCTTCTCAAGTACGATGCCTCTGGCCTGGGGGGCGCCTTCTAGTGGGTCTGCCTTGTAGTCGAGCCCGAGCTTCCGCCTCTTGTACCACTTGTTCGACCAGCGGAACCTCTGGCGCTTGAGCGAGACCTGCCTCGCTGCGAACTCTCCGCGTGGCGAACCGGACATGCTTCAGACGCCGCCTTTTCCCATCGTATATAGAGCTTTCAAAGAAACTCGGACGTTATCTGCAGATTGCTCACGTCGAAGTAGCGCCTGGCGAGGAGCCTGACCTTCTCGGCGTTCTTCCCCCCCAGCCCGAGGACAGCCCCCTTCTTCCTCGAGTCGACTACCACGACCACCGCCTTGGTGCCATCCGGCCTCTCGCTGACGCGCACCTCCTGGACGGACTTCGCGCCCAGCGCGTTCTTGACCAATCCCTCCACGTCGTCGGCCCATTCAACCACCTCGACGGACCTCCTCACCGCCCGCTCGATCTTCTTGACAGAAGCGCCCTCCTTGCCTATGGCGAGGCCCATCTGTCCCTGGGCGACCACGAAGATGACCCGGTCCCTCTTCTCGTCTATGACGCAGTCCCTGGCCGTGGCCCCAGTCATCCCCTGGAACATGGACATCAGGGAGAGCTCGTCGGATGAGAGCTTGATCTCTGGCACCTGGAGGATCACCGCATCAGCTGTTTGACGTCGGTGTCGCTCACGTTCCTGAGCGCCATGGCGGAGACCTTGTATGGCCTCCCCACAAGCCGCGCCAACTCCGCTGACGTCTGGGTCAGTTCGACGACCGGGACCCCGTGCTTCTTCGCCTCCTCCCTGAGCTTCTCGCCCAGGTCATGAGGGATGGACCTCGTTATGAGGACGCCTTTGCTCCCTTTCACTGCTGCTATGCTCTCCTTGGCGCCGACCGCCGTCTTCCCGGCCTTCATGGAATCCTTTACCGCTTTGGAGAGTTGGGCGCTGTCCACCATTCTCTATCAGCTCATGTAGAGGTCGATCATCCCGGTCCCCACGGGTATCGGGAGCCCGACGATGACGTTCTCGGTGACCCCCTTCAGGTCCTCGACCTCCCCCTTGACCGCGGCTTCGGCGAGGGTCGGGACCGTGATCTCGAAGGCGGCCCGGGCGAGGACGCTGCTCTTGGTCCCTGCGATGCCGTGCCTTCCTATCTGCTGGATGTACCCCTTGGAGGTCATCAGGTCAGCCACCAGGAAGATGTGGCGGATGTCCACCTCGAGCCCCTGCTCGTCCAGGGTGCTCATGAGCTCCCTCACGAGAGTGGCGCGGGCAGCCTCGATGCCGAGGACCTGGGCTACCTCGTGGACGTTGTTGGTGTATACCTTGCTCGGGTCGACCCCCTGGATCTGCACGACCTTGCCCAGGTTCGAGCCTGAGGTCTGTATGAACCACTCCTCCCCCTCCTTCACCACCGTGACCCGGGTGATCCCGGGGATTCCCTTCAGTTTCATGTTGAGGATCTTGTTCCTGAGCGTGAACAGGGCCGAGAGGTCGGCGTCAGGCATGCTGACGTGGATGATGTTCGCGTTCTTCTTGTCCTGCTGGACCTTCCGCTTCCCGGTCTCTATCACCTTGGCGATCTCCTCCGGGTTCGTGTCCCTGTCGGCCATCATCTCTGGGTTGAGGTGAAGCTTGATCCCCTCCGTGGGGTCGACCTCGCTGAAGGCAACGACGTTCCCGACCTTGGTGAAGAGTATCTCCTTCGCCACCTTGACCGCCTTCTCGTTCTGGGCAGCATAGTCTTTGGTCAGGTAGATGTCCATGGACGGTTTCGCCGGGATCTTGCGGGCGTCCACCAGCTCCATCAGCCTCGGCAGCCCCAGGGTGACGTCTCTCTCGCGGACCCCCGCGAAGTGGAAGGTCCTGAGTGTCATCTGGGTGCCTGGTTCCCCTATGGACTGGGCGGCGACTATGCCCGACGCCTCGCCAGGCTCGACCCTCGAGTAGTCGAGGGCCTCGGCCACCCTTTCCATGGACTCCTTGAGCCCTTCGTCCGTGAGATGAGAGTCTCCGAGCTTGTCCCTCAGCTCCTTGACCAGCCTTTCGTTGAGCGAGGACTGGTACTTCTTCAGGAGCGTCTCCAGTCCCTCCTCGCTGGTCTTCGCCTTCGACTTACGCGACAGCTCCTCGGTCTCAATCAGCCTGTCCAGGTTGATGGGGCGCCCGTGGTCGCTCTTAGCGGGATCGACGCCGTCCTCGCCGTAGAGGAACTGGATGACGTGGCCGTGTGGGTCCCTCACCGTGAGGTCGTACTCGACCTTGAGGTGCTCCAGGGCGTTGACCAGCCTCCTCTGCATGTAGCCGCTCTGCTGGGTCCTGACCGCAGTGTCGACGAGGCCCTCGCGGCCGCCCATCGCGTGGAAGAAGAACTCAGTCGGGGAGAGGCCGTCTCTGTAGTTGCTCTTGACGAACCCCTTGGCGGTGGGGGACGGGTCGTTCCAGGCGAAGTGGCTCAGCGCCCTCCCCTTCAGGCCGTGGCTGATTCTCTTGCCGCGGACGGACTGCTGCCCCAGGGCCGCAGTCATCTGGCCGACGTTGAGGCTCGACCCCCTGGCTCCGGTCCTGGCCATGATCATGCCTGAATTCTCCGCGGGGAAGGCCTTGTCGGCTATCCTCCCTGCCTTGTCCCTGGCCTTCGCGAGCTCGTTGACTATGTACGCCTCGAGGGTGTCCTCCGCCGAGAGCCCTCTGGTCAGCTGCAGCGAACCGGTCTTGTACTTCTTCTGGAGGTCTGTGACGCTGGCATAAGCCTCGTCGAGGGCGTCGGTGATCCCTTGCTTGGCCTCGGTGGGGAGCTCGAGCTCGTTGAACCCGTAGGTGAAGCCCCTGCGGGTGAGGAAGGTCTTGAGCACCTTCAGTATCGAATTAAGGAAGTTGCGGGCCTCTTCGTTGCCGTAGTCCTTGGCGATCCTGTGCAGCAGGGAGTCAGGCTCCTCGGCCCCTATGACTGCCTTGTCGACGACCCCGGAGATCAGCTCGCCGTCACGTATGACCACGTCGTTGGTGGCCCCGGTCCTCTGGGCCTTGGCCCACTTCGAGGTGAGGACGTAGTTCATCCCCTTGGGGAGGAAGAGGGAGAAGAGCTGCTTGCCCGTGTATGTGGGATGCGTCCCCTTCACCGCTGGCTCCGGGAGGTCCCCGACGTAATCCCCGACAAGGGCGAGGTTGGAGAACTCCGCCGGGGTGAGGGCGGCCTCATCCCGCGTGAGCATGAACGCGCCTGTGATGAAGTCCCTGATTCCTCCGATGATGGGCCCCCCGTACCTTGGCGAGAGTATCTGGTCCTGCACCCTCATCAGCATGAGCGCCTCGGACCGAGACTCCTCGCTCTGGGGAACGTGGAGGTTCATCTCGTCCCCGTCGAAGTCAGCGTTGTAAGGAGGGCAGACCGAGGGGTGGAGCCTGAAGGTCCTGAACGGGAGCACCCGGACGAAGTGCGCCATGACTGACATCCTGTGGAGCGACGGCTGCCTGTTGAAGAGGACGATGTCCCCGTCCATCAGGTGCCTTTCTACTATATACCCTGGGGTGAGCGAGTCTGCCAGCGCCTTCCTGTCGCTGGCGAAGTCGAGCCTGATCTTCACGCCGTCCGGCCTTATGACATAGTTAGCGCCGGGGTGCTCGAAGGGGCCCCTGTTGACCAGGTCCTTCAGATGATTGATGTTAAACGGGGAGACCTTCTCTGGTATGGTCAGCTTCTTCGCCACCTCGAACGGCACCCCTACTTCCCCTATGTCGAGGTTTGGGTCAGGGCTGATCACAGTGCGGCTGGAGAAGTCGACCCTCTTCCCCGACAGCGACCCTCTGAAGCGCCCCTCCTTCCCCTTCAGCCTCTGGCTGAGGGTCTTCAGCGGCCTCCCGGACCTGTGGTGTGCCTGGGGGATCCCTGAGACTTCGTTGTCGAAGTATGTGGTGACGTGATAGTGAAGGAGGTCGACCAGGTCCTGGACGATCAGGTGCGGGGTGCCCGACTCCTTGGACTCGCGTACCCGCTGGTTGACCCTGAGGATGTCCACCACCTTGTGGGTGAGGTCGTCCTCCGACCTGATGCCAGACTCCAGCGTAATGGACGGGCGGACCGTGAGCGGAGGGACCTGGAGCACCTGCAGCACGAACCACTCTGGCCTGGCCGCCTTGGAGTTGAACCCGAGGAGCCCGAGGTCGTCGTTGTTTATCCTCTCCAGGCGCTCGCGGATCGCCACCGGGAGCAGGCGGGTCGCCCCCCCTTCCTCGGTGATCTCGTGGAAGATGGTCGGCTTCGTGAACTCGATCTGGTACTGCTGCTTCCCGCAGTGCGGGCAGAGCTTGACCTTCTTCGCCTTCGTGATGATCTCCTTGGCCACCGCCGCCACCAGGGACGGGGTATAGTCTGTCTGGCTCGTCAGCTTCGTCTGGTAGGCGTCCAGCTCCTGCTGCGGGAGGAGTATCCTTCCGCAGGACCTGCAGGTCGTCTGGACCAACCTGTTGATCTCATCTACGAACGCGATGTGGAGGACCGGCTCGGCCAGCTCGACGTGGCCGAAGTGACCCGGGCACCTGCCCGCTGTCCCTCCGCAGGTACCGCATTTCTGTCCCGGCTCGAGGGTCCCGAGCCTGCTGTCCATGAGCCCCCCCTGGACCGGCATCCCGTCTTCGTCATAGGTCTCCGGCTGAGTTATCTCGGCGACTGAGTACTTCCTGACCTCCGCGGGGGAGAAGACTGCGAAGTTGATCCCGCCGATGGTCTTGAGCGCCTGTTCCATTGACATGTCTCTACACCTTGTCCTTCAGCTGGAGCCGCGGTGCTATGTTCAGGCTCATCATCTCTTGGAGCAGCAGCTTGAACGCGTAGGCGACTACCACCGTGGATATCTTCGCCTGGTCGCCGTCTATCTTGCAGGTGTATCTCCTCTGTTTCGCGTCGTAGTAGGCAATCAGGCCGCACTTCTCGCAGACGTAAATCTCAGTCTTGTCAGCCTCGTCGAGCAGCCTGTCCTTGAGTACCATGGACGCCCCGTAGGCGATCAGGCAGTCCCGTTCCATCTCCCCGAACCTGAGGCCGCCTCCGCGGGCCCTCCCTTCGGTAGGCTGCTTGGTGAGCATCTGCACCTGTCCTCTTGCTCGCGCGTGGATCTTGTCCGCAACCATGTGGTGCAGCTTCTGGTAGTAGACGACACCCACGAAGACGTCGGCCGCGAACTTCTTCCCAGTCTTCCCGTCGTACATGACTTCCCTCCCTGTTGGCTCGAACCCCTTCGCCCTGAGGACCTTCTCCATCTCCTCGATGCTCTCCCCTGCGAAGGCGGAGCCGTCGACGGGCGAGCCCCGGAATGCGGCGGCCTTGCCTGCGATGGACTCGATGAACTGACCGACGGTCATCCTCGACGGGAACGCGTGCGGGTTGATTATCACATCCGGGACAATCCCCTCGGCGGTGTAGGGCATGTCCTCCTGGGGGACCACCAGCCCGATGACCCCCTTCTGGCCGTGCCTTGACGCGAACTTGTCTCCTATCTCGGGGACCCTCATGTCTCTGACCCTCACCTTGAACATCTTTCCTCCCTCGACATTCTCGGTCATGAAGATGGAGTCCACCACGCCGGTCTCGGATGGCCTGACGGCGACCGACGTGTCCCGCCTGTACGGCCCCTTAATCTCGAACTCCTTGTACTCCTCCATGAACCTTGGAGGGCTGGTCCTACCGACCACAACGTCCCCGCCGGTCACCTGCGACTCGTGGGCGACCACTCCGTCCCCCTCAAGGAGCCGGTAGAACTTCTCCCCTCTGTAGCCGCGTATGTTGGAGTCGGCCGCCGGGACCTCGAAGGTGTCGCGCATCCCACCGAGGTACTGCTTGGCCTCGCCTTCGTAGAGCCTGTAGAAGAATGAACGAGACATGCCCCTCTCGACGCTGGACTTGTTCATGATGATGGCGTCCTCTATGTTGTAACCCTCGAACGAGAGAACGGCGACCACGCAGTTCGTCCCCAGGGGACGCTCGTCTATCCTGAGCAGGTCCAGGGTCCTGGTCCGCACCACGGGCGCCTGCGGGCTGACGAGCAGGTGCTGCCTCACGTGAGGCGAGATCGGATAGGTAGGCGAGCTGAAGCCCAGGCTCTGCTTCGCCATGGCCGACTCGTAGGTGTTCCTTGGCGACTGGTTGTGCTCCGGGTATGGGATTATGGAAGCGGCGATCCCGAACATGGCCGCGGGGAAGAGCTCCATGTGGCTGTTCTTTGTCAGGACGTCGTCGGCCCCCATGGAGACGAGGCAGTTCTCCTCCTCGTTGGCGTCGATTAGCTCGATGACGCCCTGGTCCACCAGGTCCCTCCAAGACAGCTGCCCCGTGCTGACCTTGTCGATGAGCTCGGGGTTCAGCAGCGGGCGGCCGCTCTCCACCAGGACCAGCGGTCTGAGGACCCTCCCTGAGCTCAGGCTGATGTAGACCCGCGGGTAGGCGTTCTCGTTCACCGGGGAGACATACAAGACGCTGGCGCCGGGGTTGATCTGCCCCTCGCGCCTGAGCTTCCGGAACGCCTTCGCGAGGCGCTCCCCGTCGTCGACGTATCCCAAGAACCTCCCGTCCATGAATATCCTGCAGCCATCCACCTGCAGCTTCTGGTCTGAGTCTCGGATCTGCCTGGCGCCCAGTTCCCAGAGCTTCTCTTCGACTTCCTGCGACGGGACGCTCACGGAGATGATGGCCGAGAGCGCTAGGTTCTTCACCAGGCCGCAGTTCACCCCTTCAGGGGTCTCAGACGGGCATATTCGGCCGAAGTGGGTCGCGTGGAGGTCCCTCGCCTCGAAGTTCGGCTGGCTCCTGCTCAGCGGGGACTGGACACGCCTCAGGTGGCTCAGGGTGCTGAGGTAGTTGGTCCTGTCGAGGAGCTGCGTCACCCCGACCTTCCCCCTCCCCCAGTTCCCGGTCGCTATGGCGTTGTTGAGCTTGTCAGTGATTATGCCCGTCCTGATGGCGGCGCCGACTACATTGCCTCCCCGCTTCTGGCCCGTCCTTTCGAGCTGGTACTTCATGTCCCTCACCAGGTTGCGGAAGGCGGTCCTGAAGAGGTCTGCCAGCATCTGTCCCGCAAACTTGATCACCTTGTTCCCGTAGTGGTCCTTGTCGTCCGCCTCTATCCACCCGAGCCTCAGCTCGAGCAGCTTGCAGGCGGCTTCGCCCATGAACATCGACTTGTCGAAGCGTTTGTCCTCCGTCTTGCCCAGGTGCGGCAGCAGCCCCCAATCGAGCATAGACAGGGCCCTCTTCACCCTGAACTCCTCGAGCATCCCGTGGGCGACCCTGTTCCCGATGAAGACCAGGGCGTCCTTCTCCGTGGGCGCTTCGCTCGCCTTGTCGAAGGAGACCTCGAGGAGGTCCTGGATCTCGGGCTTGGGTGAGAC
>JAJZIG010000003.1 GCA_021851265.1 archaeon | reverse complement strand
CGCGAAGGTCCTCGAAAGGCGTGCGAGAGTCATGAAACCTGCGCTTATGAAGAAAGAAGCAGAAGAGGTGGCAGCGACTTGGAAGGATGAAGTTTCGGACGTCGAAGGACGCGCTCAGCCTTCCCTGGTCGCGGAAGTGATTATGGAGGCGCTCCTGACGGAGGAGCCTAGGAACAGGTACGTCGTCACGTCGAACATGGCTGAGTTCCGCTGGGCCATGGGCAAACTCGCTTCCAGGCTCGTCGAAGTAAACCGGGGATCAACCTATGCCCTCTCTAGGGGAGAGTTGGCCACCCTCGTTGACGAGGCGTGGACTAAGGAGAGCAGGAGTCGAAGCGTTCTCCCGTCGACTCGTCCCTAAGAGATGAGGCGGATCCTACTATGACATGGATCGAGGAGTAGGTGTCCTAGCTCAAGTCGTTCGGACCGGTCCGGTACCTCAGCTGAAGGGGGTTAGTGCATCCAGGAAATACTCTGGAAACAGTTCTCTATGTGTCCTGATGAAATGGGTGAAGTTGGAGTCGAGGACGTAAGTGACGGCGTGGTCCGCTTCGCTCCTCACGCTCCTGCCATAGGTTTGAACAAGTCTCAAGGCCGTCTGCCAGTCGTACCACCCAGGGTCCTTCTCCAGCTTCACCCTCGTCCTCCTCTCCGAGAGGTCTGGGAAAGGTACTTTCACGAGGATTTGGAACCTGGATAGATCGTCCTTCAGATCAACCCCTTGGTACAGGCTTGGAGAGATTAGAACCGACTCGTCCCTATCCCCATGGGCCCGCAGGAGCGCGGACCTCGAAGATACATTCTCAGTGCTGGAGAGCCTCGCTCTGTTGTGCTCTGAGACGTGGTCCATGATGTACCTCGTTTGCTGATAGGAGGTAGTGTGGATAATCCCCCTCTCCCCCGCGTGGCGGGACATCACTTCGTCCACCGCCTCCGCTATTGCTCCCATGGATGCCTCCATGGTAGTTCTGCTCAACTGGGCAGCGTCGAGTGCGCGGATAGGCCTGTTTTCTACGGGGAAAGCGGAGCCTTCCACGCGCACGAAGGTCGCTTCGTCTTCGGGGATGCCGAGGGCCCTGCAGAAGACCTCCTTGGAGAAGACCGTTGCTGACATGAGGAGCACCGTGTCCGCTGAGTCGAAGAATCTGGATGTGTATGCGCTGATGTCCAGTGGCTGGAAGACGACCTCCTCGACCGTAGAATCGCCCTTGGCCGTTGAAGACTTCCTCATGCTGTTGACAACCCAGTTGGATGGGTGGGCCTCGAGCTCCTCAGCGAACCCGTTCAGTGACTCAAGTGCGTCCTTGCAGGAAGCAATCCTATCCTGCATCCCCCCGTCCTTCTGGTTCGCGTCGATGAAGCTTTCCAACGTCCTCTTGGCGTCGCCGAGGGGCCTGGCCCATGCGCCAACATCTTGGAGGCCCATGTCGGGGATGACAGGAGTCAAGTCTCCTTCTGGAGAGTAGCTCCCGAGCGTTGACCTCCTTAGTGAGTAGGACGCGAACCCGACCATCTGTCTCTCTAGATCGTGGGCTTCATCACATACCAGGAGTCTCCTATGTTGAACATCATCGGTATAGCTCAGCTCTGAGAGGAAGAACGGATAGTTGGCCACCATGACCGGAGCCCTGAATGCATCCCACTTCTGCTCGTAGTAGGGGCAGAGCTTTCCGTCCTGAAGGCGTCTGCATTTCGAATTCTTGCCGCAAGCACCCCTTGCATGCTCGTCATACTCCTCGAGGGTCAAGAAGTGCGGGCATTCGGAGAGGGTCCAGTCTGCCTCGCATCTTCCCTTACTGCAGGATGGATAACTCCCCCTTGCAGTAGGGACCAGACAAGTGAAGTTCGACTTCCCTGTGACCACGGGAAAGCCGAAATCGGCTGAGTATTGTGACTGGAGCTGCTTGGTTGATGTAAGGAGATATGCGGAGCCCAAGTGGCGGCAGAGGGCCGCTGCTATTGCGGATTTTCCAAACCCGACCGGAGCCTCAAGAATGACGTATTTTTTCGACTGGGAGAGCGTCGCCTCTACGTGGGCCAGGACTTCTTCCTGCGACGGCCGCGGTGTGAGGAATGGAAAGCTGTCGAGCAGCTTTCGCTTCGGGGCGTTGCGACCCAGAGCGAGCCCGCAACTGGCGCAGGTCACCGCTGATGTACCGATACTAGACCTGACTCTGGAACCGCACGAAGGACAGAACTTCAACGAGCAGGCTTCGTCAACTGGGAGATGGTATAAACTTCAAACCCCGTCACCCTTTGACGTGGAAGATCGTGGCCCAGGCAGGTAGGATAGTTTCGCTTCACACTGTCGCAGTGCAGAACAAGCGCTCCATAAGGGAGGGACATGACAGAAAGGGTGCTTCAGCGCCTGCTGACTAGGCATTGATTCCTGATGGTGGCCGCCAAGGCCTAGGACCACATGTCAGACGGCCATCCGTTAGTCGCCTGTGAGTCCACATTGGATGAACTCGCGGACAAGTGAGGATCCTCCGTCCATGATGATATCGTTCCCTGGTTCCGTCCTCAGCTTTGCAACGACCTCGCTCAGTTCACCGGACATGACCCTGGAAGTTCCGCCACCAACTGCCTTCTGCGAGACAGTACGACCCCTTGGTGGTGGTGAGCCATTTTTCGTAATCGAAGAGGTACTTCGGAGTGTCCTGCTTTCTCGCCGCCTCCGAGTGGACCTGCAGATGACCATCGAAAGAATGTCCCTCGAAGACGACGATATCCACAGAGTCGTAGCGATTGATCCACGTTTCGGTGAAAGCGGTGTCAGGCTCTTCAGTGTCCACGTCTCAACGGGGGCATTTCTGGAGCACACCGTGGTCGTCTAGGGTCGTGTACATGTTCGCGGCTATCTTCCTCGGCAAGCTCGCACCGCCGAAGCACAGTGCCGCGCTTAAGCAGGTTCGGAAGGGCTTCTTGTATGGTCCATCCAGTGGCTTTTCTTGAATGAGGCTCCGGTCTGGTAGAAGGTCGACGGATTGAACAGAGATGTGGTAGTGGGAGTGGAACCAAGGAGAACAGAGGCTCTCTGTTTCGTAAAACTGCGCCCTGGCCTGTGAAGCCTTTGGAGTCAGCGTCGAACGCCCGCCTCTAGGGCGTCCAACATCTGGATGTGTCGGGCCGTCCCGTAGATCAGCGCCGTGTGCTGAACTCTCCTACTCTCTTCAGCACAGTCAGGGCTCTGAGGGTTATCATTTTGCTCGGCCGGCCTGCACGCTCCAGAGAAAACGAGGTGTAGTACTTCTCGTATTTGGACCGCCAGCGGGGCCACCTCTCATCGTAGAAGTCTGGATGAACGGCGTCCAGTCCCCACGTCCCGTCCCCCCTGCGCTTCTTTCTCAGGTGGGAGAGTGCAGGCTTCAGGCGGCTTTCGTCGCCGTACCCGAGGGCGGTCATGAAGTCGAGGCCGACGAGGATATCATAGTAATAGTGATATGGGAAATGCAAACGAATCCAAGGGTCATAGCGGCTTCCCTGCCTGTAAAGCCTGCGTTCAAGGAAGAACTCCGCCCCTTTCTCGACGGCGGCCTTCATCCCTCGGGTCCACTCTTGTCGTGGGTACACGGCAAAAGCGCTCATGCCTTCCCACGCGTCGATCGTTCCCGTGGATGAGGGAAAACAGTGCCAGCCACCATCGGCCTTCTGTGTTTTTACGAGGAGGTCCAAGGCACTCTTCACTCTTAGCTCGTCGGTGTATCCGAACTTGATTAGCGCCCTGGCTGTGTTCCCCACGAGGCAGTGTTCGCTGTTCTTGGCACCAGGCGTGTCGAAGCCGCCATCAGGCCCCGCATAGGTGTCCATCCAGAGCGAACATGCCTTGGCTATTCGCGGGTTGTCCTTTGTAACCCCTAAGTCAGAGAGTAGCAGTAGCATCCAGTTTGTGGAGACATACTTCGGTCTGTAGAGGTCTTCTTCTTTGTCCAACCAGTTACCGCCTGGCTTCTGCTTCGTGAGAACGTCCTTGGCCCAGCCCCTTGTTGCGATGTCACGCCTTGCGTTTTCAAGCTCGCGCCTTCCCGTCCCTTCAACGAGGTCCCTCAGTGCAAGGTACCGGACTGCAGGCTGCGAAGGCTCGAGGAGCCAGTCAATGACGTGTTTCATGGCTGCTGGCCAGAGAGCCCAGAATAATAGGCTAAGCTCCAGGTCGACCTGAGCCCGCCCTATTCGCTCCTCGTTGGGGCAGAGTCTGCACTGGGCTTGCCTGGATGTGGTCTTCCCCCGATTCAGAAAGCCGCCCTGTTCGACGGACGAGTGAAGGCATTGATGCAACACTGCTCCAAAGATGGCCCAGTGAGGGCCAACCTGTCCTCCAAGGTGGTGCGGGGACCCTGGGAACCTGATACGACTGATGAGAACACACCCCTGCCATGGCATGGGGGACGTGCAACCTAAATAGCTGGAGATGTGTTTTTTGAGCATGACGTCGATTGCTTTCGTCAGGCGAGTAGAGTTCGGTCATGAAGAGGCGGTGCTGAGGCTGAAGGAAACGCTCAAGGCTAACGGGTGGGGAGTCCTCACTGACATCGACCTAAAGGCGACGCTCAAGGAGAGAACCGGCGTAGACGTGGAGAAATACAACATACTCGATGTGTGCAACCCCAAGCTCGCTGCCGAAGGCCTGACAGCATCGAAGGAGGCGGGTCTAGTGCTCCCCTGTAAGATTGTGGTCTATGACGAAGGGCAGGAGACTTACATCAGTCTATACCTGCCCACCAAGCAGCTGCCTGAGGAGTTGCGGAAGGCGGTAGCGCTTCAGAAGGTTGCCGAAGAGGCGGAGGTATCCTTGAAAGCGCTGGTGCAAGGGGTCTAAGCTGGCGCGCATCGACGAGGTCAACTCCACGCCTGAGAATGGTTAAATTGGAGCCCTGAAAGGAATTGTATGAAGCTGATTATGAAAGTCGAGTGTCCTGGTTGTCACCACCTGTTCAGCGTCGTAACGGAGAGCAAGAAGCTTATCGAGGACGAGAAAGTCGAGGATTTCAAGGACGACCTGAGAGGACGAGCAGAAGACGACTTAGAGATGCTGAACCCGTTCAGCGTCAGAGTGCCAGGCTCCCGTGGTGAAGATGTCGCGGCCGACGACCTCACCTATGAGTACCGATTCAAGTGCACTCACTGTGGGCACGAGTGGACAGAACTCAGAGAGAAGGAACGCATAGCAAAGAGCTAGACGCGGTCGCGTCTGGTGGCACTACAACTGAGTGGACTATCCGAACAAGATCCGATAGGCTTCCTGCCCATGCCCCGGGTACTCTTTGGTTTTGGCGATGGTTTCTTGGAAATCTATGGTGGCATCCAGGACACGGTCGGCACCCAGTACGCAACCCATCCTGATGTTGCAGAGAGTCTCTCCCTTCGAGGCTGCCTCGGCCATTCTCTTTGCCCCTACCACTGCGTGACCGATAATGGTGAAGTCCCCTGCGATCTCTTCCAGCGCACACCGACCCGAGTCGACCCCCAGGGCCAGCCACCGTGGGCAGGCAGATTCCTCGCGTTCTTTCTGTGCTCCGGGAAGATTTCTCCTTCGAAGGTCTCGTGAGCGTGCCTGCAGAAACCCATCGCCTCGTCGAGGAACTTTGAGGGCTTCGACCCATAGAGCCAGTAGACTATGAAGCCGTCCCCGGTGAACTTGTCAAACCAGCCAGAGTTTTCCCTTGATTTTCTTCATCCGCTCTGTGAATGACATAGTGATCATAGCATATTCCCTCGACGATGTCGCTTCTCTCATCAGATGGGTCGATCCTCTTATGTCTCCGATGACCACGTGTATTCCCGCCTGGTCTCCCGCCCCCAGCAGTCGGGCGAGCTCACCTCTGGAGATGGTCTCTTCCCAGTTGGGAGGCGCGTGCATGTCAAGTTTCTTGAGCGTCTCGTCTCTTTTCAGATTGGGTTTCGTCCTCATTGGCCCCGTCGACATACCGCCGCGCCTTGTAGCTCGCCTGTGTCCCTTTCCTTCTCCCCGGCCCCATTACTCGCGTTTGCGTAGCAGACCCCCGCACAGAGGGTCGGAACCCACCTCGACGAGCAGAACAAGCGGCTCGCCTTCCTGAAAGTGGCTCTCAACGCCTCCGAGGGAACACCCAGTCGAGCCAACCCCCATGAGAGGAATAGAACCCCACACGTCAGTCTTGCATTACCTGCCCCGTCGCGATGTCACTCGTGTTAGGACATTCACCACGGGCCAGAAGTCTGCTATGGTGACGCACTTGATTCCTTCTCTTTCGCACATCGTCGCAAGTTCCGAGCCTTCGATGGCGAAACTCGCATCAGCCTTCTCGACCGCTGGTAGGTCGGAGGCACCGTCCCCAACGAAGAGCACCTCGAAGCCTTTCTGCTTGTACCAGCACACTGCATCATCCTTCAAGTTGACTACATCCTTTGTATGCGGTGAGGGGAAATCGAGGGTGATGCCGCCTTCTTCCAACTTTGCCTTCGGTGAGTAGACCTGAACCGCTCCTCCATTCCGCACGTTACCCATCACACGTTCGATGCAGAAGTCGAGGCCGTAGCTGGCGACAACCACTGGGGCATCCGCGAGTGCGGCAGCTGCCAGTAGTTCTTCAAAGCCCCGCCTGACGTGCACGCGCTCTTCTACTAGACTCAGGATTGAAGCCTTCGTGGCGCGTGCCACGTGGGAGTACTGACGACGGAGGCACTCTTCAAAGGAGAGCTCGCCGCGTACGTATTGCTCGTGATAGCGTATCCAATCATTACCCGAGAACGTTGTCAAGACTAGTTGCCCTGTGTCCACATCGGTAATCGTTCCGTCGAAGTCGCAGATGACTGCCCGCCTGGACTCCCTCACCATGGGTCTGCCGGCTGGTGGGAGTTCATGCGCTCTGGTATCTAACAGCTGACATAAACACGTCGAAACGACTGCCTCGCCATCTAGAGCTCCCAGCGAAGCCCTAGACATAGGGGAGACACATGGCTTGTCCTGTCGATTACCGTCTGTGCTCCAGTGTTAGAAACCCATTCACTCGTCAGAGGAAAAAAGAGCGTCGAATGGTTGACGTCGAGAGACTGAGGATGTCAGGTTATGGGAATGGTCCGGTGCTCAACTCGTTTTTCAGGCAGGCTGGAGGTAGCGACGATCTTGCCATAGTCCGGCGTGGGCTTAGTTATAGGTGCAACCAGCCTCTCCTTTGGTATCCGACCAGAGTTCTCCTTTCCTCTGAGGCAGGTGTCTCGAAATGGATAAGCTAGGCCAGTATAGGAAGCAGCTGTTCCTGTGACGAAGCGGCATCAGAGGACCTGTCGAGCGCGCAGCAAACGAGTCGCCGCTCGGGGCCGGTCCGACGCGTGGTACGACGAACCAAAGCTCAATATGGAACCAGCGCTCATTGAGTTTCGCTGCCCAAGTTGAGTCGAATATGCGTGATGACCTCCGACGCGCGTGCCTACTACGCCCTCGTGACGAGGTTGAGGAGAGCAGGACTCCCATTCTCGAGCCTCGTACCTGAATCCAACCTAAATGGATGTGAGGTGATTCTGACCACCGCGCTCGAAGCGAAGCAGTTCGGGCAAAAGGTCCTGACGTTAGAAGCGGTGGACGACAACCCGGGAGTCTTCAAGGGTCAAGTCCTTTCCCACCTGGATACCTCAAGGGACACCATCCTCGCCGGCGTCGATCCTGGGAAGAGGAACGGCCTGGCCGTCTTCTACGGCCAAAGGAGGCTTGCCCTCAGCACGTTAGAGTCGGCGGCTTCTGTCTGCATGCGGATTGGCGCCTTCGGCAGAGGCATTCCCGAGAGCCGACTCTTGGTCAGGATTGGGAACGGGAACAGGTCCATGGCCATGAAGCTGGTCGAGTTGTTGAAGAAAGAAGTCCCAAGAGCGACAATAGAGGTGGTGGACGAGTCAGGGACATCGACGGGTAGCTCAAAGATCAGAGGAGCCCAGCGGGATCAGGCAGCAGCGGCCAAGATTGCGTTCAGGAAGGGAGAAGTGGTTAGCTCGACCCCGACCAGAATCCGCGGCTGAGTGACTCGATTACGTCCGGGGAGAGGTCACCTTTGACGAGGTCCCTCCTGAGCCAAGAGGGCATCGATTCCACAGTAGTTGGCGTGCCGAACCTCTCATCCAAGAAGAACACCATCCCTCGTTTCCCCGGGTTTCTGATGTGTCTCCCTGCCGCTTGGAACGCTTTCCTAAGAGCAGGGAGGCGGGAAAGCATTAGGTGTGAGTTTTGTTCCCCCGCCCTCTTCAGGTATTCATACTCGGCATACATCATGGGAGACGGGGGCGGGAGGGCCATGCCAACGACCACTATCGACCCCATGGCGCCTCCTTCGAAATCCTCTCCTTCAGAGAAACGTCCACCCTGGACCGCGAAGAGGACTGAGTCATCTGCCGATCTGAACGAGTCGAAGACCTCCGTGGCCTGGGCGTTCGAGAGTCCGGGGGCCTCAATCACCATGTTCCTGCCGCCGATGTCGTTGGACACTCTTTCGTAAATCGGACCGAGGACAGAATAGGAGGGGGCGAAGACCCCCACACCAGATCTAGTAGACCTTACAACCGCGGCGACCCTTTCAGATATCCGTTCGTACATTTGAGGGGTCCGCTGCTTGTAACGCGTTGAAGTTCCGGTGTCGATGGCAGTCTTGACCGTGACTGCTGGTCTGGCCGCGACTTGGTACATCGCAACAGACTCTGGTCGGAGGCCCACAGACCTGGCAAAGACGTTGGATGGGCTGACTGTGGCTGAGAGGAGGACAGTGCTCCTGAACCTCTTGAAGTACTCGTAGGAGCTCCTCACAGGGTCTGGATCCACGAGCCCGAACGAACTCTCCCACTTCACCAGAATGGTGGGATCAGAGGAAGAGAGCCTGGCGATGAACTCGCCAATGTGAAGTATCAGAGATGGCAACCGTCTCTCGTATACAACGGACCCCCAGGCGACCCCCGAGCTCGCGTTGAGCTCGAATGCAAGGTTCTGAAGCCATGTAATCCCATGGGCGCTGCGGAACCGGTCCAGGACGGAGTCCCTGTCAAGCAACCAACCCTTGCACTCCTCGGATAACCGCTCCAATGTGGACAGCAGGGATTCGAGAGCCGCAGCGGCTTCTTCCATGAGCATTGCTTCTGCCTCTTTTATTGCTCCTCTGACCTGTTCGAGAGTGACGACAACAGAGCTCATCCCCCGGTAAAACTCTCTGAGATTGTGCGCCTCGTCCACCACCAAGACTGTCTGCGTTCTCTCGATCGAGTTCCGGTCGAAGAGGACGGGTGTGGCTCTCGCGTCGAGGGCATAGTGGTATGGCACCACGGCCATTGTGGCCTGGGCAACGGCCAGCCTCGCCACCTCGTAGGGACAGACGTGTGTAGCTTCGGAGCGGGTCATCAGTTCCGGATGGCTTGGAGAACGAGCCAGGGACTCCTTCACAAGGTCGTCGAAGCCTCTTGCCAGTGGGACGTTGAGAAAGTACGAGCAGAGATTGTTGCTGATGTTGAAGGTACAGTACCAGCCGAATGACTCTCTCGGTACCCGTCTGCCTTTCCTGAGGAGGCAATAATCAAACTTCGAGAACAGGGAAGCCGCTTTGAAGTGGTGTTTGGGTTGCAGTCTTGAAATCTCTTCGACTACTCTGTTGATCTGCCTCTTGGTCCTGCAGGCGTATATCACCTTGCATCCTGTTTCTTCTGCCATTGACAGGGCGCCTGCGAGGACCGCCGCTGTCTTGCCGAAGCCGCTCATGGCTTCAGCGACCAAGATTTCTCCGCCGAGGCACGCATCGTAGACTCGAAGGGCGAGCTCCTTCTGTCCCGGCCGGAACGTAGTATAGACGAATCTGTCTTCTATGCTCACAGGGTGACAGGATGCCTCGATATTTAGCGCCCCAGGGCCTAAGTCATCCTGGCCAGGAACCTCTTGTCGTTGAAAATCTTGTTCGCCACCTTCGCCACGCCTTTCCTGTTCTTGGAAGTTGTGTAGACCCGGAGGACATCCATGAATCCTGCTATTGATCCAACCAGTGGTAGTTTTGTCAGCGGGACCGACTTCAGAACCTGTTTGTTCTCCTCCATACTCAGGAGGCCTATCGTCCTGAACACCTCCTTGGAATAGGTGTTAGGAACTGATGGCGTGGTCGGGACGTCCAAATATAACGCCTCGGGGCTCACATGTGTGTCCTTAGCCATCAGCGAGACTGTCTCACTTCGGGCTGCTTGGTCGACAAAGATCTTCCCTATCTTCCCTTCCATCCGCTGCATCACCCGTTCGAAGGCGCACTTCACCAGGCGCCTGTCCCTGAAGCCCAAGGCGAGGCGCCTTGCCTCTCGAAGTTCCTGGTTCGAAGGCTCCAAGGTGACCAGTCTGTGCAGAACCACTTCGTCTGTCAGCTCCAGATAATTCTCCATGTCAGAAAGATTTGTCAGGCCCAGCACGCTGTCAGCGAGTTGCATCGAACGCACAAGCATCAGCTCCGCTGCCCTTACTGTCTTATGGAAGTAGACAGCTTTGAACATCTCATAACGGGCGAGCAGTAGGGCCTCGAATGCGTAGAGCGCGGTGTCGTCTATGACTAAGTGTCCCTCGACCACGCGCATCGAATCGATTACGCGTTGGATGTCTACCTTGCCGTACTCGACTCCAGTAAAGTATGAGTCACGTGGTAGGTAGTCCATCATGTCAGCGCTCAGGCCGCCGGCTACAATCTCGTTCATGAATGGCTCTTTGGACCTCGCTCTCCCTACGGCGAGGTCCGACATCTTCTTCGAGGAGTACCCGTTCCTTTCCAAGATATCGCTCACTGTTGTCTCCAAGATCACGCGTCTTGAGATTTCTTCATGAGAGCGCTGCGCCTTCCCATCGAGCACCTCTTCGTACATGTGCGAAAACGGGCCGTGCCCGACATCGTGCAAGAGAGCCGCAACCCTGACCTCCTGCGTCATGTCCTTGCTCACATCGTAGGAGCGCGTCAGGGACTCGGCAACCTGCCCCGCCACGTGCATGGTTCCTACTACGTGTTCGAACCTGGTATGGGTGGCGCCAGGATAAACCATGTATGAACCAGCGAGTTGGTGAACCCTTCGGAGCCTCTGGAGGAAAGGGGAATCGATGAGCTCCCGTTCTACCTCTGTCATTCTGATGTAGCCATGGACCGGGTCTCTTATCTTGGCCACAGCGTCAGTAGTCAACCCTATACTAGACGCGCCTCTGCCAACTTAAACGGTTCGGCCTCTGATATCCATCGCCTTGGACACCGCTGAACGGATTGAACCTCTGACCTCTTCTATCCCCATGCTTGCGTCCACGACAGTCCAGCCGAATCTCTTAGCCAGCTCTAGATAGGCTCGCCGGGCCATTTCCTGAAGGTGCGCGTCACCTTCATAGGAGTCTTTCATGCCACTGCGCCTGGGCATTGTCTTGGCGAGCGGAGCGTCTAAGACTAGTGTGACGTCGGGCTCAGGGAGTCCGGCGTCAAGAACCCTCAGCCACTCCAGGGCCAGGCCGCTCGACATGCCGTAGGCCAAATTGGACCCTGTGTATCTGTCGACTATCGTCACGTTGGCCTTTGAGAGCGTCGCCTCTAACTCTGCCTTCTTCTCCCACCTGTTGGCGGCGTACAGCATGGCCCGCACCTGAGGCGGATATGATATCTTCCCATCGAGGAAGTCTCGTATCTGCTTCCCGATGGCGGTCTCGTATGCTGGGAATGAGAGGGTACGGACTGAAAGTCCCCTATTCTCTAGCCATGCTTTCAGTAGAGAGGCCTGGGTTCTCTTCCCCACTGCGTCAACGCCTTCGATGGCGATGAAGACTGCACCCGGACGGCTCACGGTCTCCGGTGTTATCGCGCGTCTAAATCCATTTCCTAAAGGACGAGAGATGTTATCAGCAGCAGCCCAGAAACGACCAGGGCCAGCTGGAGGTACCTCTTTGCGAACGCTGAGCTAGTCTGAGTAATGGCTGCGAACTCCTCTAGGGCCTTCACACCGAACACTCTGAACTTTCGCCCTTCTGTCGCTGAGCCGTACTCCGACGGGGCCAGCCTTGAGTCTGCCAGTTTCGCTAGTTTGACGGCGAGCTCGGCTATGGCGTCAATGGGGGTCGCTTCCCCCAGCGCCTCGTAGCCTCGCTGCACCGTCAGCCCTCGAGCTGCAAGGTTGTGGCTGTCCGAGGTGCAGAATTCGACAAGGTCGTAGCCCGCTGTGTTGAGGGCACTCTGTACTTCGCCGCGTAGGCCTGATGCAGAGTTGTTCGCGTCAGCGAGCACAAGGACAGACTTCGTGGATCCGGACCGGACCATCAGTAGACCGATGCCGTTCTCCGTCAGGTCGCCCTTGCCTACGAACCCGACTTCGGCAGAGTGAGCGTAGGCTATGTCGAAATCCTTGGCGTCCTCGTTTCCCGTAGCCTTGAGGAGCTGACTCCAGCCCGGGTCGCTGACTTCTGGGGACTCCAGGCCGTAGGCTATCGAATTGTGGGCATCCACCACCGACACGTCAAGCCCGACCTCAGATGCGAGCCCGGTCATGACCTCCTCTAACTCCGTGTCGAGGTCGTCTGACCCGTAGGGGGCAAAAGACACGGTGAGGAGTGCGTCCTTGGAGAAAGCCGTTGCGCTGACAGTGGCTTTGCCCACGCACGCGTGTAAAGGTCCCCGAATGAGGGCGTCTCTCCCAGGCTTGATGGTCCTCGCGAGTTCCTTTACGCCCTTGGCGTACTCCAGGGTGTCAGCCCTGGTAGCGAGGTTCCGTTCATGCCCCCCGGGCCTGTGGAGTGTCATGACCCGCCCTAGATCCCTGAACTCTCTTGAGATCACTCCGGGGAGATCATAGCTCCCAATTGGGTAGAAAGGACCGGGATGGACCCCAGGGAGCACCACGTATATGTCGCCTGTGCCTGTCCTGAAGCGGAGGACTTTTGTGATGACTTCAATCTCCTCGGAATGGCCGGCAATCATCGTTTCGAGGTCGTCGGGATGACTCGCTGTCCAGGCCTTCATGAACGCCCTGAACAGGCTTAGCGCGTCGTAACCACGGCTTGTCTTCTTCCGTCGTAGGAGTGCGGGGAAGGCGATAATGACAACGAGCGAAAGAGCTCCTGAGACCAGTGCGAAGCCGTCCAGATGGGCCTCGAGCTTCGTGGACATGACAATCAGCAAGGTGATTGCGGGTTGTACTGCAGCCAGCCCAAGCGACAGGGCCGCGTTCTTCGTGAACGCGCCATTGATTATCAGATATTCCATGCCGGCGCAGACGAAGGCGCCGTACAGGTAGGCATTGGTAAGAGAACGTGGGGACTGTGCCGCCCAGGCATAGGCTCCCCCAATCGCGACCAGGAGGAGCCATAGAAGGCTACCAACGAGCAGGAGCGCGAGGACCCTCCTGAAATTGGCGATTGTGTCCTTCTCAGTGAGGTTAAGGGCGCCCGAAATCACATACCCAGACAGGACGAACACCAATATTGCTAAGACCGACGCCACTGCTTCCGTCTTCCACCCCGGCACCAGTGCGAGGACCAGCGTCGTGACCCCTCCGTACAGCATGAGCCTGGGAGATGATGGGAGGATGAACAGGTGCCTGTATCTGCTCGCTAGGGCCTCTGTGGAGGACTGATCCCTCTGCCTCGGCTCAGGCGAAGATGTTGATGACAATCGACACAGCTATCAAGGCAATCGATCCGATGATGACGATCTCGGGCCTAATCTTCACGCCTTGAGTCTCCTCGTTGAAGAAGGTGAGTAGGCCTGCGCTTGACGCGGGCATCGGTGCGTTGTCCTTCTTGCTCATCGAGAGTTGCGGCCAGCCATACAGTTCTTAAGCGTAACGCCCAAGTTTCATACGAACCCGTTCTCCGTAAGCCTTGTGACAACCCGGCTCCAGAAACCTGCGCTCGTGGTGAGGGCTGCTGCCGCTGCAATGAGTACTATCCCTCCGATGAGTGCAATGAATGGGAAGAGAACGGCGACGGAGACCAGGACCAACACGGCCACCATTGGAATGGCGGTAGACATTTGCCTCAGGCTGAATTGAGCGGGCATTGTGAGGTCGTCTCCCTTGACCTGAATGGGTGCGATGTAGGCGGCCCAGAGTATCTCAAGGACGAAGGAGCCCGGGATAACTGACGCCGTGACCGCCAGGGCCCCCAAAGTCTCGCCATAACCGGACGCATAAAGAACGGCGTCGACGATGATGAATGGAGCGAGCATCAGGAACAGCGACGCAACTCTCGAAATGACCAGGTGCCTGAAATATGTGGCAGGAGGAAGAGAAGTGAGCGACAGCCAGACCCTCTCGTTCGTTATCGCTGACTGAGAAAGGAAGAACGCGAAGAAGGACAGGACCACCGGCACCAAGACCGAAGTAGGAAGAGAGTCGGAGCCAGTCGTGAACGGTTGCGGAGGGCCGAGTCGGATTACGAACGCGTAGTACGCGATAGCGAGGATCGATGCCGCGGCGATGACCCATTTGGTCTTCACCCGCCTTGAGACATATCGGGACGCGCCCGCCATGTTCATCCTCCCTGCCAACGAGATCGAAGAGAGGTTCATTGAGTAGATCGCCCCGATGGGGGTCTTCCCTGCGTAGCTGATTGGGGACTTGACCTCCGTCGACGTCGATCTTACAAGGCTCTTCATCATGTCGAGCTCGATTCGCGAGAGCCCCCTGAAGGCTGCCGCGGTGGTTACGGCGGCTAGGGCCACCAAGGTTGCGGTACCGTCATAGAGGTTCCCGTAGAACGCCGAGCCTGGGGAGAACGGGAAGCCTACAAAGGCCAGCAGCGTCCACAGGGCCAGCCCGGCGGAGAGCGGGATCCGGACCTTGGTGGCGATCGCAGGGGCGACCACGCCGAGCGAGGTGAAGGTCAGGGCCAGGGCGACCAGATCGACCAAGAAGAGTGGTGAGTCGAGCGACTGGTACAGATAGCCGAACATGAGCAGGATGGTTATCCCGAAGGCCATGAACTGCGAAAGGAAGATTGACACTGAGAGGTCCCTGGTGCTGAGCGGGAGCGTGAACAGGTAGTCTCTGTCTGACTTCAGGATCATCACACCACCCGCTGCCAGCGACATGGCAAGGAAGAGGGCGACAATCGCTGTCCCATAGTATCCGAGTATCAAGCCCTCGGACCGAGGAGAGATGGTCTGCGAGATCCCGATGTAGTAGACGAGCAGGATTGCCAAGAAGATCAGGAAGGGCCTGGAGAAGCGGGTCCTTACGACGAACTTCAGCAGGCTAAGAAGCACCGGTCATCATCCTCGCCACCACCTTCTCTATCGGTTCGTCCGGAGAACCCCTCTTCTTGAGCTCCTCGATGGTCCCTTCCCAGAGGAACATCCCGTTAGATATCATGACCACGCTGTCGGTGAGCCTGTTGGCTATGGACATGATGTGTGTTGAGACAAGGTGGGTCCCCTCTAGCCCGTCCAGGAGGGTGATCACCTTCTCCTGGGTCGGTATGTCGAGGTAGTTCAGGGGCTCGTCTAAGAGCAGCACCTTCGGATAATGGATCAGGGCGAGGGCTATTGCGAGCTTCTGGGTGTTCCCCCTCGAAAGCCTCCCGACGTTCGCCCTTTCGTACTGCCTCAGGTCCAGCTCGTCCATGAGGAAGTCAGCCCGCCCCTTCACGTCTGGGACGCCCCGGAGCGCGCCGATGTATTCGAGGTTCTCTCTCACCGAGAGCATCCTGTATGGAAGGGCGTCTTCGGGGAGGTAACCCACCACAGACTTGGAGGCCCTGCTGTCGGGAGAGGAGCCGAGGATTTTGACGTGTCCAGTGTCGGGGCGGAGAGAGCCTACGAGGAGCTTGAGGGTCGTGGATTTGCCAGCCCCGTTTGGGCCCAACAGGGCGCACCTCCCGCCCACCGGGATTTCAAAGCTCAGGTCGTTGAGCGCCGGCACCCGGCCATATGACTTGCTCACGTGGGCGAGCTCGATGCACGCCACCGGGCTCCCGGTCGAGGACATCGCTTGCTCACCCTTGCGGCATCTCGCTATAAACCGGCGGGCCTTGCGTCGACCACCCTTTCGCCAAATGTATAATTAACGTGGGAGGACGCCGGGCTACATGCCCTCCTACGAATCGGAATTCGAGGCTGTAATCAGCGGGATCCGCTCACATGAGAAGTGGTTCTCAGAGAGCCTTCCGATGATAGCCAGCGAGAACCTCGCGTCCGAGCCGGTTCGGAGGGTCCTTTCGTCAGACCTTGGCCATAGGTACGCTGAGGGGTGGCCTGGTGAGAGGGTCTATGCTGGATGCAGATACATAGACCAGATAGAACTGCAGGCAATCGCGCTGGGGAAGAAGCTGTTCAGGGCTGACCATTTCGACGTCAGACCTGTCTCGGGAGTCAATGCAAACCTAGCGGTCTACTCGGCCGTCAGTGGACCAGGGGACATGATGATGGCACTCTCAATCCCCAATGGGGGGCACATCTCCCATGGGAAGAAGGATTTCGGAGGGACGGCGGGGCTAGTGCACTCCCTCGATGTGTCATACTTCGCGTTCGACAAAGATTCGATGAACATCGATATCGATGAGACGAAGAAGAGGATTGATGCTCTACCTTCTCTCAAGCTGGCGATGTTCGGCTGCAGCCTGTTCCTCTTCCCCCACCCTGTCAAGGAGCTGACACAAGCCATACATGACAAAGGGGGGGTCGTGTGCTATGATGCGGCCCATGTCGCCGGGCTGATTGCAGGCGGACAGTTCCAGGATCCGCTCAGAGAGGGCGCCCAGATCATGACCATGAGCACCCACAAGGTGCTCTTCGGGCCGCAGGGAGGCGCGATTGCGTCTTCGGCTGAGTTCGCAGAGCCTCTCAAGAAGGCTGTCTTCCCTGGTACTGCGAGCAACCATCATCTCCATAACGTAGCTGCCAAGGCGATGGTCTTCGCCGAGTTCCTCCAATTCGGACGCAGTTATGCGAAGGATGTAGTAGTCAACGCTCAGACACTCGCTGGGAGACTCGCCGAGTTGGGCGAACGCGTCCTTGGAGAGAAGAACGGCTACACCATGTCCCACCAGGTCGTTCTTGACGTGACCAGATATGCCGATGGTGGGGTGGCTGAGAAGCTGCTGGAAGACCAGAACATCATCTGCAACAGGGAGCCTATACCAGGAGACCTTCAGGCAGGAAGGCACTACACGAATCCAGGCGGGATAAGGCTAGGCGTGTCAGAGCTGACACGCCTAGGGATGGGCAAATCTGAGATGAACGAGGTGGCCGAGCTAGTGCACCTGGGTCTCGGCGGTGCGAAGAATCTTGAAGTTGTGGCCAAAATCAAAGAGCTCAGGAAAGGCTTCCAGAAGGTGAAGTATTCGTTCAGAGACACGCCCGCCTATTCATTCGATTAGTGCAGGCTTCAAGAAATCTGTCAGCTCCAGCTGGTCGGCCTTCCTCGGTCCCTGGAAGAGCTGGTCCAACTCTCTCTGAAGCATATCAAGCCTGTTCCTCAGGTACGAATCGACGTCGTACTCTCGGGCGAGGCGCTGGGCAATCTGAAGATACTTCTCCACAGAAGCTCTGGTCAAGGTCCCCCTGATTTCGCCGCCGCAACTGGGGCATTTGGACGAGAGCGGAGGTCGCCGGAGCGTTAGGCCGCAGCCCTTGCATTTGAACGCCTGGGTTGCGTACTTTTTCGCGTTTCCCATGATGTCCCTGATAAGATGTGTTTTGATGATGGATTCGACCACGTCACGGGTAGACACCGCTTCTACCAGGGATGCCACTTCAATCTGCTTCGCAATCTTCTCGTTGAGTGTTCTCAATGTCGAGTATGATGCTCTGGAACGCTTTATCGTGATGGCGCTTGTCGGATGTGTGAATCCATAGCCATAGAACTGGGTTTCGCTTTCCAGGCGGGATCCGATGTGCTCAATCAACGAGGCCACGGATGCCGCAGGCGGGGTGGTAAGGGTCTTCTCATAGAATTCAAGCGGGTAGGTCTCCGCCACGTCGAAGTTGTGCGCCTGCTCGTCGACCTCCGCCGGCAGGATCACTGGTTGTATCAGGAGCGGGGTGTCCATGTAGCCGCCTATCTGCGCCGGGACGTACTGTAGTGAGAAGTTCAGCAGTGCGTCGACCAGCATGAGTATGGAGTCTCCGTCGCCGTCGCAGTCCCGCCTCTTCGCCGAGTGCCAATAGGGATTTGCAAGGCAGACCTCTGTCGCTGAGAATCCCACTATCCGTCCAGCTACCCCCACTGAGGTGTGGGGCGCGAGCCCTATCACCAGCTTGCCCAGCAGGTCGTCAGGCCCTGCTACGTTGTAGAACGGCTCTAGGCCGTAGAGGTTCTGAAGCTCGTCGTCGATGCATTGGGCCATCTTGACCAAATCACTGCTGATGTCCGCGGGGACTATGATGTCCTGGGGTTTGAGCTCCAGCACTTGGTCGTCGGATTTGAGGGGAACTCCCTTGTGGTCGTGAGTGTAGCCGAGGCGAACCAAGGTTTGGAGATCGCCTTTTACATCACGCGGCCTGAAGTGAGTCAGAGGCTCGTTGGTGGCGTCGATCCTCAGCGTACCATCCTTGTAGACGAAGGTGTTATGCCTACTCCTGATGATCCCCTTTTCTATGGCTTCAGGGACCTTGGAGACGCTCGTCAGGCCCCTCACGCCCTTCACTGGTTTGGATGAAGAGTGCGGGATCTTCGCTCTTATCGCCTCCAACCGCGACTTGAAGTCGAAGTCCATCTTGGAGTATGGAAGGGTCTTCGCTTTGCAGTTGGGGCATACAGTGTCGTGGGTTGTAGCGCCGCACCGGGGGCAAGCCATGAATGGCGCCGTATCCTCGCCGCAGACCTCGCATTTTGGAGTGAGCCGCCTCTGGTTGCACCTATTGCAGTATAGGTTGATGACCTCTATCTCAGCTCTCCCCGCCCTGGCGGCTGAGAAGACGTCCCTCATCGCTCCACCTCCGTAGCCTACGGGGAACAACACGTGGACAGGAGGTTTCATCCTCCTCACCATTGCCTTCTCTGGCCTCCCTACCCTGACGCCAATGGTGGTGGTGCTCTGCCGTCCCAGTTGAATCCCCGAGAGACTCCTGATGTAGTCAGGCGCGTCGGGAGAGACTACGGACCCCGGCTCATCGAGACGCAGAAGAGCGCGGAGGATGACTGCGGACTCGCCGCCGACGATTGCCACATCACCCTCGGTCCGGTGTTCAATGAGGCAGGTATTCAGTATCCAGCGGACGCGTGGGACGGCGGCACCGATGACCACTTCCCTCCCTTCGAGTCGCGCGCTCTGCCGTAGCTCGACTAGGTCGGCAGACCCCACCCTGTCGAAGCGTGGGGTATGCGATGGGTGCAGTGGGATGCCGATTGCATGTGAGATTGCTATAGCCTCTGCAGCTGTCGGGGCGGTGGTCGGAGAGGAGGCCAGCTCTCGTGCCCTGTCGCCGCCTACCCCTGCCGAGGCCAGCGCCTCCATGGCACCTGGAACCCCAGCCATCAAGCGCCCGAGGTCCTGTGCCCACCACTCGGAGACATATGGCGATGGCTGTAGTGCTTTGTTACTTTCCAAAAAGTCGCCATAGGTTATCAAGACGTCTCCCAAGTCGATTATCTTCGACATGGCGTCGCGCACCTCTTCCGCCTGCGACACAGTCGATACCCTCAGGACTCTGCCGTCCTTCGTTGAGATTGTGGGCCCTTCGATGGAGTCGACGAAAGCGATGGTGGCCGCCTTTCCCGGCATGTCCACCTTCACCTGGGTCCCGGCTACTACCGGGAAATCGAGGAGTGTTGCGACCGCCGGGTGTATCCCGATGGTTGAGAGGCCAGTGTTTATCGACCGTCCATAGCGGAGCCTGAAGCCTCCCTTGCTCCTCGGCATTGAAAGCACTGCCCTCCCCGAAATGACCTCTTCAAAGTGGGCGCCGGCCTTTTCAGTCTCGTTCGTCGTCTGCTGGGTCCCTCCTTTCAGCTGAGCGAGGAAGTCCCACCCGGATATGTTCAAGCTGGCGAGTTTCTTCGATAGTTTGTGGGCCCTGCCTATCACACCGTCGTTGAGGACTCTAAGGGCGCCCCCCCTGAGTCTGTCTGTGGCCACCCGCTTGAGGTTCCTGTGGACTACCACTTCGATGGGATCTGTCTCAATTCCATCGATCTCGACTGGGAGATTCGATATCGCTCGGCGGATGTCGTCGTCAGTCACCTTGTACTGGAAGTTGGTCACGTCGCGCTCGTAGATCCTCAGCTCCTCCGCGAAGCGGTCGATCTCCTCCTGGCGGGCCCTGTAATTGCTCAGACCCAGCTTCTTGGCTGTCACGTCCGCTATCACCAGAGAGAACGCCGCCTCTGTCCCCCCCGCCGAGCGCATTGGCCCTGCGTAAGAGACAGACACATAATCGGTGTTGTCGTCGTTCTGTTTTATCGTGACGCCAGATATCCCTTCTAGTGGAGCCACGGTGACTCCGTCTGTCATGACAGCGAGCCCTGCTCTGACCCCGTAGCTCAGGGCTTCGTGCCTCTCGAGCGCTCCGAATTTGCCCAGAGCAATCTCCTGAGAAATCGTCAGTGCTGCACGCTCTTTCGAGGTGCTGTGAAGGAGCTCCCTGAGCCTGTCGACCAGTCCTTCGAACTGGTCCAGCCGGAGCATTTGGTTTACCCTGTCAGCCAGATCGAATACCGTCTTGCTCTCGACGATGCTGGTAGGGTCGTATCCTTTCATCCTTGCCGTGGAAGCTAGAATGTGGGCGGCCTCGTACTGAGACAATATGTCGCGGTAGTAGGGCTCGAGGCGGCTTGGGAAAGGAGCCAGGGTCTTCACACGTTGCCAGGCGAAATCGGCAGAAAACGACATTCAAAGGCGCGGGGTCTAGGTTGGTCTTAAGCACTATGTGTGACCATATGGTTTCCCCCTGCATTGCATAGGGCGCGGGTTTGTAGGCCCCTCGAGCCTCTTTGTATAGGCTTCGATGCTGATGCCTACAGCGTCCAAAATCTTCAGGGTGACTCGCATTCATCGGTCCGGCCGTGGGCGCCCACGGAACTGTATCTGGTTAAAGCCCTGCCCGAGACCTGATGTCATAATCGACGACGTAATGGTTCTTACGGTCGTATGTGAAACGGGCGTCGAAGTTTATGCCGTTCAGTAGAAGCGGGAGCCAGTACCTGTCGTCATCCCACATCTTGGAGTACGGTATCTTCTGGATGTCGAACCACTTTACTATTCCTTCTTCACTCGAGCGCGGCCTCCCAGAGAACCGTTTGGCTGAGAATACGTGCACCAAAAAGTCCAGGCTCCGGCCTCCGTTCATGTAGAACTCTAGCTTTCCGTGGTATAGAGGGTCGGCTACCGACAGCGAGGTCTCTTCCTTTACCTCCCTGACCACGCTCTGCGCGACCGTCTCTCCAGGCTCTATCTTCCCTCCAGGTCCGTTCCATTTGCCGGCACTTATCCCTCTGGTGGCCTTCTTCAGCAGCAGTCTGTGGCCCTTGATTATGTGGCAGACTGTCGCGTCGATTGTCATTAACGAAACATAGTCAGGGGCGACCGTTGGTAAATGTTATTGTAGCTCTATCCGCGACTTGGTATCGTGGGGGCGCTGACTCCTGAGCAGTTGAACTTCCTAAGCACCCACGAAGCGTGCAGGCTGGCCACCGCTTCAAAGGACGCTGTTCCTCGTGTCGTCCCCCTGATTTACGCTCTCGACGGAGAGGATGTGGTGATGGTCACCGACTACGGAACTAAGAAGCTGAGGAACCTGAAGGAGAACAAAAGGGTGGCGCTCGTCGTGGACGATTATCGTCCGAACAGTGCAGTCATGATAGAAGGAGAGTGTGATATTCTTGAGAGAGGAAAGGAGTATCTTCGCCTGCTGTAGATTCTCTTCGGCCGGTTCGAGCGCTATAGGACAGACCCTTGGAGTGAAGGGGAGTGTCCCATCATCAGGATAAGGCCCCTCAGAGCGGTCAGCTGGTGAGAGCCCTGCTCCTCCGCGCTTCGTAGCGCGCCATCAGGCCCTCCGCGGCGCATCCTGGGTCGAAGGGCTCGAGAACAGAGGAGCATGTCTCAGCCAGTAGCCTGACGTAGCGGTCCGAGTCGTAACGGCTTTGGTTCTCAATCATGTCGAGCGGCGTCACCCGTTTCGAGCCTCTACCCAGGTAGTCCATGATAACATAGTGTATCCTTTCACCAGCGTGCAAATCGGCCCCTTCGTCCACCAGTTGCTTTACTGCGGCGTGCTGCACTGTCGCGGTGGCGTACTCTTCTGGCGCCTTCGAGAGGTTCGTCGAAAAGGTCAGTTCGGAGGCAGGGATTTCGTGCCGCTCGAGCGCCCCCGCGTATCTGAGGAAGACCTCGATACACTCTGGGACCCTGGCTTTCGCCTCCGCTACAGTACCTGCTTCGGCCAGGATGTCCAGGATGGCTTTCTGACATACCACGAAAGCCGGCGGCGTATCATGGCGGCGCGCTTCAATCCCCCTCACCTTCAAGCGGCCATCTTCGAAGGCTCCGAAGTATCGATTGAGTGCCGGTAGCCCCGGCTCCGACTTCGATGGTAGGAAGGCCACCCACTTGTAGATGCCTTCGAATGACATGGCGAACCCAGTCTTTGCTTCCAGTTTTGCCTTGAGTCCGAGATAGTCGCCCTTCTCCGCCCCCTCTTTCCAGAGCCAGAGAGAATCCACGATGCCATGCACGACCACGAAGCCGCTGGCTTCGGCCACCCTGGCGGCGTCGGTTATGACCTTCCGGTCCCAGGCGCAAACTGCGATGTGGGCGTCGATGCGGCCAAACTTCGCGTTGTTGAAACCCAGGTATCCGAACGTCGTCACCCCCAGCCATTTGAGGGCCGCCTGCCTGGCGTCGTAGTGGTCTCGGAGCGAGTCGTCGACCACCTTCTCTTTAATCTCCTTGTAGTGGAGCCTCTTCTCAACTATGATCCTGATGGAGCGGGGGACCAAACCCTCTTGCCTGCATGTATTCCACCCAAGCTCAGGCACGCGGTTATCGGAGTCGGGGCAGCAGGAGCACCTGACGGTCTCGGCAGAGATGTTCTTCCTGTACATGATGTTCGGGTAGAGGGCAGAGAAGTCCAGCTCCCCGACCCCCTCATATGCCCCGACCCTCTGCTCGAAGATGAGGCCTCCTCGGTCGGCCGTCATCAGTTCATTCCTGTCCTTGAAGCGCTCCGCCAGGGTAGGCTTCCATGGAACCAGAAGGTCCGCCTTGAGCGCGTGATAGAACTGGAGGCTGGACAGGGCTTTGCCTATGCTGGCCCTGCTGGATGTGTGGAGAGGCATGCGGCAGACCCTGCTCAGCTCGAAGAGTGCGTCGAATCCTCCTTCAGAGTAGGTGAATGAGGCGTCGACATCAATGTGCACGCGGCCGCGGAGTTTCGTCGCGGTGGGCTTGTAGCGTACCTGTCCATAGCTGAAATAGGAAGTGCCTGGCTTCGACGGGAGCGTCAGGGGGGCGCCGTCCCTGTCGAGAGACAGCCTGACGCTGTTGGCCTCGGTGCGCCTGATGAGGTAGGGGAAGAGGAAGGTGTCCCCGTCGTTGGTCAGGATGACATCCGGGTCAGCCTCGTGGACAACCTCTGCCAGCCTGAACAGCTTGTCTGTTTCGCTCTGGCCGACGATGGCCACAGACTCGCCGTCGTACTCTAGCGTGAACGATTCTATCTGATCCGTGGGCTTCGGCAGCCTCCCCTTCTTCGCCACCTGCACGTCGAGTCTGGCTGTCCTTAACGTTGGGATGGCATAGTCGTAGGCCCAGACGTCGTCTTCGATGGTCCAGCGGAGCCGCCCCCCATCGCTCATTACATTGCAGAATGCGAGGGGGAAAAGATCATTCTCGTAGAGGTAACCTTGGTCCGGAGGGACGTCGACGTTGTAGATTCTGAACGTCCCGAAAGGACCCAACCGTTCTATCCGCTCGGCCACCCGCTGGGCGTTCCTGGCGTCGGTGAGCTTCGCTTCGAGCACGTCGGACCACCCGTAATTGGTCACCGTTTCGCGCTTCCTGACCACCCTGGTCCACAAGAACTCGTCACGGAGTGTGTGGACTGGAACGGCGAAATCTGACGCGGAGTTCGACCCTACGAACAGTGATGGAGACCAGCGGTCTGTCAGCCTCACTGCCTCGCCGTTCTCAGTCTTCAGCCAGACGACCATTTCGCCGGGGCCGCCTGGATAGAGGTCGAATATCCAACCGCGCGTCACTTCCGACCCTCGACTTTGTGATGAGAGCCTCGTCGGGAAAGAGCGTCCCTAGTGCATACCGCTTGGGAGTAGTCGTAGCACGTCGGGATCATCTGCGCGAAACAAGCCTGTCTTCGACGGGGAACACATTCACGAAACAGTACCAACTGTCAAGCGCCTCGATGACTTAAGGTCACTTCGCCTCCCCTCGGCCCGCGTTCGATGTCTTGATGGGCCGCTCGAGGAGCCTGAGGTGATTGGAAATTATCGCCATTGTCATGCCTTCGAACCTAAACGACCTGATGGTAGTGGAAGAGGCGGATATGTAGAGCCTTGTGAGCGTAGCGGGTCATCAAAGACTTCCCTATCTCTCTTCCGAAGGACCTTCTGAACGCCTTCCATCTGGCGGCCTCTTGGACTTCGGCTTCGGTTACCCTGAACGAAGAGATAGTGCGACCCATCAGAACGGAACCTCGATTCCAGTAGCGTTCAGTAGTAGATTAGGCTTGAACGTGATGACCTCGGAAGCCAGACTGTTTCGGCTGAGGCGTTCTGCTTTGGCGCCGTCCCTGCTATGCGAAAGAGAAATCATGGTGTCGGCCCACCGCATGACCAGCTCATCATATTTGTTGGGCGATGGTAGGGTCACGATGACAAGGGAACACTCTGTCAGTCCCTCTATGCGCTCATAGATGGCATCCAAGACGCGCCTCGCTTCCCTCTCGTCCAGTTCCGGCTCGTTGAAAGTGCCGAGGATGTCAGAGATTATCACCAACCTCGCCCCGTAATCCTCCGCGGCGCATGCCAGGTGCTCTGAAACCAGCTCGGTCAGTTGATAGAGTGTAAAGACACGACAAGAGGCGACTCGTTTCATCGTGGCGCGGGGCCCGACCCCTCTCTGCCTGGCGAAGGACGAAAGGAGGTATGGGTCGGAGCGGTTGCCTCCGTCTATGAACACGACCGCAGAATTGAGGCCGCCCGATTCGACTGGAAGTTGAGCCCTGAACGCCGCCAGTTCTGCCACGATTGAAGATTGGTCTCCACTAAATACCAAGAGGCGCTTTTCAGATAGGGGTCTTAGGAGCGAGTCCAATGGGGGAAATCCCAGAGTGAAATGGGGGATTGAAGAAGCTGGCCGGAACAGCGCCTCCGACCTTGGGGCGAACATATGTTCGGGATTTTCGAGCGGGCAGTCACGATTAGTGCAGGAGCGGGCATGGGGATGCACGACGTTGCCGATAGAGGAACCCCCGCCGAGTTTCATGACGCAATTGCAGCCGGAGCAGTAATAGACAGACTTCTCCTTCCCGTCGGTCCTCTGCTCATAGAGATAGTGTAGTCTCACCATTGTGCAATCGCGGGCTGTGACCTGAATTTAACGGGAAGTTCGCTGACAGAACTCTTTGAATGGGAGAGTGGCGCGAAAGTGCTCAGCCCAGTTCAATGTTCTTAAAGCGAATATTAGGCTCGCCTGGGGTAGCGCGGGGGTCGCCCAGCCTGGTCAACGGCGTGAGGCTCAGGACCTCATCCCTTAGGGGTTCGAGGGTTCGAATCCCTCCCCCCGCACTCAGCTGCCACTCTCGGGACGATTGGACCCGCAGTCGAACCGGCCTCGGTAACGCCCACCTGTTGGCCGGGGACCAGTCATGGTGGTCGGGGTTGTTTCTGTAGCCACAGCAATGTATATGGGCATGCGGAGAGATTTGGCGGCTCCTTGCAGCTGACAGAGGAAACCTCAGACCTCACGGTCTTCGTGTGCACCAGGAATTCGGCGGCGACCCTAGAAAGATGTCTTCGAAGCGTCTTTCGAAGCGGGCATGGGATCAAAATGACAATAATCGATCAAAGCAGCGTCGACGACTCAGTCGAGATAGCGAGACGGCTGGGCGCAGAGGTTGTTTCCCACGATGTAGGGCTCGGTTACGCCCGGCAGCTGGCGTTCGACCTATGTAAGACCAAGTATCTCGCATTCGTGGATAGCGACGAGGAGATCATTCAACCGCGTTTTTTTGACTTCGCAATCGAAGTCCTTGATCATCCGACGGTCGGGGCCGTGGTAGGCATGTCGGTCGGCCACAGGTTCGCTTACGGCCTCCCCATGGGGCTCCTCGTGCTCCGCACGGAGGACTTCCAGGGAAGAGTAATTCCTTCGTCCATCAATGCCCGTGAAGAGTTCTATGTCAGGAGAAAGCTCCGTCGTATGGGTCTGTCGTCTGTCTTCGTTTCCGATGTGATGGTTCATAGGTCCCAGTATAGGAGATACAAGCCGGAGTGGGAGGGGGCGAACACTCGGGTTGCGGCTGGCGTCAACGTCGGCCAGCTTGTTTTTACCGCCCAAGTCGTCCTGTTGCAGAGCCTCAACAGCCGAAGCCCGAAGAACATCGTATATGCTCCCTTGTTCTATCTGAAGTTCTTGAAAGGGTTTGTCCAGCCAGAAAGATGGAGAATCCTGAAGCAGGTGAACTGACGGCATGCGCCGTGTTGCGCCTTGCCCAAGATTGCCGGCAGCCAGACCCCGCGACCTCGCTTCAAGAAGTGATGCCGACTGTCAACGGCTGGTTGGGAAGGCATACTCTGTAGAGCCTCGACCACTCCCTGATGATTGTCTTGATGTCGTAGTCGCAGAGCTCCACAATCCCTGGGTGTGGATCGGTGGTGGGCGCGGTCTTGCAGCCTATGTAGACCGAAGAGAGAAACACGAAAAATGCTCTCTTCTTTGTGGTGACCGACAGCATCAGCCCGTTCCCCTCCAGGAGTATCTTGAACATCGTCCTTTCGTTTATGAGCTTCATCCGAGCGCCCGCCTCCCCGACCTCCTGACTGCACACACAGGTGTAGAGTCATCCAACTCTATTATACACCCCAATGAAGTGGTCGCCGAGCTGGCACCAGGGGTTCCTGGACTGAATGGATATATCCAAAGCTTTGAAGAGTCGAAGGAGTCGTCCTCGGGGAAGATATCGGACCAGATTCGATGGAGGAAGCAGTATGCATACCCCTCTGAGCGACTCCAACTCGAACCGTCCGTGAATCTGCCGGTTCAGTTCTCTGACGGAAAAAGCGTTAGTGGTCACACAGAATCTCGATTTCCCCACAGGGACCGGGTTCCTGAGCCTGGCCACAATCATCGAGGGTCGCATCCTCATCGAATACCCGATGATTTCGTAGAGGCAGAACCTGTTCCACACGCCCAGCACAAGTTTCCCTCCTGGTCGGATTAACTCGTGGAGGTTGGCTACCATCTCCCCAAGCCGTGGCTCTGTGTTGACGGCGCCGTAGGTCGAATAAGCCCCATCGGCGCTCGTGCATCCGGCCTTAGCCAGCCCTTCCTTGAGCTGGTGCGCTCTGCAGTGGACGGGGATAACGTTCGCGTCGAGTCCTCTGGCCTTCGCCTTCTTCATCAGCACTTGGAGCATCTTCTGCGAAATGTCTGTCGCCACGACCCTGACACCTCTGCTCGCCAGCCGGAGGGTCTCAGTCCCAGTTCCGCATCCCACCTCGACCACGGTGTCCCCTCGCTTGAAGAGAGTAGCCATCAAGTCCACCGACCTATCTCTGAGCCACACGTTCATCGGGTTACCAAAGATGTGATGATCATAGGTCAGCGCGACTCCGTCGAAAGCTGCCTCTAGGTCTGAATAGACCAGTTCCGCGTAGTTCTCCTTTGTCATTGAGAGGAGGCTGATTTGGAAGAAACCCATCGTGCCCCAGTATTTCCTCCTTACCTCCGCCCCACCGTACTTCCTGGTGAACGCCCCCAGGACAGGATCCTTGAGGCCATCTGCCCTCCGCTCCTCCGCCACCCCTTCCCACCTTGCCTCTCCTGCGTAGACACCTACCCTCGGGTTTCCTCTGAGATTGGCTACCCAGTCCTGATGCCCTTCACTCTCGGGAAAGACGACCATTTTTCCATCATACATCACGTACCTGACTATGACTGAGTGCAGGCGGCCGGTCCTCCTTCCGATCGTTTCGATACGCACATACTGGCCAGCTGGGCCCAATTCGTATACGCCCAATCCGCATATGAAAAGGGTCCAAAGAGAGTTAAACGTTCTCCATGGTCCGAGTGCCGCGGTGGATCGGCTTTAGTTGTGCAAACAGCGACAGCACGTACACAGTCGTTGGGATGGCGGCTGCGATAAGAATGAACAGCCAATCAGTCTGGTAGAAGTAATTGACCTTGATCTGGTCGGCAATTGAGGCGCCTATGGCATACTCGTTATGCAGTATTGCCGGCGAGACAAAGTAGAAGAAATCATAGGCGGCCGCCATGAAGGCAAGCGGGAGGGCTGTGAATACCACATAAGAAAGCCGTCTCCCCTGGAGCAGGAACAGTGGGAGTATCCAATAGAAATATTGCGGGTTGACATAGTTGTAGGTCAGGAATAGGACAAGAATCGAGACCAGCGTCCACTTCACGACGTCGGTGTCGTTCTTCCAATATATCCAGACTAGCAGGGCAGCGTAGATGGGAACTCCCACGTAGAGGAACAGTGGGACGGGGGGAGACTTCAAGACAAACAGCACTTCCTGCCATGTCAGTCCGTTGACTGTGAACGCCCCTGCGAATGTGGGTATGCCCCTGGCATAGATTAAGACGGAAAGGCTGTTCAGAATGCTCCCATATGCACCATAGAGGCCCATGGTTAGCGCCACAGCCGGTATCACCGCGACAATTGGACGAACTGCTGCCTTCAAGCCGCCCTTCCTAATCGAAGCCACAAGCATGACCGGAATCATGATCGCCGGCCAGACTTTGACCGCTGCGCCGAACGATGCGAACAGATATGCGTGGTAGGCCTTCCCCTTCTGGAAGTAGTACAGTGACGCGACCGCCATGAGTGTCGCTATGGGGTCAAGTTGACCCCAGACAGCCGCCACCAAGATGACCAGGGGGTTCGCAATCCACAGAATCGAAGTCGACTCTCTGCCGGTCATCTTAGCCAAGAGCCAGCCTGTCAGAAAAGCCGATGCCACCATGGGGAGCTTCAGGAGCATCACGAGGAGCGGGAGGTTAGAAGGAACGAACGCTAGGTACACGTTGTAGGTCTCAGTGAACCATCCGGGCCATGTGAGCGACGAGATGGAAGGGAGATGGGCCCCTGTGAACGCCTGATAGACCAGGTATGAGAAAGCGCTGTAGACGGGATAGATGGGAGGATAAGCCCACTTCAGGGGTCCGGGATAGACTGGAGGATTTCCCGGCATGAATGGGTTGACGTGCTGAAGGACTCTGATGCCTGAACTAATGAGGAAATAGACGTCGTACCTCTGTCCCGTCCACGGTGACAGAGCCAGGTACGCTGGAATCGCCAATATGAGGAACCTCCTCCAACCGAACCTCGTTCCCAGGATGAAGAACGCCAAGACCGAACCCGCCATGGCTGCGTATGCCATTATGTCCAGCATAGTGGCGCTGGAGTCGTATCCGACGCCGAAGGTCGCGGTGTTCGAGTAGCACGTTCCACTGGCCACCCTGACAGAGGCGGTCCCGAACCTCACCCATCCCCTGTCCAGACCATAGCTCGTCTCAGTGAACCCCAGGCCGTTCGCAGTGAAGTTCTCCAGCTTGTACCACTGACTCCCGTTAAGATATTCAAGTGTGAGCGTCTCGTTCGCCAGGGAGGGCGGATAGGTGACGTCGAACGTCTCGCTGAAGGTTGTCGCACCCGGTGACGGGATTGTATTCAGTGGAAAGTGGACCTGCGAGGGTCCCGCGGTCAACCCAACTCCGCAGTTTTGTGCCGCGGTCGCGGGTGACACGGCTAGAACTGCCGCGGGGACGAGGAACGCCAGCAGCAGCCAGGCCAAGCCCCTTCTCATGCCCAAAGGCAGGAGACGAATGGCTTTAGGCTTGCAGCGCCGTCGGCGCGCCTACACATCCCTCGAGCCAGAGGAGGCGAGCGTCTGCGCGACGGTGAGATACAACACGCAAGCGTATCCAATCAGATAGACAACCAAGATAGGCATTATTCCGTAGTTTGAGGTAACCCAGGCGTAGACCAGAGCGGCGACAGAGAGTGCCACTGCGCCTGCCTCCAGGCCTGCGGTCCTGCTGAAAGGTAGCTGATATTTTTTCCCGCTCCAGGTCCCTCCGGTTCGCTCAATTGCATATTTTGGGGTCCTTGAGAACGATCCCGTCTGCTTCGAGAAGATCCCACCCAGCGCCTGGACAGAGTTGCTTATGCTGATCCCGTACCCTATGATGACCAAGAGCAGTATCTGTTTGATGTTCTCCAAGAGCCCCAGTTTCTGCACCCTGATTGCTTCTATGCAGTACACCAACACGGCGACGGTGGATAGGACTACTAAGATCGAGAAGATCAGCCAGGGGATGAATATGAACGAGAGACTCTCCAGCACTGACCCTCCGGACAGGAGAGGCACCGAGAAGTTGACGGCATAATTGATGACGTCAACTGAGAGGAAGTCGGCCCCGACTGCCAGGAGAAACGAGATCACCATGAGCGGATGTACGAGGTAGTAAGTCAGATGAATCACCGCCTCCATCTTCTGCTTCAGGCTGAGCCTCTTGGATGAGTTGACTGATGGGACGAGCTTCTTTGCGGTCTGGAGAGAGCCTCGAGCCCAGCGTCCCTGTTGCCTCTTGAGCCCGGTGATGGTCGGCGGCAGCTCCCCCGGCACCTCCACGTCGTTCAGGTAGACTCCGCGGTACCCTCTGAGCTGGAGCCTGTAGCTCAGGTCAAGATCTTCCGCCAGAGTGTCGGGCGCCCAGCCGCCTGCCTCGGTGATGGCTGAGGCCCTGAGCACCCCCGCGCTACCGTTGAAGTTCATCAGGTACCCGTTTCCGTTCCTGCCTTTCTGCTCCAGAAAGAAGTGGGCGTCTATGCCGATGGCGATGGTCTTGGTAATGAAGTTGTGATCCCTGTCGAGGTGGCCCCACCTGGCTTGCACAAATCCTATGGCAGGATCGCTCTCCAGGATCGGGACGGTCCTCTCTAGGAAGTCCTCCGGAGGGACGAAGTCAGCGTCGAACACGGCGACGTATTTTTCACCTGTCTCCGCCAAGGCAGCCTGTAGCGCCCCGGCTTTGAAGCCGACGCGGCTGCTCCTTCTTATCACACTCATCATGATACCCCTGGACGTGTACTCTGGGACCAGCCTGTCAACCTCGAGGCTAGTGTCGTCGGTGGAGTCATCCAAGATGTAGATCCTTACGAGGTCAGAGCCGTACCTTTCGGCCACCCGGGCGCATGAAGCGAGCAACCTCTCTACTACGTAGAACTCGTTGTAGATCGGGAGATGGATTGCCACTGGTGGGCGGGCCGAAAGCGGGAGAGTGCGCACCTGTTTGTAGCGCCTGGATCGTATGGTCAGATAGAGGGTGTTGAGGCCATAGACCACAAAAATCCCGCTGATGAGGACCGACCCCATTAGCAGCGCAGGCGCAACTGGTGAGTAGGATGCTGCCAGCAAGTTCCTTCACCTCCCTGCTTCGACAGAGGCTAGCAATGCTTCGTATCTTTGCCGCATTGAAACGTACCGTCTAGACTCATAGATGAGATGATCTTCTTCGCACTGAATATCGAAGACGTCCCAGTTCCGGCGGGTTGCATTTAGCCTCCTATTCAACAAAGACGACTTCAGTTTCAGATACCTACCGGCCGTTGCGAACATGAAGAGGTTCATGATCCTCTCCGAGATATTGTGATGAACCATGGGTTGGATATGAGCCTCAGAGAATTCTGAATGTTCGTAGGCAGCCGGATAGTATGCCGAGATCCACCTTGCCGTCTTCATGAGGGATCTATGAATGTCATAACCCATGATGACCTTGGTTGCGAGGGCATCCCTGGCGAAGAGCGGCCCCTGAGGGGTGGAAAACTTTGAATGGGCATATCTCTCGTCCATGATACAGCTGAGACAGACGGAAGGCGAACGAGGAGAGATGAGACTGGACACTCTCGCCATGATGAGTCCCCAGGTAAGGGAACGCCACAGCGCTCCGGCGGGAGCGATGCAGAACAGGTCCAAATCTTTGGATCTCGAAGCAGAGCCATAGGATGTGGAACCGCTCACAGCTATCATCTTGAAGCGAGCTGGACGGAGCAATCGCGCAAACTTAGCCGCGTACTCCATGTTGGACCTTGCCCTCGCCCTGTTGCGGGACTCTGCTTCGATGTCGCTTGCCTCTGACCCTTGGCGCCTTTCGGAGAGGTAGTCGCCCTTGAGCTCGAATTTGGAGTTGAGGGACGGATCGAATGTGATTGCGTTGACCAACTCACGTTCTGATATGTCCTCCGATAGAAGGCACGTCAGCTCGCTGACCGATATCAGAGAACCGTTCTGTTTCGCTAGCTCGAAAAGCAGATCGATCCTTTCAGAGTTCTTCTCCGACAGGGTCAGGTGAAGCGCCTCCAGACTTCGTGGGCGGTGGTGGACTTTAGTGTGTCAAGAATTGAAAGAGCGGCAGCAAAGGCTTCACCCACTGCTGCCAGGGGAAGTACAAGCAGGAACTTGGAGTCCTTGGACAGGGATTTGACCAGCAAGCGCATGCTCACCATGGGTGAGAGAATCAGCATTGACTCGATGGTTATGGGAGGAGAGCCGACCTTGCGCCACACTTGCGCGTGGCCGAAGAGGATCCGGCGCCGTTGCAGGATGACCTCCACGAGCCTGGAAGGAGTCTTGACCCGGACCTTTGCAGACTGGCATACCTTGACCCTGTAGCCTTTCCGCTTGACCATCCCTGCCATGTAAGCACCGTCGTTCACCAGGCCCTCCGGTAGGGGTGTCGTCGCTGCTGCCCTGAAGACCACTAACTCGTCGCTGCTGTGATTAGCTATCCCTCGGTGATTTAGATAGACGGAGCATTCGTTGTGGGCGTCCCACATGAACTTGGTCAGAAGGGACGCCATCCCTTCCGAATCCTCTGGCACTGGGAGCGCAGAAACCGCTCCGTTCCTGGGATTGGAAGACACCAACTTGAGGAGGGAGGATATCGCGCCTGGTTCGGGCGTGGCGTCCGCGTTGACGAAGACGATGTATTCTCCAGACACTGAAGACAGTATCCGGTTGATTGCTTCGGCCTTCCCGCGTCTGACCGTCTCGACTAGGAGCTTCACTCTCTCGTCCAATTCGCTGGCCTGCTTTAGCCCAGAAAGTGCTGGCCCCGCAATCCCGCTGGCTACGACCACTAACTCTTTCATGACAGCAGAGGAGCGGGTCGACTCCGTGAGTATGAATTGTATGAAGCCCTCTGGGTCTTCCATTCTGTCGGCAGCGCACACTCCTACAGAGAACGAAGGAGATAGCAATCTACCCTTGGCACCCCTGGCTTCCTTTGTCCGTGAGGCCGGAGGGAGCTGAATGGCAGGTGACAATGAGGTACAAGTTGTCGCCGACTCTGGCTTTAAGGATGATTCACGGTGTTATGACTGGTCTGGGTGCAGTGACCATGCAGGAGCCCAACAAAGATGTTTGGAGGCAGCATAGAAGTGTGGGCCACGACGCTGTTCGACGCGACTGGTAGGCCTCCCCTTAGTCCCAAGTCAGCACGGAAGTCCACTATGATACAAATCGTCGATTGGGCGAGGCCTTCAACTGAAACATGCTCGTTGTTGGGTGACTCCTTTGGGCTCGTCAGGATGAGTTCCTGTTACCGAGAGGCCTAGCCGACAATTTGTACTATCTGTTTCGCCAGCTTATTCTCGATGTGTTCTGTCCAGAGCATCTCAGGGATGTCCACTGCGAGGAACAGCTCTGAAAGTAGTAGGGCCTCTACTGCCATGACCCCGAGGTTCTGGAAGAACTTGCCTATCCCTATGTGGACAGAGAAATCGTTGGACTGACCAGTCACCATGATGGTGAAGGCCCTTTCGGAGGCAATCAGATCGCGCAATATACCGCCCTTCTGGGCCTGGATGATTGTTCCGAGTGGCGCGGCGGCTATGTTGGTTCTGTACCCCTCTGACTGGAGTTGTTGTGCTATCTGTTGAGCCAGCGAGCCCAAATCTCTGTTCTTGTTCTGGAACCGAAGTATCTTCTCTGAAACCAATTCAACCGCTTGCATGCTCCTCTGTCCTCCGTATAAGCCTGCTGTTAACTCGACCCAAAGAGCGCCTGTGTGAGCTCATCCGAGCTGTGAGAGGAACCTTAGGGTCTTGTCCCAGGCGTCCTTGGCTGCGGCTGGATTATGGCCTTCCCAGCCCGGTCGATGGAAGGCGTGTTTCGCGTGAGGGTACAGTTGTGTCTCCACTCTTTTGTTGTGCTTCATGGCTGCGGGGAGCAACTGCTGGAAAGCCCAAGGTGTCACTCGGGTATCTTCGCTCCCGAGAATCATGAGGACGGGTCCTTGCAGCTTCGACGCGTCTTCGGCGTCTGGTATCTGCCCATAGAAGTCAATGCAGAAGTCCAGCCCAAGGTCACAGGCCGCCTGGAGAGCGAACCCTCCGCCCATGCAGAACCCCATTGACCCTACGGTCCGGGCCCCAGCTTGGCTCCGGAGCAATTCTGCACCTGCAGACAGCCCCTCACGGAGCGATTCTTTTGTGACCGACTCCCTGAGTTTCATACCAGTTTCTAGGGTGTCTGCTTTGACTCCTCGGAACAGGTCGATGGACGCGGCGCTGAACCCGGCCTTCGCCAGTTCCGTCGCCACTTCCTCGACATAGGGACTGTAGCCGAAGATTTCGTGGATGACCACGAGCCCGATGCTAGTCTTCCCTTTGGCGAGGAAGAAATCCCATCCATTCTGAGTAACACGACTCATGCTAGCCGAGGTAGATTTGTGGCCCTTATACGTTTCAAAGCGATGTGTGGCCAATCGTCCCCGTCAATTCGTCATGAAAAGGACCCGAACCCGGCTATTGAAGGTAAAGTCGTCGTCCTCTGGTCGCCCAGGGCAATGAATCCTGTCCGGGACTAACTATCTATCAACCAGTTGGCGCGATGCCCGACTCGTCTCCCTGAGCCGTGGACGAACCGGAGAATAGGGCGCGGCGAAAGGTATGGATATGATTATTTCAAGGAGCGCCAAGACCCATAAGCGATGGGGCAATCAAAAGAGATTGAGAGCTTCGCGGACCTCCGCAAAGTCAGACTAGCGGACGAAGGATTTGTTGTAATTACCGGTGCAAGCAAATCTGCCATCATTCATAAAGTGAATTCCAAGTGCATCACGACTGACAAATTCAACAGCAAGGTCAGTATCAACGACCGCAAACAAGGGAGCTACTTCTGGATAGACAGCGTAGCCACGGGCGCCCGCGAGTTCGGCGCGAAACGATGTAAGATCTGCAAGCCCGAGCTGCATTTGGTCCTCCCGTCAACCTTCGGTGAGTAGGCGGCCCCGACCGCGTTGCAGAGCTGATGGGACCTAAGGAAGGGGAAGTGTGAAGAGCTGCTGTGCCTCTCCTCAAGGAGGTTGAGGCAGTAGACTTCAGCTGCCACGACAGCCCGGTAGGCCTCGAGTAATTCCGGTTCGGGATGGAGGCGGTGGCGAGGCACCTCGGTCCTGGTTCTCTGGTCGTCACTGACAACACAGACAGAGATCTTCGGCGCGTCAACCAGGCGTGTCTGCGCCGAGGCTGCCAACAAGAAGCGGTCCAGTCTGGAGGCATTCCGCACCCCACCCCTGGGCCCGTAATGGTTTAGGAGTCCCACGTCAGGCAGCCGTGGGATGAATCAGGTAGAGAAAGCAGAGGCATTCCGCAGGTTGCACGACAGGAGGGAAGTGCTTGTGCTGCCTAACGCCTGGGATGTCTCCAGTGCTAGGGTCTTCGAAGACGAGGGATTCCCTGCTGTAGCCACCTCGAGCGCCGGTATGTTAGTCTCGCTGGGTTATCCTGACGGTGAGGGGATTCCTCGTGGAGAGTTCGTGGCTGCCGTGGGTAGAATCGCCAAGGTGCTCTCGGTCCCGCTGAGCGCCGATGTGGTCGGGGGTTTCGGTGACGGCCCTGAAGGCGTCGCCAAGAGCGTAGAGGCAGTCGTTCGTGCGGGCGCCGTTGGGGTTAACATAGAAGACTTCGTGCACAGCTCTAAAGAGCTCCTCCCGTTGGAAAAGCAATTGGAGCGGCTCAGGGCCCTTATCAGGCTCCGCGAGCAGATGCGTGTCCCTTTTGTGATCAACGCCAGGACAGACGCTCTCCGGTTCGCTGCTGGGGACGACGCGGCGAAGCTGCAGGAAGCAGTACGGAGGGCCGAGGCTTACAGAGACCTTGGAGCGGATTGTGTGTATCCCATGGGCCTAGTTGATACAGCCTCAATCTCGGCATTCGTCAGGGCGCTCGACTTTCCCGTCAACGTCATGGTCAGAAAGGGACTCCCCCTGTCCCCGAACTCAGACGTCTTGGGGTCGCCAGAATCAGCTTCGGCCCCAGTGCCTCGTATGCCACCCTAGGATTCCTCAAACGCGTGTCCAAGGAGGTGCGCGAGAATGGGACGTATGGCGGCCTTACCGACGAGGCCATAACGTTCGACGAGCTCAATGCGTTGGCGGTCCCTAGAAGGCTCGCCTAGACCTTCACTCCGAGCAGTCGCTCGAGTATGTCCGACAGGGTAATCATCCCGACCATCTTGTCATCATAGACGAAAGCTATGGTGGTCCCGGCGTCCTGCATCTTCTCGATGACTGTTGCCAGGCCATCGTCTTTTGATACTTTGGCTGGCTGAATCATGTAGTCCGAGATGCCTGAGTCTAGTAGGTCTCTAGAGATGGCTTTGGACATCGTCCGGAAGGTGACGGCGCCGATATACTCTTTCCTCAGATGGTCGTAGACAGGCATCCGGGGGTGGCTGGTTTGTCCCATGGCTTTGAGAGCATCCAGGACCGTGGCATCCGTGGAGACCGCGGTGATTTCTCCCAACGGCGTCAACGCATCGCTAGCGTCGGTCTTCGACGAGGCCAGGGCGGTCCTCAGAAGTCTGCCTGCGTCGGGCTCTATGTGCCCGACCTTTTCTAGCATGGTGACAACGTCTTCGAACTCATCCGACAGGTCGACCTCCTTGTAACCTGGTTTGCCGACTATGACTTCGGACAGCTTCCTAGCCAAGGTCGTAAGTGGCACAGCTACAGGCGAAAGTGCGTCCAGCACCACTCTGGTAGACGGAGCAAGAGACACCGCCATCCGCAGGGCGTTCTCTATCCCAATTGCTTTGGGAAGCAAGTAAAGGAACGTCATTATGGCGAAGGACCCGCCCAGGGCGCTGTAGACCCAGCCGATAGGTCCCAGATAAGCAGAGAGCACCAGTCCCATCGATGTTGCTAGGACGACGTTGGATATGGTGTCAACCATGGTGGTCACGCTCACGAGTTTAGTCTTGTCGTTGACTATGGCAAGGGCCTTTGACGCTCTTGTGGATGGGTCGTCAATGGAAGAGCTGAGAGAGAAGGGACGCAAGGTGAGGAAGGTCGCTTCGACCAGTGAAGACCAAAAAGAGATGACGGTGGCAGCCAGAAGGCATGCGTAGACTATGAATGGGACCAATTCGCCCCTTCCTGTGCCCCTCCTAACTCACTACCGTCCCTATTCTCTCGCCGTGGGCCGCCCTGACTACTCCCTTAGCGTCTGCGCCGTTCAGGACTACTAGCTTGATCCTAGAGCCGGTCAGTCGGTCGACGGCCACAGGATCCACGATGCTGTGTATCCCTGGTCTGTGGGAACCCCCAAGTATTTCCTTCATCTTTTCGTAGGTGATTCTATCGAGTTTCCTTGCCTTCTTGTTGACCCGTGGGTCCTCGGTATAGATGCCGCTCTGGTCAGAGGCCTTCACCATCAGGTCGGCCCTCCATCTCTCGGCTACGATAGCGGCAACCGTGTCCGTGGTGATTCCAGGCTTCAGGCCTCCCATGACTGCGACCCGGTTCCTCGCCAGCCGCTGCAGCATCCCGTCAATGGAGGTGGGAACACTGCTCACCCCCCCTAGCTTCATCGCGACCAGCCTAGCGTTGAGCCTGGACGCGTGAATGGCCACAGTGTCCTGCTGGTAGGGCGAGAGACCCATGGCAGCGGCCGACTTGATGTACTCTCTTGCGACGCCTCCACCACCGACAACCACCGCCACTGAATGCCCTTCAAAATTGAGGTCAGAGATCACCTCCGCATAGGCATTCACGATCTTGGCCGCAGGGGGGTCGCCCAGTACAGAGCCGCCGATTCGGAGCACCACTTTCAAATTTGGTTCCTCACTTATGCATGCAACAGGGCGGGAGGTTTTATAAATGGGTAAGGGAGATTCCCATTCTTAAGATTAGGATGCCCGCTGCCTCCTCTCCCCAGTCCGTTCCTTTCGCCTGACGCAGAGGTAGCGCTGCATTGTCAAAGACTGATTCCGTTAGGCTATACAAGGTAAGGAAGCTCATCTCAGAGCTCAGCAACAAGGAAGGCAGAGGGACGGAGCTGGTGTCGCTCTACATCCCTCCCAAGAAGGCGATTCATGAAGCAATCGCCAACCTACGTGAGGAGTGGGGGACGGCGGGGAACATCAAATCAGATACGACGAGAAACCACGTGCAAGACGCTCTCACCAAGGCCATGCAGAGGCTCAAACTGTACAAGACTGTACCTGACATGGGGCTGGTTGTCTTCTCAGGGGCGCTCCCGACTAACGGACCGGGGAGCGAGGTAGTCAACGTGTGGGAGATAATTCCGCCCAAACCGGTACAGACGTACTTGTACGCGTGCGACGACCATTTCAGGGTCGAATACCTAAGAGACATGCTCAGAGACGACAAAGTCTTCGGGCTCCTGGCCATCGACTCGAGTGATGTTGGGCTCGGGATCCTTAGCGGCGGGAGCTTGGAGATAGTGGATCTGATGACTTCAGGCATTTCGGGGAAGACGCGTAAGGGAGGACAGTCGGCGAGGAGGTACGAACGCGGAAGGGAGATGGAGCTGACCTACTTCTTCAATAGGGTCTCAGAACATACAACTAGGACGTTCATCGACAGCAACAAGATTACCGGTCTTATTGTGGGGGGACCCGGACCCACGAAGGACGAGTTCTTGAAGGGCGAGTACCTCCACTATGAGCTGCAGAAGAAAGTGGTCGCTGTGCTTGACCTTGGGTACTCAGGGAGGGAGGGAGTAAGAGAGCTGGTTGAGAAGGCCTCAGATATACTCAAGGACGTCAGGCTCATTGAAGAGAAGCGTCTGGTCCAGAAGTTCCTCGGCGAAGTCAACAGGCAAGGAGGGCTTGCCGTCTATGGGCTCCCCAGGGTGATGGAAGCGTTGCAGAAAGCCAGCGCCGAAGTGGTGCTTGTCTCGGACGACTTGGAGTTGGTGGCTATCGAAGCTGTGTGCAAGAAGTGCAGGACGCAGAAGTCGCAAACCGTCCCTACTTCAAAGAAGATTCAGACACGCCAAGATATGGGCGCTGCTCCCTGCTCGAGTTGTGGGGCCACAGAGTATGAATTTTCAGAGAAAGATTTGGTCGACGCGCTCGAGGAGATTGCGTTTCAGGGAGGCGCCAAAGTAGAAGTAGTTTCATCGGGGACGGAGGAGGGAAGCATGTTCAAGACCTTCGGCGGAATTGCGGCTCTGCTCCGCTACAGAAGCTAAGTCGCGGTGACGAGCTGGGCGCTTATCGTCCCTGTGCCGACTATGACGACGTAGTAGCTGGTCCCTACTATGGGTGCGCTCCCCCCGCGAAGGCTTGTGATACTCCCTGAATATGAGAACGTCTGTGAAGAACCGCCCGCTAATGTGTATCCTGGCCCATTCAGGTACGACTGGACCTGACTCAGCGGACCGCCGAGAAGCTGAAGCGAACCATTCGGCTGTACCAGAAAGACCATGCTGTTGGCTGCGGCACTTAGCGCACTGCCTTCTCCTCCTTTGATGTGAGCGGCCACAATGAGCATGCGAACAGTAATCTGACTAGGCCCTCCGTTCTCAACGTTGATAGAAAACGAGTTGGGGGTCAGGCTCACTGCTGTACCGCTGAAGTTGTTTGAGTACTCGGCCTTGAAAGAGTCAAACCAGCCGTGCTCCTTCAGCGGAACCTGTTGGCCCATGGTTTTAGTCAACTGGCTCACGTACTCAGAAGGCACCTGGAGGGCCTTGGCCCCTGCTGCTAGTGTGAATATAGGACTAGAATTGTTTCCTAGATTGATGACCGTCGGTTGGACATCCACGATGGCGGCTGCAGGGCTGGTGGAGTTGACCTTCAGCCCCCCAATGATAGGGATATCCATCCTGCCTGTGCTGACTATGGCGGTGTAGTTCTGGCCCACGAACTGAACTGTTGCG
>JAJZIG010000063.1 GCA_021851265.1 archaeon | reverse complement strand
TTGATCTTCTGGGGTTTCGGAGGATGGGGATGGAGGAGGCGGTACTGGCATTCTGCCCCCTATGGGTACGGGGACGCGCAGGAGATCCTGCGCCAGAGATATGCGAGGGGCGAAATAACTAAAGACCAGTTCGACCAGATGATGAAGGACATCGAGCACCACTAGTCACGGGCCATCTTCTTCCGAACTGATTTATCGCCCCCAAGTCCCCCTCCGCCTGTGGGCTCGGCGGTCATCAGACGAGGTCGCAAGGCTGACTCCAGGGAGTTCATCGAGCTGGTCATCTCGCTGGCCAGGTTCGAGAAGCTCGACCCCCCGACCGCCGCCGCGAAGAAGAGGCTGCTCGACGACGTCTTCAGAAGGAAGAGGGTCAACCTCTTCGTCGCCTCCCATAAGAGAAGGCTGGTCGGATATGCCCTGTACTTCTACAGCTACTCCTCCTTCCTAGCCAAGCCCACGCTCTACCTTGAGGACCTCTTCGTGTCGCCGGAGTCCCGAGCGAGAGGAGTCGGGACGGCGCTGTTGAAGCGGTGCGCCGAAGAGGCGCTGGCGAAAGGGTGCGGCCGGATGGAGTGGGCGGTGCTCACATGGAACGAGAAGGCCCTGGGGTTCTACGAGAGCATCGGCGCGAAGCGGATGGCAGGGTGGTACCTGTACCGGCTCGACGAGGAGTCCGTCCGAGGTTTCGCGAGGGACTCGACGTCAACGAGCCGCTGAGCAGTTCCACATCGTCTGCACCGACATGTGCTTGAGGATGCGCGGCTTCTTGGCTCACTGGTAGGGAGACAGCTCGAAACCCCTGGGAGCTTCGTTCTTCTCGGTGGGGACCTGGGGTGCAGGGACGGAGGCCGCAGGCTTGTCCTCGGTCTTCTTGGCCGGCTTTCGTTTGGCGGCCTTCCTGGACTTTGGCTTCTTTGGCATGCGCCGGAAGGTCATTAGCGGCGATAGTTATAGAAATCGGGTAGCTCCTCGACTGAGGCAGCGCGGGTCCGGCAGAAGAGACATCGCCCTCCGAAGGACTTACAAACACATTCGGAGGAGCGTCAAGTCCGCATGCAGAGCGTAGTGCTCTTCAAAGACGCGCTCGGGGCTGACAAGTTCCTCCTCGGCGGCAAGGGATACGGCCTCGCAGAGATGACGTCGCTTGGCCTGCCCGTCCCACCCGGGTTCACCATCACCACCCAAGTCTGCAAAGAGTACTATGCCAACGGGGGCAAGGTCCCCGACGGGCTCTTCGAGCTGGTCCGGGCCAAGATATCGGACGTCGAGAAGCAGACCGGGAAGAAGTTCGGAGGCGAAGAGAAGCCGCTGCTCTTCTCGGTGAGGTCCGGAGCGCCGTTCTCGATGCCTGGGATGATGGACACCATCCTGAACCTCGGACTGAACGACGTCACGGCGAAGCGGATGGCAGAAATCACCAAGAACGAGAGGTTCGCCTACGACTCATACAGGAGGCTCATCCAGATGTTCGGGAAGATCGCCATGGGCGCCGACGCCGAAGAGTTCGAGAAGGTCCTCGAGGCGCGGAGGAAGGCGACAGGGGCGAAGATGGACATCGACCTCTCCCCCCAGGAACTCAGGGGGGTCGCCGAGGAGTTCAAACTGATAATCAAGGAGGGGACCGGGAAGGAGTTCCCGCAGGACCCCTACGTCCAGCTCGAGATGGCCGTGGTGGCGGTGCTCGGGTCATGGAACAACGACCGGGCGAAGGAGTACAGGAAGTTCTACAGCATCCCGGACGACCTCGGGACCGCTGTGAACATCCAGACCATGGTCTTCGGCAACTTCGGGGAAAACTCTGGCTCGGGCGTCGGCTTCACCCGCAACCCCTCGACCGGGGAGAAGAAGCTCTTCGGCGAGTACCTCCCCAACTCTCAGGGCGAAGATGTCGTAGCGGGGATACGGACCCCCGTGAGCATCGACGGGATGCACCCGGAGCTCAAGGCACAGCTGCAGGACGTCGCGGAGCGGCTGGAGGCGCACTTCAAGGACATGCAGGACTTCGAGTTCACAGTCGAGGACGGCAAGCTCTACACCCTTCAGACCAGGAACGGGAAGAGGACCGCCCAGGCCGCGGTGAAGGTCGCCGTAGACATGGCGAAGGAGGGGCTCATCACCCCGGCGGAGTCCGTGGCAAGAGTCGAACCGGACCAGCTGGAGGCGCTCCTTCACAGGAGGCTGGACCCGTCCTCGAAGGACAGGCCTGTGGCGAAGGGGTTAGACGCGTCCCCCGGCGCGGCGTCGGGGACGGTCGTGTTCGACACCGAAGAAGCGGCGTCCACGGGCGGATCTCAGAAGATCATACTCGTCCGCCCGGAGACCACGCCCGAGGACATCAAAGGGATGATCGCGTCCCAGGGGGTGCTCACCATGCGCGGCGGGATGACTTGCGTTGGCGGCGAGGCGCTCTTGCTCACTGAGGATGGGTTGACCACGGCGCGGGATCTGTACCATGCGATAGAAAAGGGTCTGACGCCTTCGACCCTCTGTTTCGACCACGCTTCGGGAAAGTCTGTTTGGAGGAAGATTATCGCCGCTGGGACAAGGCGCTCGCCAGCCATAGAGGTGGCCGTCTCTCAGACAGGAAGATCGACGATTAGCACAATGAGGGTCACCCCGGACCACAAGATGCTCACCATAGCGGGAAGAAGGCTCGTGAAGAAGCCCCTCCAAGACCTCTTGGCAGAAGAGGGGTTCGCGTGTGTGGTTGACAAGATCCCTGGTAAAGGCTCGAACAGCGTTCCTCAGTTGGCCTATCTCGCGGGGGCGCTCTTCACCGATGGCTACGTGAGCCTCAAACGAACGAAAGGAAGCGTGACCTTCGCGCAGGCCCCCACGCCGGAGAAAGGAGAATTCATCGAAACCGTGAGGAGCTTCTTCGAAGATGTGTTCGGGAGAGGATTCCACGTCGAAAGGGTCGAGATGTCTAACGGGACCATCCGAGGCAGGACGATCTCAGGCGGCGCACTCGATCTGATCTGCACGACGCGGGAGCCTGCGGCTACGCTCTCCTCCATCTGGGACGCGCTGGACTCTTGGGTGCTCAGTCTTGATGAGACGTCGCTGCTGTGTTTCATAGCCGGGGCCGCCGATGGCGACGGAACGCACACCCCGAGCAGGATTCAAATCTTCAACTCCGACAAGGAGTTCGTAGCGGCGCTAGAACTTGCGTGCCTCAGACTTGGCATACTCCCCCAGGTGTCCACGAACAGGACGATCTACAACGTGCAGATCGTCGAGAGGGTGCAAGACATCTTATGTTACGCTCACAGATTGAGAGGCGAGGCTCGGCAGCGTCACTATGGAACCAAGCTTTTCTCCGCGAGGAGTCTGGCTGGCGACGTCACCAACATCAAAGGAAACAGGAGGATCCTAGACTCTGTCCAGAGGAACTTGCTCGTAGAAGGGAGGAAGCTCCTCAGATATCTTGCGGCGTCGTCGCCTCCCGAAGTTGGCGCGGAAGTCGAACAGATACTTTCGTTCGACTTGAGAATGACCAGGGTGAGGAGCCTCGGTGCGGTAGGCGAGATCGAGGTGTACAACTTCGAGGTTGACGCAGAGGATGAACTGGACAAGAATTTCGTTGTGTTCACGAAGTCCTTCATGCCTGTCCTCGTGTCCAACTCCCACGCCGCCGTCGTCGCCAGAGGGATGGGGAAGCCGGCGGTGGTCGGCTGCAGCGAGATCGAGATCTCCATGGAGAGGGGTTTCTTCATGACGAAGTCCGGGGAGAAGATAGAGAAGGGCGAGACGATCACCATAGACGGGACGACCGGGTCGGTGTACAAGGGCGAGGTCAAGATGGTGGACCCGGAGCCGACGCCGGAGCTGACGGCCCTCCTGAAGACTGCCGACGGCATAAAGCGCCTTGGCGTCTGGGCCAACGCCGACACTCCGGATGCCGCGGCGAAAGCGAGGGAGTTCGGAGCAGAGGGGATAGGGCTATGCAGGACGGAGAGGATGTTCAACGACCCGAAGCGCCTCCCTATAGTGAGGGACATGATAATGAGCCTGGACGCCGAGGCGAGAAAGAAGCACCTCTACCGCCTCTTTCCGTTCCAGCTCTCCGACTTCAGAGGGATATTCGCAGCCATGGGTAGGCGGCCCGTGGTGGTGAGGCTCCTGGATCTGCCGCTGCACGAGTTCCTCCCGTCGGTCGAGGAGCTGCTGATGGAAATGCAGGAGTTGAAGGAGAAAGGCGCCCCGAAGGAGGAGCTAGAGAAGACGGAGACGATGCTCAACCGGGTGAAGCAGCTCTCCGAGCACAACCCAATGATCGGCCACCGCGGGTGCCGCCTCGCGATAACCCACCCCGAGATATACGAGATGCAGACGAAGGCGATCCTCCAGGCGGCGGTGGAGCTTGACCGCGAGAAGAAGGAACGGGCGAAGGTGAAGATCATGCTCCCCCTCATCTCCTCGGTCGAGGAGTTCAAGATCCTCAGGAAGGTCGTCGAATCGGCTGCCGAAGAGGCGTTCAAGGAGCTCGGGGCGAGGGTCGAGTACCAGGTCGGGACCATGATAGAGACACCCAGGGCGGCGGTCACAGCGGGGGAGATAGCGAAGTACTCCGACTTCTTCTCCTTCGGCACCAACGACCTGACACAGACCACCTTCGGATTCAGCAGGGACGACGTCGAAGCGAAGTTCATCCCCAAGTACCTGGAGGAAGGGATATTCGCCCGGAGCCCCTTCGACTCGGTCGACACCGTCGGGGTCGGGCGCCTGGTGAAGCTAGCGGTCCAGGAAGGCCGGAAGACCAACAATCAGCTGGAGGTGGGCATCTGCGGGGAACACGGCGGGGACCCCAAGAGCATAGCTTTCTTCGACGAGGCGGGGCTGGACTACGTGAGCTGCTCGGCGTTCAGGGTGCCGGTGGCCAGGCTGGCTGCCGCCCACGCCGCCCTCTCAGAGAAGACGAAGGCAGTCACCGCCTAGTCATCCCAGCTCCGCCGCCCCCTCCCTCCCCCGAGGGCCTGCTCGCCTGGCGTGAGCCGTAGATATAGGGGGGCCGGGGGTCATGCGGTGTGGGCAGCGCCGGGAAAGGCGTCAGGAAACCCAGGACGTTGTACCGGAACAGAGGGTTCCTCGGCTACGTCGCCATGAGCGTCTCCTCGAGGACGGCCTCGTCGGTCTTCGGGATAGCCGTCGTCTGGGTGGTCTTCGAGGTCACGAGGTCGGTCATCGATGTAGGCATCGTGGGCCTAGCGCAGTCCCTGACAACCATCGCGTTCACCCTCCCTGGCGGGGTCTGGGTGGACAGATACAGCAGGAGCGGGCTCCTGGCCCTATCCAACTTGGTCCGGGCGGCGAGCCTCGGCGTCGTCGCGGCGGTCATAGCGCTGTATGGGTTCCAGTTCTCCGTCGTCGTAGCGGCCGCGGTAGCGTGGTCCGGGGCCACCGAGCTCTATAGGTCATCTAGCTACTCGTACCTGCCTGAGCTGGTGGAACCCGGCGAGCTTTCTGACGCCAATGGAGTCACCAGGGCGAGCACCTCGGTGGTCGCCTCGGCATCGAACGCGATGGGCGGGGGGATCATCGCGTTCGCAGGGACCGTCGTCGCCTTCGCCTATGGCGCCGTCGGGTTCGCCGCTGCGGCGGTTTTCGCACTGCTCCTCACGGCGCGGTCGGTCCCCGCCCAGGCGAAGTCCTTAGCCCGTGCCGGGATGCTCTCTGAGGTGAGGGCCGGGCTGGGCTGGCTGCGCTCCCAGCGGGGCCTGCTGTACCTCTCGATATCGGCCACTGTGTTCAACTTCTTCGGGGGCGCGGTCTACTACTACCTCGTCGTGTACATGGTCCAGGGGGTCGGCCTGGGGGCTTTTGCCTTCGGCGTCGCGGTGGGGGCGAACGTCCTCGGAGTCGCCCTCGGGTCCCTCGCCCTCGGTCGGACGCGCGGCCTGTCGCGGGCGGGAGTGGCTTGGGTGCTCGGAGCTGGGAGCGTCCCGGGGGCCCTCTATCTCCTCATGGGGCTCGAGCCCCTCGTAGTGATAGCCGTCGCCGCGCTTTTCTGGATCGGGTTCGCCGAGGGGTTCGGAGGGAACGCGTGGCTCACCGCGGCCCAGAACATAGTGCCGAAGGACATGAGGGGACGGTACTTCGCCATAGACGGATTCTTCAGCTTCATCGGGGGGCCGCCAGCCATAGTGGCTGGGAGCCTGCTCATAGCATTCGTAGGGATCCTCCCGGCCTACACGTACATAGGGGGCGCCCTCCTCTTCGCGTCGCTGGTCTTCGCCGCCATGAGGGACCTCTGGAAACTCGACGGGAGAGCCAGGGCGGCATAATGCCGCGCGAGCCTGACTCGGAGCGGGGCGCCGTGGCACGGTTTTCACCGGTGAGAATCGTAGTCCCTCTTTAATTGGGGAATGTCTGCGCGACCTAACTCATTAGGGCAATGATCCTGAGAGTCAGGTTCCACGGACGGGGGGGCCAGGGAGCGAAGACCGCCAGCAGAATCCTCGGGAGCGCAGCCTTCGGCGGCGGCTACAACGCCCAGGACTTCCCCATCTACGGTGCCGAGAGGAGAGGGGCGCCGGTCGCAGCGTTCACCAGGTTCTCTGACTCAGAGATCACAGAACGCGGCTTCATCTTCTCCCCTGACGTGGTCGCCGTGATGGACGACTCCTTGGTGGCCGACCCGCTGGCCAACCCCTTCGCGGGGCTTAGGAAGGGAGGCCTGGCGATCGTGAACACGACCAGGCCGGCCGCGGAGGCGAACGGAGGCCGGGACGACGTCACTGTCATCACCCTCGACCTCACGAAGCGGGCCCTCGAGACCCTCGGGAAGGCGGTCCTCAGCGCGGGCATCGCCGCGGCCGTGGCCAGGTCCGCAGGCATCGACGCGGAAGCGTTCGTCGGCGGGCTCGTCGACGAGCTGAAGGAGGTCGGGCTGTCTGACGACGTCGTCTCGAAGAACGTCGCCCTGGCTGGAGCGGTCTACGACGAGCTGAAACCTGTCGAGCTGCGCACCGAAGAGCTTCCGGCGAAGGCGGAGCTCGTCCCCCTCGCCGCCGTGGTTTCGGGCGACGGGTCAGAGGACATAGTCAACGTCGGGAACTCGGCGTCGAGGCACACGGGGAACTGGAGGGTCACGGAGCCGGTCATCGACTACCAGAAGTGCACCGACTGCATGATATGCTACGCCTACTGCCCCGAGTCGGCGATGTCGGTGGGAGCCGACGGGAGGATCGCCATCGACTACGACAACTGCAAAGGGTGCATGATCTGCCAGGCTGAGTGCCCGCTGAGGGCGATTGGCTCGATCATGGAGGACAGGAGATGAAGCCTGAGTTGATGACGGGGAACCGAGCCGCGGCGTCGGCCGCCAGGCTGGCGAGGGTCGACTACGTCCCGGCGTACCCCATCACCCCCCAGACCGAGATCATCGAGACCATAGCATCCTGGGTAAGGGAGGGGACCATGGACTCGAAGTTCGTCCAGCTTGAGTCCGAGCACTCGATGATGACCGCCGCAGGGGCTGCGTCGCTGGCCGGGGCGAGGGTGTTCACTGCGACGTCAAGCCAGGGGCTCCTCTACGCCATGGAGATGCTCTACAACGTCTCGGGGTGGAGGGCGCCCATGGTCCTGATGAATGTGTCGAGGGCGCTGGCGGCGCCCATCGTCCTCGAGCCTGACCACAACGACGTCCTGGCGGCCAGGGACAGCGGCTTCCTGCAGCTCCACTCCGAGACCTGCCAGGAGGTCGCGGACCTGGTCCTTCTGGCGTACCGCGTCGCTGAAGACAGGAGGGTCATGCTCCCTGCGATCGTGAACCTGGACGGGTTCTATCTTTCGTTCACACGAGAGAAGGTCGTCCTCCCCGGGCAGGCGGAGGTCGATAGGTTCCTCCTCCCCTACGACCCGCCTCGCCCCATCAGGGCGACCGCGCCCGTGGCCAAGGGCTCCGCGGTCATGGAAGGGTACCTCTACAGCTACTTCAGGTACAATCTGCACGCGGCGGCCCTCCGTGCCAAGGAGGCGTTCGGCGAGGCGGCCGGGGAGTACCAGGAGCTGTTCGGGAGAGCCTACGGCCCCGTGGACGGGTACAGGCTCGAGGACGCCGACTACGTCCTGGTCATGTCAAACTCGTTCACCACCCTCGGGAGGCAGGCGGTGAACCGCATGAGGGAGCAGGGGGTAAAGGCGGGACTCCTGAAGCTGCGGATGGTAAGGCCGTTCCCAGGCGAGGAGGTCGCTGCGCTCCTGAAGGGGAGGAAGGTCGCCGCGGTCTTCGACCAGAACATCTCGCCTGGGATGGGAGGGATATTCTACCCTGAGGTCGCGGCCTCGCTATATCACCTCAGAGGCAGGCCGGAGGCGCTCCTCCCGGTGGTCGGCGGGCTTGGAGGGAAGCAGCTCACCTCCGACGAGATGTGCCAGGTCTTCGAAAGGATGAGGGCCGTAGGCAAGGGGACGGCGAAGCCGGACCCGATGTTCCTGATGAGGGAGGAGGAGCTGTCGAAGGCGAAGAAGGCCCTGGCCACGGCGGGGGTGCAGGGCTGATGCCGGCGGCTACCAGGTTCAGGACCCTGAAAGACATGCCGAAGGAGGACTACGTCGCGCCGGGGAGCACCCTGTGCGCCGGGTGCGGCGGCGCCCTCGCCATGAGGATATTCCACAAGGTGCTGGGGCCGAACGTCGCCTGGGTGAACGCCGCCAGCTGCATGACGGTCAGCATGTCGTACCCCCTCAGCCCTCTGAGGTCGAACTGGCTCTACACCGCCTTCGCGTGCGCGCCCGCCGGGGCCCAGGGGCTGAGAGACGGCCTGGACGCGCTGATGG
>JAJZIG010000062.1 GCA_021851265.1 archaeon | reverse complement strand
AGTCCGTCCCCAGGTCGCTTCAGCCGGAATATTGGTGGGGGGTCTTTTTCGCTATGACATCTTCCAGCTCGTCTCTTGCCCGCCTCGCTGCCGCCAGGTCCTCGCTGGAAAGATCCTTGGACAGGACGTACGCCCACGCCTGAGAAAGCCAGTTCAGTGCCTGGGCTATGAAAAAGAGTTCGTTCTCCGTGTGCTGCCCAAGGGTCTCGTAAAGCGATCTCCCGCCGACCCTCCGCTTAGACAGCATTCCCTTGTTGGCCAGCTTCTGGAGAGCCTGACTGGCGCCTGGGACCGATATGCCCAAGACTCTGGCAAGCTCGGTCGGGGTGTGAGCTCCTTCCCGAACGCGCTTCAGGATCTCTGACTCCCTTTCCGTAAGCCCTGACATTGATTGGCGCTCGGTCAGTGGGAAGTAAACCCATATAAACTTCATCGAACTTAAGCTTAAGTTAATTGCTGAGGAATGAGACAGGGGGCTTCTCAAGGCTACACTGGAAGCGTCCCAACCTAAGCTTACGGGGCCGACAGTCTTGGACGGCGCTCGGCTTCGAAAGAAACATCGTCATCCTTGGCCTCTCCTCAGCGCTTGGGAGTTTCGGAAACCTGCTCTGGTTTTTCTTTCTCCCGATCATACTCGAAAGCCAAGGTCTTTCGCCAATCGGGATTGGCACGGTCTATGGCATAATAGCGCTCGTTTCCGTCGGGATTCAGATTCCGGCAGGCGCAATCTTGGTCGACCGGTGGGGAAGGAAGAGGACGATTGTCCTTGGTGGCCTGCTGTCTGCTGTCTCGGTCGCAGCCATTGGGCTTTCTGGCAACCTTCTCACCACTGTGATTGCCTATATCGTCTGGGGACTCGCCGGAAGCGTCACTGGGCTCGCAATAAACGCCCTGATAATGGACTCTGCTCCACAGCAGAGGCGAGCGGCGGGCTTTGGCGCTTTCTATCAGCTCGCAGGGCTGGCCGCTACCGCTTCCCCTCTCGTAGGGAGCTTATTCCTGGTGCGGAACGAACAATACGTCATTTTTCTTGCCAGCGCGCTGCTCACCCTGGGTTCGACCGCCGTGAGAGCCGTGCTCCTGAGAGAAGCGCCGAGAAGGCCAGGGGCTAGAAATGGCGCAGTCGAGAACAAGGCGAGCGGCATCGGCACGTCGCTCAGAGACGGATTGTCGTCAACCGTCAGAAGCAGAACCATCATAGCGTTGACATTGGCGTACGCGTTCTACAACTTATTCTTGTCAAGCGGGTCCAACACGTTCACTCTCGTCGTCAGCCTCTACTCGAAGGACGCGCTGCATCTCGAACCGCTCTACCTGGGCTTGATGTTCGGACTTGCTAACCTGTTCGCGACGCAGTTCTCGATATTGTTTGGGAGACTCGCAGACCGCCATCCCCGAGAGAGAATAATCGCCCTGAGCTGGTCAACCGAGATGGCATTCATGATGGCTTTCGCATACTCCTATTCCCCAGTTCTCGCTTTGTCATCCTTCAGCCTGTGGATGTTCTTCGGGGCCATGGACAGCCCGGCCCTGATGGCCCTGATCGGTGACGTCTCTCCAAGTGAGAGAAGGGGCATCACTCTGGGTTTCTTCAGGACGTTTACCAACATACTCGCAGTCCCGGCGCTGTTCTTTACCGGAGTGCTCTTCATGATATCGCATGTCCTTCCCTTCTACGCAAACTTGTCGGTTGGCCTCCTGTCGCTCGGCTTTTTTGTCTACGCGTTCGTGGCGAAGCGACCGGCCCGAGCGTGAGCCCCGTTGGCAACAGCCTGTTTTTTCCAGGAATGATTTCGCGTCTAGGCTGGCGCCCCTCCTCCCGCCCACACTCTACACCCTCAAGGAGAGGCACCCAGACGTCTACGAGATACTCCCACCAGAGGTCAAACAATTGAGAAGGAAGTGGGGTTGGTGTTTCCGACGTAACTGAAAAAGGCGGTGGGAGTCACGTCGAAAAGACGCCGCTGCACATGTGGAACGGGTGGGTCTTTATATTCTGAAAGGCTGTTCTTTGGCGTTGCAGCCCGGGCAGTCGATGCTGGAGGACGTGTTCTTCTTGCCCTTTTCCGGCGCCGGGTTTGTTGCGATGTGTCATCGGTGTCAAGTGAGGTTGATGCATTGATTATCTCATGCATTACAAAACCGGATTCCAGCATGCCGAATGACCATCATGTGTACACCCCTTTGGGGGGCCACCGAAGTCTACCCCTGTAGACCTCCTCTCCGAGGACTCAGCTCACCTGTCTAGGAATGAGGCATTAACTACACCTCACACCTATCCCGTGGCGAGGGCCATGACAGAGGAAAGGAACCAGTTCGACACTTCAAGGGCAGAGCTGTTCGAAGCCCTTGGGCACCCTACACGCGTCCAGATTCTACGAGCCTTGGAACGCAAGCCCCTGGGATTCGCTGAACTGAAGAGGGAAGTCGGCATCGAAAGCAGTGGCCACCTCCAGTTCCATCTCGGGAAGCTCGTGAGCCTTGTCGGCGCCACATCTGAAGGAGCTTATGCCCTTACAGACCAAGGAAAGGAGGCAATGAGGGTCCTCAACGCCACCAACGGGTCTGGACAGATTGCAGCAAAGGCGAGGACTTCGTTCAAACGGAATAATTGGACAAGACCCTTGCTGGCCGTCCTTATGATCGGGTTGGTCGTCCTAGCCGGAGTCGCGGCTTACCAACAGGGACAAATCGTCGGACTAAGCAACGAACTGTCCGCCAATGGTCTTCGTCCATCCTGGCTCTTCAAAGGCGCGTACGCAGTCTATGCCGGCAACAGCAGTTACACTTTACCAGCGAACAATGCTGGGTGTCCGCGATGCACGGAAAGGGGCGGGTTCATCGTGAAGCTGGAGGTCAAGAATCTCAATTCGACAGATGTTGAGATGATGTATTTTTACAACCAGACCAGCAACCTCATCCCTTGTCCCAGGACCGCATGCTCCGGCTACTCGATAACCAACACGACGAATTGGTATGGCATCCACACAGCCCCAACTTTGCCGCCCTACTCTTTCATAGGGGAGACGCCCCTCGCCCCGTCAGACACAACACTGGTCCTCAACGGTCATACATATGGCGCCACCCTCTATCCGTATCAAGCCGCAGGAGGCACTGCCTTCGACGTATATGTTTACACGAGCGTGTGGTTCCCAGTCTTGTACAGTGTCTCCGCGATTAACGCTACTCTTGCCCCTTTGAACATTGGAATGACTCAGACGAACATACCTGGTCTGACATCTCTAGCGTCAACGACAACATAGCACCATCGAACAGCTCTGTCAAGGAACGACCAGGCTACTAACCGAATTTCATATTAATCTAGCCGGGGTATGAACGCCACCTGCCGAAGCCGGTCCCTCCCGGGATGATCAGCCCCAGGAGGAGGCTTACGGGACGGTCTGCACGTCTGTCGAAGAGGAGCCCCTTGGCTCGGTGGCCCGGTTCGGCGCCTGACCGTTCGCCGCCCTGCACCATCTCCGCTCAACGGTCGAGCAGCGGGAAGTCCCACGGCTCAGGACGTAGGATGAGGGGCTTTGCTTATTCAGCGTCTGTCAGGACAGCCGCACTTCAATGGCCCGCGGGAAGTCCCCCGCTTCAGGGGGGTTCCACAAAATATCCCAATGGATGGGTGGTCAGGTGGCTCCCATACTGGGCGAAAAGCCAGCTGGGCGACCACAACACCAGGTGTGTCATGGCCCCTACCGCGATTTCCGGGCAGCTGCACGCCGCCATCGGCGGGCAGATGCAGTTCGAGTACTCCTGTATTGGCACCAAAGGCACGAACAGAGCGACTGCGACGGCCGCCAGCCCGACGACCGCAACAATCGCAATCCCCTTCCTCCTGTCCATTGCGGCTCCGGTCGGGCTCCGGCCCTTTAATCCTGACGGTCAGAACAGGGCCTCTCTGGCAAGATGCGCCCGGATGACGCGGATGTGGCGGCGGTCGGTCGCCGTTGCCCCTCCTCTTCGCCTCAAGTCGCACCGCGATTATCTGCTGCCGGACGGGTTCGTAGACCCCCCAAGGCGCGGTTCTCCAGCATAGCCCTGCTAAGAGCCTGTGACGCCACCTTCAGGACGCGGGTCATACTGCATGCCTCCTATGACGGTGCCAGGCCTTCACATAGCAGAACATCGTCCCGACGACGGCGATTATGATTGCCACTGTGATGGGGTTGCCGACCACAGGGTCTTCAAAGACGACCCGAAGGACGACATGGTGGTGAACACGGCGATCGATGGCAAATCGGACTACATCGTGTCTGGGGACAGGCACCTGAAGAAGTTGAGGAGGTTCAGAGGGGTGCGGGTGGTAAGCCCAAGGGCGTTCATGGGAATCGTGGCCAGGGAGTTGGGGAGCGTGCTTCTCGCTGAGAGCGACGTCCACTAGACCGGTTGGAACGGGTTCCTCAGGAGAAGCTGTTCCTGCTCCGTGAGTACTACGACTAGGTGCCCTGATCTTGGTACCGTTGGGGGGCTGGGTTACCGTCTTGCATCCGGGGAGGAGACTCTTCTCCGTCTAGTGAAGGCGGACACCAAAGCCACCCCAGCGAGACCGACAACGAAGACTGCCGCACCGAACAGCGTCTGGTCGGGAGGCGTCCCACCTTCGGTCAGGGAATAAGTGACTGCGGGAGCCGTGCCCGCCCTCGTCAGGAATTCGACCTCATAGTATCCCCGCGCAGGAATGGTGAAGGTCACGATGTCCTTCTGGACCACCGAGACGTTGACTAGCGGAGGCAAGCTCGTCAGATTCGCGTTTAGCTGGGAGACGATGAGAGACGCGCTCCCGTTGAGCGATGCTACGCTGACCGAGACAGTCGTAGGTATGAGGAGGTAGATGCTCGGCGAGATGTTCGGCGGAGCCTCAGCGAGGCTGGTGGTGCCCGCGGTTCCCCCTCCGGTGAGTTGCGACCCTATCAGCAGGCCTACTCCCACAATGGCTACGGCCATCAAGGCCCTCGTCCTCATCTTCAATCCAAGTCAGCCCTCACAAAGAGGCCTACGCCAATAACGAAGAGGACGACAGCGCCTACTGCCCTGTAGGCGAGGGCGAGATAGTCGGTCGCGGTCGGGGCTGATGCCAGAGCCTGGGATGCCGGCCTGTAGAGCAACTCAAAGACGTAGGTTGAAAGGCCGTTGACGAAGAGGTAGTCTCCGTATCCCAGGCGCAAGAAATCAGGAATCGAGGCAGAACCGAGTGGAAAGAACCCCGCGCTGAACAAAGTGAAAGCGAGGAAGACAAGCAAGGAGATGGTGGTCCTCCTCAGCCCGAAGGAGATGACCATCACCAGTGAGTTGAGGAAGGCGAGGAGCACGAGCTGCTCCCCGACCATGAAGAGGAAGGCGAAGGCCGGGGCATCTCCCCAGAAGGCATACGTGCCCAGGCTGGGGAAGTAGCCGAGATAGAGGAAGAATGCGATGAAGTCGAATAGGAGTGCGAATGCAGCGAAGATTACGAACACCGAAACCCACTTCAGGGCAGCGAACCTCGCCCTGGAGACCCGGAGTGAAAGGAACTGCTGCGCCACCTGGCCTCGCTCGAGGGCGAGGGAGTAGCACATGACCCCTCCTATGGCCGCAAAGATAAGAATCAGTATGATTATGCTCCAGGTGAGTTTGGCAAATACTTCCGTGGTGTCCAAACCAAGGGAGTAGACGGATGTCACAGACACTACGCCAAGGAAGAGGACGAGCTCCGGAAAAGGCTCCACGAAGTCGTTCTTGTAGGTCCACCTGAGGACCTTCAGCAAGTTACTCAGTTCCCATCACCGCCGGTTGTTCTGTCCTGCTCAGCGTCATGAAATTGCCCCTGCATAGAGCTCGCTGATTGACCTCGAATTCACCTCCACTGAGCGCACTTCTGCACCGACTGTGCCAGCAATCCTGCGGATGGAGCCGACATCGGCTGCTCCATTCGTCTCCAACTCTGCGTGGCCGTCGCGAACTTCGGCTTTCACAGCCAGGCCTGAGCGCAGGGCCTCGGCAGCCAGGAGCGAAGGCTTGTCGGTTTCGATAATCAGCCTAGCAGAGCCGGCCGAGAGGTCCTTGATCATCCCTGACATCACGACTTTCCCAAGTCGCATGACGCACATCCAGTCAGCGATCCCCTCGAAGTCTGCCGGGGTATGGGAGGCGATGACAAACGTAGTCCCTCCTTTCGCCAGTTCCACTATCAAACCAGAGACGGACCTCCTGGTCGGCGCGTCCAGGTTCGCCGTGGGCTCGTCCCAGAGGACGACCTCTGGTTTTGAGACGATCGAAGCCCCCAAACCGAGCTTCTGAGTCATCCCGCTCGAGTACCCGCCTATCGGCCTGTGGACGAAGGCTGTCATGTCAAGCTTCTGGGCAATCTTCCCGGTCCAATCGGCGTCCCTCTTGGAAGACGCCCATTCGAGCAGTTCGATTCCATCCAGATAAGCCGGATAGCCGGGCTTGTCGAGCATGAACCCCATCTTCGCCCTGGCAGCCTCGATCCCTCTCCGCCAGCCCCTCCTATCGCTGGAACGGAACTCGCTGGTTCCGAGGAAAAGAGAACCTTCTTGCGGATAGGTGACCCCCGCGATAACGTTGATGAGGGTGCTCTTGCCTGAGCCATTGGTCCCCAGCACCAGGTTCACTCTGCCTGCGAAATCCAAGGACACGTTGTCCAGTGCTACTGTGAATCCGAACCTCTTCCTCATTCCGTTAACCGCAACTTTCATCCCGCATCTCTCTTGAGAGTCACCGGCTGGATTTTCTGGCCGCCTTGAGGATGACCGCCCCACCAACTCCCCCTATGACTATAGCCGCCAGGACGGCTATCAGGACCAGATTGGAACCGGACCCTGTGGCTGGCTGTGTTTGGACGGGAGACAGGGCGATGTTCGTCGAGACTAGTTGGAACGACGAATCACCGGTGTCAAAGAACTGCCCCAGCGAAGTCCCAAATAGGACATACCTGCAGTTAGACAGCTCCCCGCTCGCGATCTTGCAAACTGTCTGCTGTATCGGATATTCCGGTCCGCTCATGTAAAGAGCAAGGCCAGTGTAGTAGTCATAATAGCCCGAGGGCCCCAGGCCGGAAACCCCGCTCGGATTGTTCAAGTTCACCAAACTGATGTTCTCCCAGGCATACCGGAAGTTTGAAAGGGAGTATCCTAGAGTGGTGGGAGCAACGAAGTAGGTGTCGTATGGAGGCTGAACCTCTGATCCCGAGACTTGGATGGGGGTGCCTCCGAACGAGGTCTTGGGAGAGGCGCTGATGTTTCCGACGCTGTCGATTTTTGAACCCCCGACGAACGCCGACCCCAAGTAGAGTTGTCCTCGAACCAGTAATGGCGGGGCCCAGAAGTTAAGCCTTCCCTGCGGTTGTCCTTCGGCATAGGACTCTCCGTCAGTAACGTTCACCGAGACTCGGACCGACTTGTGGAAATTGAATGCCGTGCACGGCGCTTGGCTATCACTGTATTCGCATCCGGACGACTCGAATGAGACGTTCAATTGGGCCATCTCTCCATTCCGACTCAGGACGGTCCATGTCATGTTGGCGGTACCGGTCGCAGGGGGCCAAGCTCCAATATGGAGGCTTGAAGGAGGAGGAGCAACACCAAGCAGAACGGTCCCGTTGCTCAGCACATGTGCAGGTGGTTCTCCCGCAGCGGCATATTGGTAGGTCGCGAAGGCGCCGGGAACAAGCCATGGATATCCCGAAGCATTAACAACTGTAGCACCATAGGTCAGGCTAGAGCCACTAGACAGCACGAGAAGGAACGAAACGACAAGAATGGAGGATAGCCTCCAAGGTCGAATCATGGAGGCTAACTCTCAGGGCGCCGAAGCGCTTGTGCTGGCTACACACGTGCTGCTAGAGCCGGGACAGTTGCCGCTCCACGCGTATTCATCGACCGTGACGCCACCACTGTGGGCAGTGAAGCTGTAGGATCCCAGCGTTTTGAGGGAGAAGTCATACGAGTATTCCCCGTAGCAGACTGTGCTGTAGACGGCCTGGCCCCCTTGGAAATCATTCACGTTAGTAAGGGAGTGTCCAGTGCCACATATCGTTAGTGTCCCGCTGGTGGTGTACGTCCGCCCCGACGAAGCATACCATTCTACTTGACCTGAAGTGTTTGAAGCACACGTGTACGCGAACGCTTTAGCGGTCATTGACCCGTCGCTGCTGGTGTTGGAGGTACTCTGATACAGAAAACAGGAATTAGGAGAAGATGACGCAGCCAAGGCCAGGGGCATCGACGCAGTGAAGGCAAATGCAACACACAGGACAAGTGCTAGGAGTTTTCTTCGCATCGCACCGCTGTAACCTCACTTCGGAATATAACGCTGACGCAGCTTTAGTACGTATCAAACGTACGTCGCTCTGGTTCTTGAATAGATATCTCGGTCAGGCGGGCGTCGTCCTCTTGCCGAAATAACCTGATGGTTCTCGAGCCGCTTTCCAGAAACAGCTTCCCTTTGGCTGTAAGGGCATACTTCTTCCCCTCCCGTGAGGAGTCGCCCTGGACTAGGTTCGCGGCAATCATCTGCTCGAGGCATATCTTGGCCGTGCTAAAGTTGACCCTAGTGAGGAGGGCCAAGTCAGTGATTGCTAATGGTCCAGCGCCAAGTCGGTCTGCAATCTCAATGCATATCAGTATACGCGGCCTTCGCGACCGATAGTCTTCAAACAGAGCTCCTTCAGAATCTTCGTCAATCGCCTGTCTAAGCTGTTGAAATCCGACATCGCCGGAATGGTAACCTACGGGTTCTGTATTCGTAGCCGTAAACACAATGTTTTGGGCCATTCCGCTTTGCGAGGCCTGAGTAGTTGCGAATGTGCTCGTGCTGCCTTGGTTCGAGGGCTGCACCGACTGTGTAATTGGGATGGTGCTTCCCGCAAGGCCGACCACGCCGAACAATCCAAGA
>JAJZIG010000061.1 GCA_021851265.1 archaeon | reverse complement strand
CCAGTAGACTTTCTCAACCCCTTGGAGCGGTCGAGAACCTGCAGCGAAGAATGCTGCCGCTCGTTCCCCGTATAAATCGACGCATGTCACACGATGGAGGTTGCTGCTGTAGGCCGGTATCATAGCGAAATCTGCATAGTACCGCCTCTCCTCGGAGATTGGGATAACGTACTGCCGGTATGCCTTGAACCTAGAAACCGGCTCCGAAACTACGAAGAGGGCTGGAAGGTCAAGATCAAACCGGAAGAATCTGCGCCCCTTGTTGTCTTCGCACCAGTGGAGACTGGGGCTGCTGGGTAACGTGCCCTTCTCCGCCGCACTGGACAGCGTCCCTATGTTCTCTGCGTAGCTTCTCGCCATCCCGGGGAACTGTGTCTCTAGCAGTTCGAGCAGATGGTTTTCTTTTGCGCTCGTACAGTCCCAGGGGATTCCTATGTCACCCGTCTGACCCTGGGGTCCCTTGCGAGATCGTCAATCAATCTTGCTACCGTAGATGCAGCCGTGCCGGACACTATGACAGCAAGCTCGTGGTTCAGGACCATCCCCCTCCAAGTGAGGTTGGCCGAACCGATCAAGGCCTCCGCACGGTCGCGGACTACGACTTTTGCGTGGAGGTCCTCCATCTCATCGCGCGGCGCAAAGTCGTACAAGCCAAAGTGCCGGTACCGGGCAGCTAGACCGTTCAGTCCGTCTTTGAGCCTGGTTCCTTTCTTATCAAATCTGTTGACCACCAGCGTAACGGGGATACCCCGTGCAAGGAGACCCCGCACCATGACTAGGAATTCGTCTGCCCCTCCAGTCATGTCGTAAACGGCAATCTGGACCTCTGTGGTTGCCTTGCGTAGCATGTTCTCTATTGCCGTGTTCACAGAACCAACCCCGCTGCCAACCCAAGCGGTGCCTGTAGCAACCACTGAAACATCCCCATTTACGGAGGCGTTTTCCTTCACGGTGGTCATGTCAGTGATCCCGCTAAGTGCAGCCTGTCAAGAGATGTGTTATGAAATTCACATGAAGTCTCAGCGAGGAGAAGACATGCGTAACATGCGGCGCCGTTGTCTCCCCCTGTGTGCTTGGAACAGAGGGGGTCATTCGAACACGCGTCGAGGTCTCTTTCGGCAATATCGAGCACGTTGCTGAACAGAATGCCTGGTTTCTGGCAGAGGGCTATCAGCCCGCCAAGGCTTCCATCCGCCCCTTCTTGGGAAGTATACAGGAGGACCCCCCCTTCGTTCGGCTCCCCGTCGGTTCTGTATCTGAAATACACCCTCTCCCGGATGGAAGCAGACGAGTAGCCTGAATCAAGGGAGAGGGCATTGATTATCCTGTGGGACAACGTATGCCACCAGACAAAGAGGGGATTGAAGCGGTATGAGTCAGGTGAAGCGGCTGCCTCCTTCTCCCGTTCAGCCCAGAGACCAGCCCTTCCCTTCGAGAAAGGCGGTCCTCTTGCTCGCAGGTCGATGAAGATCCCCTCACCCTTCAGGGCAACCCCAGGAAACCAACGTTTCTCGTCTTCGAAATAGTACCGTTCGACAACCGGGATCCGCACCTTCTTGCCGCCTGGACCATCCTTTGTCGGTCCCCGGACCGGGCGGCTGTAGCCCCGTTGTGCGATGACGACCCTCAGTCTCTTCACAGGAGTGATCCTGAAATCGATACCGCGATGCACAAGGGTGGGAATCACATCGTTGACGTCGACTTCGAAATCCGGAACCGATGTAGGCCTCTGGGGATAACCATACTTCGCGGCGTGCTTGAGCGCCTGGAACTCTTCGAGCTTTACCTCCTCAGCAGTTTTTTGCTTCTCCTCCCCATGGAGTATGTCCTTCAGCACCTCTGCTATATCCTCAGCCGGAGCAGCTTCGATAGCGGTGACTGTTTCAGGGTCGAGTTTGTCTGGATGCTTTGTGGTTATGTCGTCAAGAATTTCGACCAGCTTCTTCTTGGGATCTGCCGCATCTTCGGCAAGAGTGAGAACTCCTTCGCCGATTGCACGCTGAGACAGCACGTTGCGGATTGGTAGGGCCGCTGGAGGGATGGTCAGTGAGGTGACCACATTGGCGTACCTAAGGCTCGTCGCACTCCGCAGGACGACGCTGGCCTCCTCGTCACATCCGAAGAACTGGTCCATCTCTGGGAAGTAGCCGGAACACTTGTCGGTGCGGTAGTATATGTCAAGCAGACTTGCCTCTGTGCGGCACTTCCTGCAGCGAATGATCACACTCTTGAGATCGCTGCCTGCGGTTTCGTCCCAGTCGAATGTATCGCCGGTGCAGGACTTCGACCCGTGGACAGTGCTTTTCCAGTCGACATCATCCAGGTGGCCATCGGGACATGCCCTGACGAAACGGATTGCCTCTCCTTGTGCGTCGTGGTTTCTCCCGGCACAGCGGGGGCAGTTGCTCCTGCCTCGCGTCCCCTGGCGGTACAGGATGTGGTGGTCTTGGCACAGTGCCCAGAGCGGAAACCTCACCGTCCTGTAAAGCGGCCTGATCGCCGGCATGTCGAACTTGGCATTTGTAGGAATGGTGAAGACCTCTCCTCCTCCGAGTTGCGCCCTAGTATTCCTATCATCGATCCTGTACTGTGATATGGACCCAGCCGAACCCGAAAATACGACAGGACTAAGGTTCCACCTCTCAAAGACTGGGACCAGCCTAGGACCCTTTCCTTCTATTATGCTGGCAACACCGTAAGAAAGGATGAATTCTGAGGGCCGGAGAAGTTGTCCCAATTCTGCTATCCCTCGTCGTCGAAAGTCACAGTGGATTCGACTTCCCTGAGTGACTGGGGAGCGTTCCTGAACACCTGCTGCTCGGGGGTGTGACCCGGGTCTCCCAAGACAACATGTCTGGTCGCCTGACGCCTGAAAATTGATTCCGCGTATACGAGCTCGTCGTCGAACCTCTTCGCGAAAAGTTCCCATCTGTCCACACCGGATGACAAGAGCTGGTCGAATTCTGCCGCTTTCGGCTTGCGGCCTTCGGGCTGATCGGAGGCTCGTATGGCCAAGAGCTCCGTTATTTTTCTGACCTCGGCAGAAGTCTTCCTTTTCGCCATGAGCCTCGATCCCGTTGCACCCACTACGTCACTGCTGGTCCAGTGTTCAACTGCCCAGTCCTGCGGGACGCCTACCTCCGCCAGATTGCTGGCATTCCTCAGGAGCACTACTGCGAGAGGACCAAGCCCCCGCTCCATCGCCCGAGGAGAGAACGGGTAGACCGTGATCGGTTCAACACTCCGGTGGAGAGATCTGTGGTAGCCCGTGAAGAATTCGTAATGGTCAAGGTCTCTGGGTCTGGCGGCTTTCAGGAATGTAACCACTAGGCCCCCCGCTTGCCTCCCCACTCTCCCTGTCGCCTGTATGTAGTTGGCGGTGGTCTTGGGCTGCCCGTCAACAACCATGAGACCCAGCCTTTCTATGTCAACACCCGTGCCGAACATTGCCGTGGCGAAGACAGCATCGACGTCATTGCTAGGGAACTTGGATATTCTGTCGAGCTTTCCTGGGATGTCAAGAGAAGCTGTCTTCCCGGACAGTTCGACAGGCTCAGTGCCGAGATTACGCTGGGCAGAGCCAGTCCTCCCAGCAACGACACCGATCCTTTCACGTATGTCCTGTTTGTATAACCCGACTGCCCCACCCAGCTCTCGCTTGGAATTGAAGTAACCGACTAGGGTCCAGAACTGGTCGGATTCTTTGTCGGCGGCCCCCCTGCTGCTCCGTATCGCATTCATCTCTTGGAGCAGAGATGACATGATCCGGATGATGGGAGTCTGGGCACCTCTGCCTGGGGCGCAGACACCCACGTACAGTCTCCCCGGCCTGACGCTGGCCAAAGGATGAGGTTCGTGCGAAATCGCGAAGAAACTATCTTCGATTGACAAACCTTGTGACGGGAACTGAGCGAGTCGGCGCCGGAAGAGGGCCCTCACTTGGGAGGGCGCCTGTCTGATAGTTGCCGTCGAAGCAATGTACTTCGGGATGACTCTTTTCGCTGCAATATTGAACGACGCCAGGTGGTCGATCCCTGCCTCATAGAGGCCCACCATAGAGCCAAGCGGGCCCTCGATCAGATGTAGCTCGTCTTGGATAATCAATGAAGGCGGCTTGAGAGGCAAGACAGTGACACCACTCCCTAGGGCAAGGCTGCCTGTCTCAGGCTCGGCTTCATCCCTGTAATATCCCCAAAGATGACTGTGCCTTGTCACATTTCCAAAAATCGAAGCTGCGCGTGGTTCGAATGCAAGCCGGGCGAACTTATCCACAGTAGACACGATCATGGACGGGCACCTGCCGTATACCTGGGCGTCCACCGTGAAGGCAGGGATTGGCATGCCCGTACTGATTGTCTTGTCGCCTGTTGTAGCAAAGACCGGATTGACTTTTGCCTTCGAATCTCCTACGTCACTAGGTTCATGCTCCGACCACTCCACCTTGTTCAGGTCACAACCGGGATTTGGACATCTGATTTCGAAGTCTATGGGCTGCCCAGCCATGCCTCCCCATCTGAGGAAGTAGCCTGGTCTGCTGGCCCGTGCGAATTCTTCAGTGCAGCTAGGAACTACAGCCGGTTTGATTACATTCTCCCACCACGTCTCCACGTGTCCAGGACTTACTGTAGACCTCGCAGCTACATGGAACTTTATCGAGATGGTATAGACGTTGCTTCCCGTCCTTCGTCTGATGCCCACCGGGTCCGTCACCCGGATCGAACCGCCATTCCCAAGCTTCACCGGATCGGCATTAACTGGAGTCCTGTGGGTAGTAACTATCCAGTGTAGCTCGTGGTCCCCCTCTACGAGAGTGGTAGGGGAAACTGCGAGTATCCCGCCACAGGCGGGACATTTCAGGACCTGTGCAGGCTCACTTTCCTCACCCTCGATGATGACTGGAGCCCTTTTCTTAGTGGACTCTTCTGTACGCAGCCTTTCGCGCCCAACGAGTTCTCCGACTGCGCCTGGCCAGATGATGAAGGCCTTCCTCTCTCTGAGGTAGTATGGGCCCCAGTTGACCAGACGGTTGGGTGAGACGCTTGCCCCCACCCAGAGCCCAAGCGAGAAACGCGACCTTCCCCAGTGCTCTCCCTCTTCACTGAATCGCTGAGGGAGCCATGACAACGCCCTGAGGTACTCGCACGCGGTCACAACGTTCAGCGCTCTGCGGAACTGCTGGATTGTCAGCAACCTAAGCGTGTACCTTGACAGGACACAGGTGCCGGCCTGGTCAGAGAGAGCCGAGCCATTTCGGTTCTTCCTGCGGCGAAGTGCCATGGTGAAAGCCGCGAGGCCAAGATACGCCTCGGTCTTGCCTGCGCCGGTAGGGAACCACAAGAGGTCGCACACTTCTCTGTCGGAGAGACTTGGTTCAACCCTTGATGGGTGAGCTGGATTGGCAACTCCAGGCAGGCACTGCAGGATGAACGCCATCTGGAACAGGAACCACTTCAGCGGTTTGGTGCTGTCCTTCCAGTACGACTGCTGGAACATCGCGCGGTTCATGAAACAGAATGCCAAGCGGGCATCATCATCCTTCATCAGGAGATCGTAACCGTCTTGGATACGCTTCATGGCAACCTCACAATTCCCGAGGTTGGCTGCCGCTGGTTTCCTGTATTCCTCCGGCAGTGATGAGACCTCCCTCTTCTTCGCCTCGATCCACCGCCCGTAGGCGGCTATGAAGGGGAGGAGGAGAACACCTAGTTTCTGAGGCTCCCATGAATCTGACAGGAGCTCTGCGCTGATCTGCTCCAGTTTTTCTTCCGGAGGACCTGTAAGCACAGCCTGTTCCACCGGATACATGGGAAGGAATTCAGTTCTCAAGTCGGCCTTGGAAAAAGCACTCCTGTCTGGTTCCGCGACCAGCTCGCCGTCGACCCATGAGAACAGTGGACCCGCTTCGTCCGGACCTCCCCCCGGACTCGGGCTCTCAGGATCAATCGCTGCCCATACTGCGCCGCACATGTGACCTCTTGCCAAAGCGAACCTGTCGCGGTAAAGCAGGCCGAAGTCTTGAGAGTCGCCGTCAGATACATGCCCCCTGACCGGCAGGAGCTTCGTACCCTCTTCCAAGACAATTCGGAGCTGGGGCTGGAAAATCAGTTCGTCCTCAGAAAGCTTCTTGGGACTTGATACCGGAGTAGAGTTGACAAAATACAAGGAAACGTGAAATCCATTCGCAGTCTTGACTGTCTGAATCTGTATGGTGACATTGGGGTCGTCGGGCGGTTTCCACTCACCCGCCGTATCTGATTCGACACCGTGAACCACAAACCGGTAGGGGATTCTCTTCCAGCATTTCTCTTCCATCCTGTACCTTGCCCAAGTCGCGCAAAATCCAATCTTCGTTCCTCTCTCATTGCTCACGACGAAAGATATTCCCATCGATTTTGGAAGAGCCCTGGGGTCGAGTTCAGGGGTAATCCATTCTGGTGCGTTTACTGCCCCCGCATCCTCCTCCTCAATGTTCTTGGGGTCTTCATCTCTGCTTGACTCTTGGTCACCCAGGAAATCAGACCTGTCGAAATGTGCAAGCGGACTGCGTTTGAAGTCTTTGGGCTCGAGAACACCAACAACGTACTCATTCGAGGGTGCCGGAGGCAACCTGTCGCCCTTGCCGCAGATCTCCTCCCGGACTCCGCCCCTCGGGCCTAGGAGCTCCTTTCCGAGCTTCACGGCCAGTAAGTCTCGAAGCGGCACCTTCCGTGGGTGTGGAGACTCTCCGGATAAACATTAACGCTGGCCTGTCACAACATGATTCTGTCCGTCCGAGTTCAAGATCATCCGTAAATAACTCGCGAATGTCTCATGGAGGCAATGGCTGATGTCCTGACGAAAGCCCAGAGGAGCTATAATATGTCGAGGATCAGGGGAAGGGACACTGGCCCGGAGACAGCGGTAAGGCGCGGCCTGAGGCTGGTGGGGCTAAGGGATTACCGGATCAAGTCTGCCTTGCTCGGCAGGCCTGACATCGTATTCCCTGCAAAGCGATTGGCCGTCTTCATCGACGGCTGCTTCTGGCATGGATGTCCGGTCCATTACCACCCACCCGCGACAAGGGCCCGGTTCTGGGCGAGGAAGATTGAAAGAAACAAAGCAAGGGACGGGGTTGTGAACAGGTATCTGGAGGAAGCAGGGTGGCAGGTCGTGAGATTCTGGGAACATGAAGTGAAAGAGCATCCCGGACGGGTTGTGAGCGAGATCAAAAGCCGCACAGCAAGAGGGGAACTCAGGCTGTCAGAATCTCGTACTTGACCAGTGGTCTTTCCACAGGGCTCAGCAGGGGTTTGATGACCTCGGCAATCTGCCGGGCCAGAATCGGAGGTACCGCGTTCCCAATCTGCTTGAACTGCTGGGTCATCGGACCACAGAACCTGAACCAGTCGGGGAAGGACTGAAGTCTCGCTGCTTCACGCGGAGTGAACGTCCGGGCCTGACGGGAATCCGGATGAACGTACATCAGGCCATCCTTCTGCAAATGGGACAGGATTGTGCTGGAAGGCCGCTTCCAGCTTTGTTTCTTTATCTTGTCGCCAAAGATGTCGGACCTGTAGGGTTGCATTTTGGGAGGGAGTTCTGACATCTTCTGCCCTTCTCTGAGTGTCCTGAATATCTCCCGGTCGCGCTCACTGTGGTTCCTAGCGACATGATTGTAAAGCGCGGGTGACCCTTCCCGCGCCCAAATCTGGAATGGCGTGAGTTTGGGAGGCACAGGGTATGGCACCTCGTCTTCTCCTTTCCCCGGTTCAAGCGGAGGGAGGTCGCCAATCGCGTCGGCTACGTCGAGGTAGTCAGGCAGAACGTGAGTCTCATCCCCCAGTCTGAGCTGCGGGTTCGCTTTCCAGTCCATGTTGGTGGCCTCGGGAAACGGATTCTCAGTGCCCATTCTGTTCCCTATGAAGAAGGCGCGCTTCCTAATCTGTGGGACGCCGTGGTCAGCTGCGTTCAGGACCTTCGGCGTAGACTCGTATCCGATGGCCTTGAATTCCCGGACTATCTCGTCTTTCACCTTTCCCCCGCGGAAACTGAGTATTGTCGGGACGTTCTCCATTACGAAGAACTGAGGCCGTAGTGACTCCACTATTCTGATGAATTCCTTGTAGAGAGTCCTTCGAGGGTCATACACCCGCTTCTTCCCCTCGACCTCAATCCTGTGGTGCTTGATCTTGGGGATGCCAACTCTAGAGAATCCTTGGCATGGTGGTCCTCCGACAACGACATCCACACTGCCAGTGAGAACGAGTTTCTTAACGTCCGATTCTATGACTATTGTCCCCCGTGGCGCCGCATTCTTGGTTAGACTCTGACAAGCGTAGCGATCAACATCCACAGCGGCACTGATGTAGAAACCAGCTTGTCTGAACCCTTCTCCTAGTCCTCCCGGTCCTGCGAAGAGATCGACTACGGTTGGCGAACCGAGCGGCGCGGGGGGTCTGCTCACGCCTGTGATCGAACCTTGCACATATATTCAATTGCTCCGGACATTTAAGGCACCCGGTCTAAAGTTCTGTCCTCGACCTGATGAACCTCTCGGTGTCCTTGTCCATGAAGTGGACGTAGCAACCTTTCATCCCTCTGGTCAACAGTACCCTGTATGTGTTCTTCACTAGGTCGACGAAACGGTCCCTCGAGCTCCTAACGGTGGAGTCGTGCGAATCCTCGGGATGACCCTCCCAGCGCTGCAGATCGAAATTGTATCTCAGATCAGGTCCGAAAATCACGCCAACATAGTCGAACTCGAATCCTTGCGCATTGTAGACACAGCCAACTTGATTTATCCCGTTCGGGTCGTCAGCCCAGAGCGTGGCCTTTGGGATCCCAGGCGCGAGTTTCTTGGCCTCAGGGCGTGCATCCCAAGGCCGCCGATAATCTCCTATAACGACGTCGTCCTTCAGATTGCCATTTTGGTCTGGCAGTGACCAGTGCCAGCAGTAACCGGCGGTTACGCGGCCAGTGAACCCCTGGTCAACTTGGGCTTTGATGGCTGCTTCGAGTTGTTCGGGTGAGCCCA
>JAJZIG010000060.1 GCA_021851265.1 archaeon | reverse complement strand
TTTATCACCCTGTAGACGGCTGCGAGGCCGAACTCCGAGCTGGACATGCGCCTTTGAGTTAGTCGCGGTGTGTTAAAAAACTTTTGGCAGGTTTCACCCCCTCTGCTGGCCGTTTTAGGCTTAGAAACGCCCAAGTCCACCCCTATTTGTGAAATGGGTAAGAAAATTAGGGTCCGCAGTTGCTGCGTTCGTGTTTGGGACTCGGCTGGATGTAGTGGCCTGAAATACCTCTTTGCCCAAGGCTGGGCGTGCGTTTCTTCGATTCCCACCTCCACCTTGACTCCCCTGACTCGGCCCTGGCCATGGCCAACGCCAGCAGCGCAGGGGTGGTCCTCCTGGCCTGCGGGGTCGACCGCGAGACCTCTGAGGGGGTGGTTGCCGCCTCGGCAGCTCATCCCGGGACGGTGGTGCCGTTTGTGGGGCTGCACCCCTCGGAGGCGGAGAAGTGCAAGGACCTAGCGTGGGTTCCCGGAATGCTGGAGCGGTCCAGGGGGCTCGGGGAGGTGGGGCTCGATCCATCCTACTCCCCCACTGCGGAGGGGAGCGCCCAGCTGAACGCGTTCAGGTATCAGCTCCAGGCGGCGGAGGGTGCGGAGGTCCCCGTGCAGGTCCACTCGCGGGGGGCCGAGGCCCAGGTCTTGGAGGTGCTGGGGTCGTTCAGGGTAGGTCCCCTGCTCATGCACTGGCTCGAGGCTGAGGATGCCCTCCCCGCGGTCATTCAGAGAGGATACTTCGTCTCATTCGGCCCTGCCCTACTGTACTCGAAGAAGCTTCAGCGCATGGCCAGGAGGTGCGACCCCGCCTTCACGCTCGTCGAATCCGACTCCCCAGTCGCCTACGGGCCCTTGGGAGGAGTCCACGGGCCCGCGCTCGTCCCATCGGTCGCGTTCAGGCTGGCCGAGCTCTGGGGGGTCCCCCCTCTGGACGCCATCTCTTTGACCTCAGGCAACGCCCTGCGCTACCTGGGGACGACTCGAAAGGTTAATGACGCCAATCTGTCGGGCTTGACGGAAGTTGGATAGGACTCGTAGGCTGTCGGAAGAGATCTTGCAGCGGCACCCCGAGGCCTTCGGCACAGACTTCGAAGAGAACAAGAAGTCGCTCGAGGGTCTGGCGGTCATCCCGTCCAAGCAGCTCAGGAACCGCATTGCGGGATATATCACGAAGAAGAATGAGGCCGAGACCGAGGAGCCCGAAGGCCCGGCCGTCGAAGAGCCGCCGGTGTAGATCCTTGGCCCTGGCGACGGCGGGCTTCAGTCTAGGGATCAGGCCCGTGAGTTCGCTTCGTCCCCATGAAAACACGATCCCGCGGCGCGTCAAAGAGCTTGTGCAGGAGATGACGCGCGACGGCGTCCAGAAGGACCCCATCATAATCGACAGGGAGTCGGCGACGGTCCTGGATGGCATGCACAGGTTGGCCGCGTTTCATGAGCTCAAGATCGAGAACGCGGTCTGCTGCGCCGTGGACTACAGTTCTCGGGCCATAACCCTAGGGAGGTGGGCCCGGGTCTACACGCCGAGGCAGACTGACAGCCTGCACGACGTCCTGAGGGCCCTGCCGAGCGCGAGGAGGACGACCCTGGCCGAGGCGTTCTCAGCCCTTGAGCGGAGGGAGACCGCTTTGGCTGTTCTGACAAGCGATGCAGCTTACCTGGTAGGCAGTCCGTCCATGGAAGAGGTCAGAGAGGTCGTGGCGTCCTTCGACCGGATCGCTGAGCAGTTCGGCTGGGAGAGGCGCTTCGTCCCCGAGGACGACATCGATATAGAGCTGCAGGAGCGCAGGAAGTTCGTGCTGCTCCCCAGGAAGCTGATGAAGGACGACGTGGTCGCAGCCGCCAGGTCGGGGAAGCTCTTCCCCTGCAAGACGTCCATGCATGCGATAGACCCGAGGCCGGTCTCCGTAAGGTTCCCCATCGGAGAGCTCGGCGACGCGGACAGCGATACACTCAGACTCAGGCTCAAGGGGCGCCGAACTCGCCTGTCGCCCCCTGGGTCCGCCTACGAAGGGAGAAGGTATAAGGAAAGGCTGCTGTTCTTGGACCAGGGATGATCAAAGTCAGGTGCCTGGGCCACATTGGCACCGCCGTCGGGGCCAGGGACGTCACCATCCAAGACGGGGGGCTAGACGCCTCCGACCTCGTCGACCGGGTGAGGGCGATGACCGGGCTCAGGGACCCGGGGTTCAGCAGATACAACACCCTGGTCATGGTCGAGGATGGGGAGGCCTTCGTCCCTGCTGGAAGGGCGGTTCGCATAGCGGACGGGGCCAAGGTGGCGTTACTGCCGTTCTCGCATGGTGGATGATATGGAGAGAGTGACAGCCCGAGCCTACCTCTGCGAGGGGATGGACCCGGACGAAGCGAAGGGCGCCCTGGCCCGTGCGAACCCGGGGGCGGTGGTCCAGACGGTGAAGGCGGGTTCAGTGAAGAACGAGTTCCTGGCTGAGATGGTCGCCGCCCAGACGCTGCAGGCGATGGAGTCCGGAGGCCTCCTGGCCAAGAAGCCAGAGATCGACCTGCTGCTGAGGCTCGCTGGGACCACCCAGATCTCGAGGGCCATCCGCCTGGAAGGGTCGGTGAATGGAGGGAGGTTCCTCGTCATCGTGGCAGGACACATGGCGCTCACCTCGCCGCCCGGGTTCACGGGGGCCCAACTCCCAAGAAGGCTGCTCTCGCGCTCTGAGCTCGCCAGGGTCGAAGGGGCGGCGCTCCTCGGCGCCGAAAGGTCCTAGGCTGCGCGCTTCAGCTTCTGGATGCTCACTATCTCGCTGGGCGAGATGACAGAGACGCCCGCGTACTCCCCAAAGATCTCCAGGAGGACGACCTTGTCCGGGGAGTCCAGGTTGACTTGCCTGTCGATGGCGTCAGCGAGGGAGTCTATGAGCTCCCTGTCTGAGTAGGGGGAGTCCCTCGCCTCTATGGTTATCCTGAAGGTCTCGCCGGGCCCGATGGCGTCCGAGAGGTCTTTCACCGCCTTCACGATGTCGTCCAGCTTGGTGTCCACCACCCGGCCGACCGGGATTATCCTCAGGATGTACCTGACCCTGAACGGCTCCGAGCGGACGTAGTCTGTGATGAACGCGAGAAGCGCCTTGGGGTCCTCGACATCCACCTCTATGACGCCGTCGTAGGCAGACCTATCTATGACCAGCTTCCTGATACCTGACAGTAGGGCTATCTCCTTGAACTCGGCCGAGGCCCTCGCCTCGAGTCCCTTGGCTGAAGTTACTATTAGGTTCGTCCTTCTCTCAGCTCATTTCGACCCCGATTTGACCGGTTCTTAAGATTGTGAGAGTCCCCCCTACCACGCTGACTACGGTCGACCCGGCCCCTGGCGATGGCCCGCCGTCCAGGATCAGGTCCACCGTGCCACCCAGTTGCCTCAGCGCGTCCCCGGCGCTCCTGGCCGACGGCGCCCCCGAGACGTTGGCGCTCGTCCCCGCTAGCCACCCCCCGCAGGAGGCCACTAACTCGAGGCAGAGCGCATGGTCGGGCACCCTGACGCCCAGATGGGGCCCCTGGCTGAGCATATCCGGCACCCTCATCTTCAGCGGCGCGACTATGGTCAGGGCCCCTGGCCAGTAGCGCCTGGCCAGCTCGCCCCCCCTGGGCCCCAGGTCGACCAGGTCGGCCGCCTTCTCGCGGGAGCTGCAGAGGACGGGGACAGCCTTGGCTCCCCTCCCCTTGGCCGAGAAGAGCCTCCGCACGGCCTCCTCGTTGAATGGGTCGCAGCCGAGGCCATAGACCGTGTCAGTCGGGTAGACGACCAGGCCCCCGCGCATCACCGTCTCCGCGGCCCTCGATATCGCCCTCCCGTCCATAGCCAAGACCTGGCCCATGGCGTCCCCGTGCACCGCGACATTTAATAGTGGAATAAAAAGCGCGGGGGCGACATGTCCGAAGAGGACCAGGAACTCGACGAGGACCTAGACGACGACTTGGACGAAGACGGCTGGGAAGAGGACTCGGACGACGAAGGGTTCTAGCAAGAACCTCCCTCTACCGGAGCATCTCCTCCACGCCATCCTTTTAGACACCTAGCGGAGGCTGTATCCAGCGGTCGGTTTGGGGACTATCATAGTCAACTGCAAGAATTATCCCGAGGTCCTGGGCGAAGGAGCGGTGAAGCTCGCCCGGGCCGTCAAGAAGGTCTCCGACGAGCTGGGCGTAACCGGGGTCACGGTCCCGCCGACCCCCATGCTCTCTCTGGTCGCCAAGTCCGGGGCGAAGGTCTACAGCCAGGCGGTTGGATGGGAGGAAGGGGACAAGACCACGGGGGCCGTGATCCCGGCGGCGGTCAAGGCTGCGGGAGCGTCCGGGACCCTCCTCAACCACAGCGAAGCCCGCGTCTCGCCTGGGGTGCTCGCGAAGCTTGTCCCGAGGCTCTTGGCGGCAGGGCTGGAGGTCTGCCTGTGCGCGCAGACCAGCCGGGAGGCCGCAGAGCTGGCCCTGTTCGGACCGAAGTTCGTCGCCATCGAGCCGCCAGAGCTGATAGGCAGTGGGATGGCCGTGTCCCGGGCCAGGCCGGAGCTCGTGGAGGAGACTGTGGTGGCCGCCCGAAGGGCAGGGTTCAAAGGCGGGATACTCTGCGGCGCCGGGATAGTCACGGGCGAGGACGTGAAGAAGGCCGTGAGCCTCGGCGTCGACGGGGTGTTGGTGGCCAGCAGCGTGGTGAAGGCCAAGGACTGGGAGGCCAAGGTCCGCGAGCTCTCTCGTTCCCTTCGTTGAGAAACGTAGACTCGCATTATATAGAATGTTAAAAGGAGCCGGTTTATGGCCCAAAAATACGAAGTGAAACAGTTGCAGACACAGCAACAGGTTAAGCCAAACCCGTTTGAGAACTCTCTCGAGCAGCTGAGGATTGCTGCAGAGTACCTCAAGCTGGATGAAGGTATCCATCAGATCCTTGCCCATCCCAAGAGGCAGCTTATCGCCTCCCTCCCCGTCAAAATGGACGACGGGAGCATCAGGGTGTTCACCGGGTACAGGGTCCAGTACAACGATGCGAGGGGCCCCTTCAAGGGAGGGATCAGATACCACCCGGGCGTCACCCTCGACGAGGTCAAAGCGCTGGCCGCGTGGATGACATGGAAGACCAGCGTGGCCAACATCCCCTATGGCGGCGCCAAGGGAGGCATCATCTGCGACCCGAAGCACATGTCAGCCGGGGAGAACGAGCGCATGACCCGCCGCTTCGCCGCATCCATCGCGCCCATCATCGGACCGTACAAGGATATACCAGCGCCCGACGTCTACACCAACTCTCAGACGATGGCCTGGATCCTTGACACCTTCAGCACCATTGAAGGGTTCATGTCCCCTGCCGTCATCACAGGCAAGCCCATCTCGCTCGGGGGCTCGCTCGGAAGAGACAAGGCCACCGGACGCGGAGCGGTGTACACCACCGTCGAAGCGGCCAAGGTGAGAAAGGTCGACCTGAAGAAGGCGACATTCGCGGTGCAGGGGTTCGGCAATGCGGGCTCGAACTTCGCCGAGATACTCGAGTCCTACGGCCCCAAGCTGATGGGAGCCAGCGACTCCAGAGGCTCGATCATGAGCAAGAGCGGCATGGACACCGCCAAGCTCATCGCCTACAAGGAGAAGACCGGCTCGGTCGTCGGGTTCCCCGGGAGCCAGGCGATCTCTGACAAGGAGCTCCTGCAGATGGACGTAGACATCCTGAGTCCTTCCGCTCTCGAGAACGCAATCCTACCTGACATCGCCAGGGGAGTCAAGGCCAAGATAATCACAGAGTGCGCCAACGGACCGACCACCCCTGAGGCAGACAAGATCCTGCACGCCAACAATGTCTTCATGATCCCAGACATCCTGGCCAACTCGGGCGGCGTGATCGTCAGCTACCTTGAGTGGGTCCAGAACCTCGAGAGGAACTACTGGACCGAGGACGAAGTCAACTCCATGCTGGAGAAGAAGATCACCTCCGCCTTCCACGACGTGCACGCCGCCAGCCTGAAGCACGACGTGGACATGAGGACCGGCGCCATGATAGTCGGCGTCGGAAGGGTGGCGGAAGCGGTCAAGACCCTGGGCGTGTTCCCCTAGCCACCGGACGGTTGGACGCCCCGGCGGCCTGCCGGCGGCGCCCGTCCCTGTTTTTGCAAGGCGGGGCCCTTAGGTCGGCGAGATGCTCTTTTCGATCTCGTGGACGAGGCCTGCGCTCCCGATGTAGAGCGGCGACGTTTCGGCCAGCGCTCTAGGCTCTATGTCAAGCACGTTGCCTGAGCCGTCGCTGGCATACCCTCCTGCCTGCTCGTTGATGTAAGCCATGGGTGCGCACTCGTACAGCACCCGGAGCTTCCCCTTCGGTCTCTTGACCAGCGCCGGATATGAGAAGATCCCGCCCCTGGCAAGGACCTGGTTGTAGTCGCCGACGAATGTCCCGCAATACCTGTTCCTCAGCCCTCTGCCGTCGAAGGAGTCCCAGAACCTGGCTACGGCGGGGATCCACTCGCTCCTCGAGCCCCCGAAACCATAGACCTCGGGCTTCTCCGGCAGTTTCAGGCCCACCCCGAAGAGCTGGAAGGACGTCCCCGCTCCCTCCCTCAGCGCGACGAACCGGTGGACCCCCTTTCCGAAAGAGAAGGTCAGCGTGAGCGAAGCCCCATAGGTGACGTAGAGGGCCCCTGCCAGGCGCCTCCCGGACGCCGGGAGCCTGTCTGAGTAGAAGCCGAAGATGCTCCCCAGCGGATTGTTGGTCTCCACGTTGGAGCTCCCGTCGAGCGGGTCCATTGCCACGCTGACCCCTCCCTTGGACTCCACTGGCTCCTCCATCTCCTCTGAAGCGACCTCAGCGGCGTGCCCTGTAGCAATGAGGGCCTCGACGAACACGTCGTTGGAGTAAACGTCGATCGCCTTCTGAGCCTCCCCGGACGGGTTGGTCTCCTCTAGGAGCCCTGTCTTGAACGGTATGCTCCCCCAGACCTCCAAGCTGGCCTTCGCGACGGCGGCGGTGAGGGCGGCCAGGTCTTCGGGCGCGTTGAGCCTCAGGAACTCTTCCAGTTTCATCGGTCGCCGCTGATCGGGGCGGGGCTTTTAGGCGTATGGACAGGCTGCCTGAATGTATGTCGAACGGTGAGAGCGTTAAATAGGCCAAGGGCGGCTTCCCCCTCATGAAGCGCGACCTGATGGAGAAGTTCCTCACCGGGGGGAAGAGCATGATCCTCGCCTATGACCAGGGGCTGGAGCACGGGCCTTCGTCCGACTTCAACGACAAGAACGTCGACCCAGCCTATATCATGGACATAGCCGCCAAGGGGAGGTTCAACGGTGTCGTGTTCCAGAAGGGGGTGGCCGAGCGGTTCTACGACGGGAGGGTCCCCTTGATTGTCAAGCTCAACGGAAAGTCCAGCCTCCTCAAGGGAGAGCCAGTCTCGCGGCAGGTGTGCAGCGTGGAGCAGGCGGTGTCGCTCGGGGCGAAGGGAGTCGGGTACACCATCTACCTGGGGAGCGAACACGAGCCGAGGATGTTCAGCGAGTTCGGAGAGATACAGGAGGAGGCGCACGAGAGGGGGATGCCCGCCATAGCCTGGATCTACCCCCGAGGCGCGGCGGTCCAAAACGACACCTCGAAGGAGACGGTCGCCTACGCCGCCCGGGCCGGGCTGGAGCTTGGGGCGGACGCGGTCAAGATCAAGTACACTGGTGACCCGGAGAGCTTCTCCTGGGCTGTGAAGGCTGCGGCGGGGGTCAGGGTCTTCATGAGCGGCGGGCCTAAGGCACCCACCGACAACGACTTCCTGCGCCAGGTGGAGGGGGTCGTCCGCGCTGGCGGGACAGGCGTAGCCGTCGGGAGGAACGTCTGGCAGAACCAGGACCCCCTAGCCATGGCCGGGAAGCTCGGAAAGGCAATCTTCGGCTGACCTTCAGTCAGTTCGACAGAAGTCTCCAGGACAGGACTATCCCAAGCGCGGAGAGGACCGCTGCGAAGCCTGCAAGGACGCTGAAGTCTACCCAGAGGGGGGCCAGGACATGGTAGCCCGCGGCGGCTGCCGACGCGGACCCTGAGCCCAGCAGCATCTGCCTCACCCCGTCGACGGCGTAGCTCACGGGGTTATACTTCACCACGGACTGGAGCCAAGAGGGCATCATGGCGACCGGGAGCATGGCGTTGCTGGCAAAGAGGAGAGGGAGGTTGAGGAGGTTGATGATGGCCATCTGGGTCTGCCAGTCGCTGGACCTCAGAGCCAGCATGACGAACAGCGAGGAGAGCCCGAAGGACATCAGGAACAGCAACACGAACGACCCCCCTATGGTAAGCACGCTGAAGTAGGAAGTGTCCATCTGGACCCCGCCCACGCTCCCCAAGACCACCGCAATGACGAGGACTATCGCCGCTTGGATGAGAGACCGCACCGTGCTCTGAGAAATCTTCGCGACCACGATGGCTCCCCGCCCGACCGGGGTGCTTAGCGCCTTGTTCATGAACCCGAATCTCCTGTCCCAGACGACCGACATCCCTGAGAAGGCGGCGGTGAACAGGATGATGAACGCCAGCATCCCGGCGGCGAGGTAGGAGAAGTAGCTGCTGGTGCCGAAGGTGCCGAGGTTGAGGACACTCGCCTCTGCGGGTGTCACCCCGGGGAGGCTCGTGAAGATCTTGCCGATGTTGAACGCGAGGCCGAACAGGCCCAGCCAGACCACGGGCTGGACCAGGGATATGATCAGCTGGATGGGATTCTTGTACCACTTTACCAGGTCCCTGTTGGTCAGCGCCCACAGGCCGTGAAGGGGGCTCTTGTTGAGCGTCGGAGCCGCGCGGAACGACCTCTCCATCTCCCGTTCCTTCTGCTCCTCCTCTATCGCCTGCTCTTGCGTCGTGACCGTGGACCTTGCCGGGACGTCCTCCGCCATCTTCACGTCACCTGCGGGCCCTCATCATCGTCACCCTCTGCTTGAACGCGTCCATCTTGTTGGACTCTTCCTCTCTGATGCTGCGCCCGGTGAACTCCAGGTATGCTTCGTCGAGGGTGGGCTTGGTGAGTGATATCTTGGTTACGGG
>JAJZIG010000059.1 GCA_021851265.1 archaeon | reverse complement strand
GGAGAGGCGATATCTTCAGCGCCCTCTTCCCGAATCTGACTTCTTTGAGGGACAAGAGAGACTTGTCCATCGTCACGAAGCCCTTGACCCCGTCGGATGACAGGTAAGAAGCCAAGACGAGTGCGTCTCTGCCTCCCAGAGAATGCCTGAGGGCAAGCTTCAGGCCGCGCTCTACGATAGCAGGGCCAATCGGCAGGCAAGTTGCGAGGTCCATGTAGTCTAACAGAGCCTTGACCGTGTCCGCCGGGCTCCTTCTCAGTTTGAAGACGCAGGCGTGATAGGTCTCGTGAATAACTGTCGGGTTGACCGCGTGGCTTTCCCGCGCCAGCGCCCTGGTGCGTTCATGGTCGGGGTGTTCGGGGACCAGGTACGCGACCAGAACGTTGGAATCTATCCCCAGATTGCCTTGATCTCTTCCGGGGTTGGCCAACTTGCGACCTCGCCTCTCTTCTTCGCCAGAGCTCCGTACAAATTCGAAAGCCTCTTCGACGTGCGCTTCCTAAGGTAGAGCACGTCCCCGGCGGTGTCGACTACCATCTCTTCGCCAGGCTTCAGGGAGAGTTCCTCCGCGACTTCTTTCGGAATTGTGGCCCTGATGCTGTTCCCGATTTTCTGAAGCTTCACCGTGGTCGCCATGTGTTAGGATATACGTGCTTGGATATACTTAAGGATTGCCGAAAGCATGGTGGGAGGCCCGCAGAGAGGTCTCTGAAATTTACCTGTGGGATTGCCATTCGGTGTTGGGATTCGAAGCTTGAACAAGTCCCCGAACGAGCCATACCTTGCATAGGGTCCATTGCGCCTCCGCCAGGCTGGTGCTTGGTTGGCTTCGCCTCCGAAACTTGTCTGTTACTCTGAGAGAACACGGTTGTACCCTCAAGAAAAACTCCCGAATGAATTGCCGGCAAATTACCGCTGTAATCCGGCCTACGGTCGGGGAGTGTCCGACCCGCGGCACTTTTCAAGACTAATCAGAATCAGTTGTCCAGCAGCCTACTCTTCAAGATGCGCGGGTAGCCACACTCTTGGTGGTAGGGGCGTGGGACCATGAAAAGAAGAGAGAGTCGGCCCCACGGTCAGGACTGGGCCCCGGTCAGGCGTAACCTCGAATAAGCCTAAATATCACTCGACTCGGTGAGTAATCGATTTACATGACCAAGGAATTTGCCTGCAAGGACATCGGCATGAATTGTGGATTTAAGGCAAAAGCGAAGACAGAGGAAGAGTTGATGCCGAAGATCGTCCAGCATGCGAAGGAAGCGCACAGACTGGACCCAATCCCTGCTGAGACCGCTCAGAAAGTCAAGGCCGCGATTAAAGACAAGAAAGGCTGGTTCTGATCGCTCCCGCAGCTACGGGATGCCTTGCTGGTAGCGGACATGCTCAAGCATGGCACGTTTGCAGCGGTGAGGGTAAGCTCGTAACTGTACCGTGCCGTGTGGGTTCGTTCCCGATCTATAGGCAGATTACAGCTTTAATCCCACCCGGGGCACTTGTTAAGCTAGGTTCAGTTCCCAATGGTCGGCGGAATGTGGGGAGAAGTCGATTCCCAGAACCGGCAAACGGTTCGACGGCCCGGGCCACCGACCTAGCTAGTGGATGACCAGTTTGACTCGGAATTTGGAGCAAGTCCCCTGCCGTGTCCCCTACGATTAGATTGCGTTACGATTCAGCCGCGATAATGCTGACCCATGCATTTATGATGAGAGCCCACAGGGTCGTATGGAAGCCAACTTCTCCCGCTTCTCATCCAGACGATCTCGCGACCGCACCTGCTGCAATAGCGATAGCCCGACTGCGACACGCTCATCTTGCTCCCTGGAATCTCCCTAGCCACTCTTTCCCACGATTGCTCGACTTCAGCCTCTTCCTGACCTGGGTGGACGTCAGCTTGCTGGCGTCGTACTTCGCCGTCACCGAATCAAGGATGTAGTTGACCTCGATATGGAGAACTCCGTCGAGCCCTCCGACGTCATCCCTGAGCTGCTTGGCTCGCCCAGGTCTACTCATGCCAGGAATGTTCAACACTGCTGTAGCGACTTCCCTACTCCCCTTCATCTCTGCTCGTTCTGTTTGGACGAAGCGACGCTATTGAGGCTAACGTATTTTCTGCAATCGAACACAAGAGGCGAATATCACGATAGCCGTCAGGGCCACCCTAGCTTTATTGGACTTCAAAAGAAACGGCGTTCTCGTCAGGCAGGAACCTCGGCATCTTCCCCAAGGGCTCGAATATCGCCTTCACATAGTGCTGCAGGAAGAGGCTCCCCTTGGGTCCGAAATCGTGGGAGAGGGTGACGTTGACCTTCCCGGCGCGCACCACCTCGCTGTATTCGAAGAGGTTCGTGTGGTCGGCGGTCGTCCTGAGGTAGGCCAGGGCGTTTTCTGCGCTGAGCTCGCCCCACTTTGCTCTGATGTACGTCTTGGGGACGTCAATGCCCGTGGAGTTTCCTGCTTCGGCTATTGCCTCGTTGGTCGCCGCCTCCAGGATGTGCTTGAAGCTCGACGCCGGGACCTTCACCATGTGGAACCGCTTCATCGGACGGTCAAAGTTGGCGTAGGCGAGCACTAGTTGGTTGATCAGGGTGTTGACGCTGATGTTCTGCTTCCTCGCGTCTTCCTGAAGGACGCTGAAGGCTGACTAGTCCAGCCTGAAGGAGGCGGTCGTGGTCTTTGGTCTCAAGTGGCGCTCGGGTTTGTCGAATCCCGGTGTGTTATTAGCTTGTAATAGCGTTTTGCGGGAACGCAGGGCAGATTCGGCTTCGATTGCATCCGCGTGCAGAAAATACGTCCTGCCTATATGCTGTCATGCCCATTTCTACTCGTGAACTAAGATGGCAACAAACGAGCAAACGAAAGGACCAGAGACGAAGTCGAGCAATCGAATCGTGGACTACCTCCGACGGATGAAGGCGAGGCTGAGCCACTAGAGACTTTGCAGGTCCTTTGGACGTCCTAGGTGAACAATGATGTCAGAAGCTTCGTTCGTGACCACGTCAGGAGGACAGCAGGTCCTGATCCTCCGTGAAGGGAGTACGCAGAACCGCGGAAGGCGGGCACAGAACAACAACATCTCGGCGGCCAAGCTCATCGCCGACCTGGTGAAGACGTCACTGGGTCCCAGAGGGATGGACAAGATGCTGGTAGACTCGCTTGGAGACGCCACCATCACCAACGACGGAGCGACCATGCTGAAGGAGATGGACGTAGAGCACCCGATCGGGAAGATGATAATCGAGGTAGCCAAGACGGTGGACAAGGAGGCGGGAGACGGGACCACCTCTTCGGTAGTTCTGACGGGCGCGCTTCTGGAGGGAGCTGGCGAGCTGATTGAGAAGGGAGTCCACCCCATGGTCATCATCAACGGCTACAGTTCCGCGGCGAAGAAGGCCCAGAGGATCCTGGAGGAGATTGCCGTCGGCGTGGACCCAGAGGACACGGCCACCCTGAGGAAGATTGCACGGACCAGCATGGCCTCGAAGCTGATCTCGAACGACAGCGCAGTGCTCGGAGCCATGGTGGTAGACGCCCTCCTCCAGGTGGCCGAGAAGACAGCGGACGGCACCTACAGGGTGGATGTCGACGACCTGAAGGTGGAGAAGAAGGTCGGAGGCTCTCTAAAGGACGCCAGTTTTACGCAGGGGATAGTCCTGGACAAGGAAGTCGTACACTCCGGGATGCCGAAGCGCGTCGAGAAGGCGAGGATAGCGCTGGTCAACTCGGCGCTCGAAATCAAGAAGACCGAGTTCGACGCCAAGATCAACATAGCCAGGCCCGAGCAGATTCAACAGTTCCTCGACGAGGAGACGCGGATGCTGAAGGGCATGGTCGACAAGATTCAGTCGGCCGGAGCCAACGTCCTCATCTGCCAGAAGGGGATCGACGATGTGGCCCAGCACTACCTGGCGAAGGCGGGAATCCTGTCGGTAAGGAGGGTAAAGGAGTCCGACATGGCCAAGCTGGCGAAGGCCACCGGGGCAAGGATGGTGACCGGCGTCGATGGCTTGGCCAGGGCAGACCTGGGTCAGGCGGGGCTGGTCGAGGAAAGAAAGCTCGAGGACGACAGGTGGGTGTTCGTGGTAGACTGCAAGAACCCGAAGTCAGTGTCGATACTGGTCAGGGGCGGGAGCCAGAGAGTCATCGACGAGGCCGAAAGGTCCATCCATGACGCCGTCATGGTCGTCAAGGACGTTCTGGAGAACCCGGGGATAGTGGCCGGTGGCGGCGCAGTCGAGGAGGAACTCGCCTACCGCCTGTCGAAGTGGTCTGCCACGGTGCAGGGGAGGGAGCAGCTTGCCGTGGAGAAGTTTGCCGAAGCCCTGGAGAGCATCCCGCTCGCCCTGGCGTCGAACGCCGGCTTCGACCAGATAGACACCCAGGTCGAGCTCAGAGAGAGCCACGGAACAGGCAAGGCATGGGCCGGGGTGGATGTCATGGGGAAGGGCGTCCGGGACATGTTCATCAAGGACGTCATAGAGCCAGTCTCGGTCAAGGAGCAGGTCATCAAGTCGGCCACCGAATGCACCTGCATGATACTCCGGATAGACGACGTCATCGCCGGCGGCAGGAAGGGTCATTCGCCTCAAGGGGGCCCCGGCGGAAAGGGAGACGTGGAATAGAATGATGTTCGCGCGCAGGAAGAAATGGGCAGTGATCAGGAAGCGCAGGCATTCTTCCCACCAGCATAGGCTTGAGCAACAAGTTCCTCGTACCAAGCCCACCTAGCCTGGGACCGCCCAGGTAATCCAATCGTCATGAAGACCAGGCTGGCCTTGAGATGAAGCGAGAGGTTCTCGTCTCGGCAATTGAAATACGAAACTGCCGGAGCCGCAGCCGATCCCTCCAAGCTGAAGAACGAATAATCAGGCGTGAGAGTTTCTCTGCGCGTAAAGACTGGAGTGAATTCGGATAGAAGAAAAAAGGAGCCTAGGCCCAGATGGGCTTGTAGGCTAACAGCGTCTCGCTTGACTCTACGCCCTGCACTTCGGCAATCTTCGAAACTGAGGAAAGGATCTCCTCGTGGTTCTTTCCGTATACAGTCGCTACGATGTCGAATTCGCCCGGTACGACGGATGCATTGCGGATTTGTGGGTGCTGTTCCAGGGACTGGAGGACCTTCTGCACATTCTCGTTGACTTGCAACAGGACCAGCGCCAGAGCGTCAGTTGCCTGAACGTTCTTGCCGTTGGTGAAGCCTTCGAATGGCGAGTAGGTTCTTGTGCTTGTGATCCCGGAGATGGATCGGATCTTGTTGACCAGGTCGTAGGTCTGCTTCTGGTCCGCGGCCTTTAGCTCGATCGCGAGATCGAACCGGCCGGCGAGTGGTGAAAAGTAGGTTATTCCCTGAGTGTGCTTTAGCTGCTCAGTCACTTGACCGAGCATCTTCGGCTGAACAGAGGCTGTGATGGTTGTCGGATTCATGTTTGTGGTTATCATGGTATTTCAAGTCTGGTATACTTGTGACAGTATATATATGTATCTAATTATGATGGTACATTTATTACACCTCGCTCGTAGTCGTAGACTCTGTGGGTAGAGTTCCAGCGCAGCCATCCAAAGTAAGTGGTGTTCCGGTAAGTGAAGCCGTCTCAACGGTCATCTCAAGGAATTACATCGTTCTCGAATCCTTGAAACTCAAAATAGTCAATTATCACCGGCTCGCGTCCAAGATTACACCAGAGGTGGAGGAGTTGACGGGGAGGAAGGCCAAAGCGGCAACCATTGTGGTCGCAATCAAGAGGTTCTCGGACGGGCTGGGTGAAGGAAGGATTGAAGAAATGTCTGCTAGCCTGAAGGGGTCCAAGCTGGATCTCGCCGGACGGATGGTCGAAGTGAGAGTCGAGGCGAAGACTGCTCAGCATCGCCAGATTTTGCAAGACTTCCTGAAACTGGAGGAAAGGTTCAACGCCATTCCGTACATCTTTCAGTTGTCCAACTCCATCAAGCTAATCGCCGAGGAGGAAGACGCGCAACTCCTTGAGGAGGCATTGAGAGGGAACCATGAAACTACGGTTGTTAGGGATTTGGCCAAGATCACGATTCAGCTGTCCATCTCCGCCAAGAAGCTGCCTGGAATCGCATCCTTCATCACGGAATTGCTTTACCGGAATGGAGTGAGCGTCCTTGACGCGTTCTTGAGCTACGATGATGTCATACTAATCTTGCAGGAACGGCTCGGGCCTAGAGCCTATCAGGTGCTGAGCGAAGAAATTTCAAAGTGACACCATCCGAGGCATTCCGTTCTAGCCTGCGGTCGCCGAGACACCCTCCTGACAGTTCCCCGAAATCCAGGGAGACACAGTTAGGAGGGAGGCCATAGACGCTTACGACCGCTTCGACAGGGAGAGTTCAGGAAGAGCCGCTTGGCGTCAGCGCCGAAGCCGAGTAGCCAGAATGACTGTTGTAAAGGCTTCCTTCGTCATCCATCTTACAATCCGTTGCCACCGTCATGGCCGCGAAGGCTCAAGCTTCAATCTCCCAACTATTTCGCTATCAACTATCTCTTGCCAGACTCTCATGTCGAAGCAGAAACGCGGTTCGACCGTCTCCGTCATCAGGCCAGGTTCCTTGAGCTTGTCGACGGCACGACGCTTCCCTTCCTCTTCCAACGCCTGACAGGCAATTTTGCAGAACTTTTTGATTGGGCGGTATCAATCGGTTCTCAACGAAGTATCCGAGTCCTGTCAAGGGCGTCCAGTTCAAAGGAGGACCAGCACACAAATGCGGGATTAATCACACCCCAAGGCCCGGCAGGTGTCGGTCGCACCGACGGTCTACAAGCTTGTCTTTCTATCCCAGTCAATGGGGGGTCGCTAGTCGCCTAAGGCAGAGGCAGCCGACCCCCAACGTCTTATTATCCCGAAGTTGAAACCGTTATGGTTGTGATAGTCTGTGGATTGGTCAGCCTAGCGAGCCAACCTTCCGACGAGCTCAAGAAGAAGCACCGGGACTTCCGGGGACAAGGGCTGAACGGGAAGCTGCTGATGGGAGGGAGATTCACAGACCTTGATGGCTCTCTCACGATTTGGAAAGCCGAGTCCATGGAAGAGGTCGAGAAGTTGGCGTCGCTGGATCCATACCGTGTCGCTCGCTTAGCCACTTTCAAACTGCGGCAGTGGAACCTGACGTGGGACTTCACCGAGGACCCTCCGCTCCAGCCTTCTCAGTAACGAATCTCGTTCCAAGCGACGGCGGCTGACTCGGCGTGCGCCCTGAGCACCCGAGGAGCGCAAAGCATACCTAGCTGTTCCATCACGACTGGGCGATGCTCATCAGACAGATTGCTGTGGGGACCATGCAGAACTTCGTGTACCTCCTCGCCGACAGACCCGGAGGAGAGGGGCTCGTGGTCGACTCTGGCTGGGAAATCGACCCCATAATCGACGCCGCGAAGGAAGCCAAAGTCAGGGTCAAATTCGCCGTTGCCACTCACAGACACTCCGACCATACATCATCCCTGAGAGAGCTGGCCGACTCCGCTGGGGCCAAGGTCGTAGCCCATCGGCGCTCCTCCATCGAGCATGACGTATCTGTGAGCGATGGCGATGTGCTTTCCCTCGGGAAGACGGGAGTGAAGGTCATCTATACGCCGGGGCATACCGAGGACAGTATCTGCCTTTACGACGGCGAGAATCTCTTCTCCGGGGACACGCTGTTCGTCGGGAACTGCGGTAGGACCGACCTTCCCGGCGGCTCCTCGGAAGAGCTGTTCAGGAGCCTGCACGACGTGATACTGAAGCTCCCGTCTTCAACCGTCATCTATCCTGGCCACGATTACGGGGACGTCCCCTACAGGAAGCTCGGGGAGGAGGCCCTGTCGAACCCTGTCCTGTCGGTGAGCAGCTATGACGAGTTCGCCGGCGTCCCATAGACCATCCTCCGCCTCGACAGAAGCCTTTGAGCTGGCCTCGGGAGGCCATGGGCCGATTCGCGAGGCCGACCCTGCTGGAGAAGGGTTAAGTCCGGCTGAACACGTTACGGTAAGCGATTCATGAGCAAGACAAGGCCTTCAGCCTCTAGCAGCAACGCGTTCGAGGCTTTGCCACCCGGCGGAGAGGTAGCTCTGTTCTCGTGGGACAGGTGGGGCATCGGCTCGCTTTTCATGATTGGCGCGTTCCTGGGTTTCGGACTGATCCTCTTCGCCCGATGGGTGGTCACCAGGGGGGTTCTTTCGCTCTCCATCTCGCTGCTCCTATTCCTCGGCGCCGGGATCTTCCTAGTCGTCAAGGCTTCAGAGACCATCGAGCGCGTCCAGTTCAGAGGGTACGACCCTGTCGGAAAAGAAGGGGTAGTAACCGCCAGGACTGGAGACGGCAGGGCGTTCTCCGTGAAGGTAGACGGCCTCGAGTGGTCGGCGAGATGCAGGGAGGCGCTCGAGATAGGGGATGAGATCGTGGTCGTGAGCAAAGACGGCCTGCATCTGACGGTCGAGAAGAAGACGCGCCCAGTTAGGGCCTGATCAAGCCTTGGCCTTGTTCCTGGGGAAGCGGGTGCGCCTGCTCCATGACTCGGGAAGCGACCCTTCGCAGAATTTGGCCCGCGAGGACGAGCTCTTTGCATTGGTGGAGAGTTCGGAGCACTCCGAGACCGTGAGGTTTTGGACCAACTCGGAGTGCCTCGTAAGAGGGAAGGCGAAGAATGCACGGTATGGGTGGTACCGCGAAGGGCTCGCAGAGGCGCTGGGAGTAAGGGTGTTTCAGAGGGAGACAGGCGGAGGCGTAGTCTACCACGACATCGGGAACCTGAACTGGAGCATCTTCGCCCGTTCTGAGGGTGCATTTCACTCTCCGGCGAAGCTCTTCGGCGAGGCCTCGCGTTATATGATAGAAGGTTTGGGGCGGCTCGGCATCAAGGCGGAGTTCTCCGTTCCGAACAAGATCGACGTGGAAGGTCGCAAGGTATCAGGCCTTGCCGCGAGGTCTACTTCGCGGGCAGTCCTGGTCCATGGGACCCTCCTCCTGCACTCGGACCTGGAAAAGCTGAACAGGCTCTGCATCCCACCAGTGGGGTGCCCTCCGGTGGCAAACCTTAGCCAGTGGGCCGAAGGTATCAGGGCTCACGCTGTGGTGGCCGCCTTCGGAGAGGCCATGAAGGCGTCGGGGCTGGAAGTGCTACTGCAGGACGACCCGGTCCCCGGTCGTCAAAGACTTACAAACTGAAGCCCACCGAAACTGCGTGGGTTGGACACCGCGCCGAGAGCGCCGGAGGGTGGTTGGCTCACAAGAGATGTGCTGATTGTCTCTCGGT
>JAJZIG010000058.1 GCA_021851265.1 archaeon | reverse complement strand
AACTAGGTTTTTTTCCTTTGCCTTGGGGGCCACTGCGATCACGCTCCCTCCTCCGCCTCCCCCGGTGAGCTTCGCACCATAGGCTCCAGCCGTTATCATCTGGTCGACCATCCCGTCCAAGGTAGGGTTGGATACCCCCAGCATCCCCAGGAGAGCGTGGTTCATTGTTAGCAGCCCTCCCAGCCCCTCCCCGTCTCCCTTGGCGAGGAGCCCTGCGGCCTCTAGGCTTAGGGCGCCCACCGAGCCGGCCAGGCGGGCGAAGTAGCCCGGGTATCTGTCCTTGGCCTCTGATACTCTGCCTATCTGCGCCTTGGTATCCCTGCTGATCCCGGAGTACGACACTAGCAACGAGCGGCTCCCGCCTAAGGAGACTTCCTTCGGCTTGGTCCCTGGTTTGAACAGGATGGCCCCCCCTAGGGCGCAGACAGCTGGGTCGATGCCGGAAGGGCGGCCGTGGATTGCGTTCTCTCCGACCATCGAGAGGCGGATGATGTCCTCGGCGCCCAGACCCAGAGAGTGGAACTCTGATAGGGCGGCAGAGAGGGCGACCATGGTGGCGGCGGATGACCCCAGGCCGGCGCCTCGGGGGACCGAAGAAGTGACAGACACCGCTACCTCCTGGCCCACCGAGTACTCTTCGGCCACGGCCCTGACCACCTGCCTGACTGGCGCAATCCCGGCAGGCCCCTCTTCTGACCCCTGGGACGTCACCCTGAAAGAGCGGGCCGCCTCCACCTCCACCCTCACCTTCTTCGGCAAGGCGGCGGCAAGGGCCCAGGCGCCGTGGACCACGAAGTGCTCCCCGGTGACGATTGCCTTCGAAGGAGCTTCTGCTACGGCTCTCAAGAGCTTACGAATCTGAGGGCTCCATAACCCACGACTTGAACGTTGTCGCCGCTGGTGTCGCCGCTCGTGGCGTACTCTAGGAGCTCTGGCCTCGTGAGCCCCAGCGACCTGGCCGTGAGCATCACCGTGGCGATGGCACCATAGCCACAGGCTGTGACGTTGAGCCTCTCGAGGACAGAGTAGAACCCCTGAACGTCCATCTTCAGCACCTCGCCGAGGAGCGCCTCGTCCTTCTCCTTCGCAGCGGGGGGCGGCTCGTAGTGGGTCAGGTCTGAGGAGGCGATGAGGATGGCCTTCCTCCCGCTCAGGATCCTGGAGAGGGCCGAAGCGACAGTTTCCGCGGTGTCCAGGTCCTGGAAGAGGAGTGAAATCGGCAGGAGTGGGACCGAGTCACCGTAGAGTTTCTGCAGGAACGGGAGCTGCACCTCGAGGGAGTGCTCTAGCCGGTGGGCCCCCGGGTCCACCGAGACTCCGGCAAGTTCGACGAGCTCTGCGGCCGCCTCTTCGTCGACGCGCATGCGTCCCAGAGGGGTCTCCCATTCCCCCTCGTCGTAGGTTGAGACCCCGCTCCCGAGGCCGTAGTGGTTGGGCGCTACCACAACAGCCAGGTCCGGACTGCGGAGCGAAGATACATGATAGTAGGAGTGGGCGGCCACCGGGCCGGAATAGACGTAACCAGCGTGCGGCGATATCGCAGCGACTATGTCCGCGTCCGTTGCTGGGGCCGGCGGAAGCCTGCCTGGTCCGAGCCTGTGGGTGTAGCATTCGTCGATGAGGGTGGAGAGCTCGGCGGGGTCTGACGGGTAGAACTGGCCTGAAACTGCGGGCTTTCTGACTGGCAATACGGAGGCCTATTCGCGCCTCTCGGACGTCCTTTCTTCGAGGGGCTCGGGCCTCTGCTCTTCATCCACCTTGGTCTCGAAGTCTTCGATGCCGTACTTCATGGGCTGGTCCTCGGCCAGCGACTTCGAGTGGACGAGGGTCGCTCTGGCCAGGAGCCAGAATATGGCAGCTATGGACTTGCGCCCCCTGTTGTTCCCGGGGATGACCAGATCTACGTCGTCGGTTATGTTGTCCGTGTCGCAGACCGCAATCACGGGGACCCCCAGCTTGGCTGCCTCGACCATGGCTTGCGTGTCTGACATCGGGTCCGCCACGACCACCAGTTCGGCGTCCAGGTGACCCGGATAGAGAGGGTTGGTGAATGTGCCTGGCATGAACCGGCCTATCCTGGGCATCGCCCCAGTGAGCTCGCAGAACTTCTCGACAGCCACGGCGCCGTGCTCCCTGCTGGTGTACACGACGGTGTTCTTCGCGCCGGTGGCCGCTATGAACTTGCCAGCGATGTCGATGCGCTGCAAGGTCTTGGGATAGTCAATCATGTGCAGACCGTCTGGCTTTGGCCGCGTTGTGAACGGCTCCATGGTCTTCGTCCTGATGGGCGTCCCAATCCGGATGCCGGTGGCTAGCAGGGCCTTCTCTGAAAAGCCTGGGGCGACCATCTTGTCGGCTGAACCCGCGTCGTCGTCGAACTCAGACATGGCCAAGCTCCAGACCTATAGCTCTGATTTCCTGCTGTAGAACGGAAGAACCTGGTCGATGACGTCCACCGAGGAGATGAGCATACGCCGGCAGCAGTACCTCTTCAGGCCTAGGTCGTCCAGCACCTTGCCCGGATCTTCGCCCCCCTTCACCCTGGTCTGGAACGGGGTGAACTTGTCGCCGATGAGACTACCGCAAGTGAAACAGCGTATGGGAATCATCATAGCAAATCACCTGTACGATTTCTGCCTCTTCCTGCGCGCGCCCGGCCCTCCGAATTTCTTGGGTTCAGCTTGTCTCGGGTCGCCCGAAAGCAGGTATTTATTGTATGCATTCAGTCTCTCCCTGATTTCGTTCCCTCTGACCTGGTCGACGTAGGCCCTGGCGATGGCCATGGCCGCGGCGTCCGCCTGCCCCATGAACCCCCCTCCGGCGACGCTGACGTCGAGGTCGAACTTTTCTCTCAACTCCCCAACCACATAGACCGGTGCCAGTAAATGGAGCCGTGCGGGCTCTGGTTCCCAAAGCTCGACCGGTGTCCCATTGACCCTGATGCGCCCCGCTCCGGGGGATATTGCCGCAGTGGCCCTGGCTGTCTTCCTCGCGCCAGAATAGAGCTTTGGCGGCTTCTTCACTTGGGCCTTGGCAGAGGTCGGCATCTCTACTCATTCCACCCCAGACTCTTCGAGAGGTCCCCCATGGTCACATATACCGGAATGGGGCGCGTTGCGGCGGTCTCCTCGAACTTTTTCAGCTTCGCTCCGTTGATCCCTTCGGGGACCCCGATGTAGACCCGGAGCCGCTTCATCGCCATCGCGCCCTTGGGCTTCTTTCGCGGAACCATCCCCCTGACCATCCTGCGAAGGATGTTGTCAGGCCGCCTCGGGTGAATCGGACCGTAAATCGGATTGACCTTGCTCGCCAGCTCGAGCCTCTCCTTCCATTGGTTTACAACAGAGGTCCTCGACCCAGAAACAAGAGACTTCTCAGCGTTCACCACGGTCACCTTCTTTCCTGACAGGAGGAGCTTCGCGACCTTGGAAGAGAGCCGCCCAGCGATCTGGTTTGTTGCGTCGATGTACACCGACTCCTCACCTGACAAGTTTGACCCCACTCCCTTTCGGGTACTTCTTCAGGAAATCTTCAACCGAAAGCGCCGCGCCACCGGTCGCCTCTATCTTTGACCTGGCTGAGGCCGAAAATGAAAAGGCGCCCACGACCATCTTCTTTCCTGCCGCGCCTGTGCCGAGGACCTTTCCCGGGACAAACACAGCGTGGGCCTCACCGACGACCTTGGATATCCTCCCGAGGTTCACTTCCACCCTTGTTCCCGCGGGGCTGGAGAGCAATGCGGAAGCCTCGCTCCAGATGCGGGCCTTGTGCGTCTTCCCTGCCTTCTCAAGCATCACTGCGGTCCGCCTGAGGATCGGATTAGATGCGGTCACTTCGCCCCGCCCACCGCGACCTGGATGTCGTTCAGCTTCTTCTCGAGGAGCTGGATGGCCTTGAGCACTATCTGCTTCGCAGGGAGCCCCCCCGCAGACTCCACGGTGAGTATGAAGACCCCCTCTTTCTTGCCGTCCGTAAGGGTGGCAACGGTGCAAGGCTGCCACTTCGCGTGCTCCTTTCCGCGGCCGAGCCTGGCATAGGCTTCGAGCTTCACCGACTGGCCTGCCGCCAGTTTGATGAGAGGTATGGACTCGCTGACCGGCCTCACGTCCCTGTCTTCGGACACGAGGTCCCCCGACGTCACTGTCGATACCTTGTCCCTCCCTTTGGCGTCGAGGACGAACAGCACTCTGCATTTGTGGCATCCAAGAGGGTTTCCGCAGTCGCACTCTTCGGGGAGGTTGTATCTCTCGAGGTCGGTCTTTATCGGGACCATGCCGAGCCTATGGGCGAGTATCTCGTCATAGAGGACTGAAGAATTCTCCAAGATCACTACGTCGTCTATCGCCATGGAGGGCACTTCGGATATGCAGAACCGCCGCATCGCGTTGGCGTAGGACCGGTCTATCCCTTCGAGTTGTATAGAGACAGTATTCCCTCTGTCTTCAAGGCACTTTACCTCAACCAACCGCTCCACCTGCTGGCCCGAAACTGGTTCTCATGAGACGTCGCGTTTCGAGGTCGGGAATTTGTTCCGGTTAAAAAGTTAGCGGGCGGGCGACGGGCCCTCTATGGCGTATGAGAGGGGAAGAGCAGCCAGCTACGGCGCCAGGCTGGGAGGTCTGGAGGTGGTCATTGAGGGACAGTCGGTGCGTTCGCGGATGAGCCGCCATGGAACAAATCTCTCTTGCAAGAGTTGGCGCCTGGCTGTCGAAACCTTATATCGGAAGGGCGAAGGGCAGGGTCGGAAAAATGTCTGAGGCCTCTGAGTTCAGGCACCTGGTCAGGATCTCCGGACGGGACCTGGCTGGACAGAAGAAGCTGATTGTGGCGCTGGCCGACCTCAGAGGGGTCGGGTACAACTTCGCCAACGTGATCACCACGAAGTTGAGCCTGGATCCGAGGGTCCGCCTGGGGACGCTCACCGAAGAGCAGGTGAGCCAGATCGAGCGGGCCATACAGAGCACGGCGAAGTCGGCTCTGCCCGAGTGGTACTACAACAGGAGGAACGACCCTGAGACCGGGGAAGCAAGACAGCTGCTCGGCGCAGATCTCGACTTCATACAGAAGAGCGACATCGAAGACGAAAAGAACATCCGGAGCTGGAAGGGGGTAAGGCACAGCCTCGGGTTGAAGGTAAGAGGCCAGAGGACTAGGACGACTGGGAGGAAAGGGAGGACGGTGGGGGTTAGGAAGGCATCCCTGGTAGCGGCGGCGAAGGCAGCCTCCGCGAAGAAGGAGGAGTAGAGATTGGGAGATCCTAAGAAGTCCAGGAAGCAGTACAACAGGCCTCGGAGTCCCTGGCGGACCGATCAGCTGGCTCAGGAGCTGTACCTCCTGGGTACATTCGGCCTGAGGAACAAGCGCGAACTCTGGAAGTCACAGACGCAGCTCAGCGGGGTCAGAAAGCAGGCAAGGACGCTGCTTGCGGCCACTCAGGTGGTGAGGGAGCGCGAGGAGAAGAAGCTGCTGGACAGTCTGAGGAGGAGGGGCCTCGTCGGGGAAGCCGCGACCCTGGACGACATACTCAGCCTCACGGTAGAGGACATGCTCTCCAGGAGGCTCCAGACCGTGGTCTTCAAGAAGGGCATGGCGCTCTCCCCGCTGCACTCGAGGCAATTGATTGTCCATGGCCACATCACGGTGGACGGGAGGGTGATCACGGTCCCAGGGTACGAAGTCCCCGGGGCCGAGCAGGACACGGTGGTGCTGACCGGAGGAACAGGCAAGGCTGAGGCGGCGGCGACAGAGCAGGCTGAAGCGCCGGCCGAACAGCCGGCCCAGGCGCAGTGAGAGGCATGTCAGAAGAAGAGATTCTCGCCGACCGCTGGGGCGTCTGCCACATCTACTCGTCCTACAACAACACCATCGTCCACATCACGGACCTGACCGGAGCCGAGACCATCGCGTTCTCTTCTGGCGGAAGACATGTGAAAGCGGACAGGTTCGAATCGTCCCCGTATGCCGCCATGAGGAGCGCGTCGGCGGCATCAGAGGTCGCGAAGGGCAAGGGGATAACTTCAGTACACATCAAAGTCAGAGCCGTAGGCGGGACTGGCCCTAGGACGCCAGGTCCAGGGGCGCAGGCGGCCATCCGCGCCATCGCCAGGGCGGGCTTCAAGATAGGACGAATCGAGGACGCTACCCCTATCCCTCACGACACGACGAGGAAGAAGGGCGGACGCAGAGGAAGAAGGGCCTAGGCATCAGAGCTGTCTCAGCACTTCCACAGAGTCGACCTTTCCGTCCCCGTCCCTGTCTGCCCCGCGTAGGAGCGCTGCGAAGGGCCCCGACCTGTATTTCGAGAAGAGCGCATCCGCGTGGTTGCAGACCCCTATTATGGCCGCCTTCGTCCCTCCCCCTGTCAGCCCCGCGATGACCACGCATGTCTTCGAGCGGTCCCATGGGTTTTGTATCTTCTCGACGAGGCAGTCCAGCTCTGCGCCATGGGAGTTCCCTCCCTCATCGACTATCGCGCTCCAGAAGCCGCCCTGGCTGAACTTGAAAGGAAGGTGCTGGTTGAGTGCCTCGGCTATGACGTTGTTTCTCGGCCCCCCGACCACGACTAGGTTCGAAGCGGTTAGCTTCTCTGCCCTGAGGTCGGTGTCTAGCTTCACAGGGAATTTCTCGGGGAGATTCACGAACTGTCCGAGCGCGAACCCCAGCTGAACGGCATAATGGCCGTCCCGCGCCTGGGTGCCTGCCGACCCATGCTGGAGCGGGGACCCGACCACGATCCAGCCGTCGAACTCCCCGTCGTGAAGGAACTCATCGAAGAACCGGCCGAGCGCCCTAGAACGGCCCGAAGACCTCAGGGTAGGAAGCGGTTCGCCCTTCACGGGGAACTCTACCGCGTAGCCATCGGACGCGAGGGCGTAGAGTTTCGCTTCGCCGCCTCTGATATGTTCGCTCCTGACCCTGGTAATCAGCCCGGCCTTCTCCAGTCGGCCGATGTGATAGTAGACCGTCTGGTGGTGCGCGCCGAGCGACCTGGCTATCTCCGCGGGGTATCTTGGACCCGACGCGAGCAGGGTGATTATCTTCTGGCCCAGCTTCCCTGAGGCGGGTCTGAACCCGTCGGGCCTGTCCGATACCAAGACTCTCTTCGCGAGCCCTGTCTCTGTCCTCGGGTCGTAGAGTATCTTCTCCTTGGGCACAGCGGGGGGTGAGGACCACCATACATAAACGGCTTTGCATAGTGGTCGAAACCTGATCTGCTTCGTGGGGCGACCATGCAAAGCCGGTTATGATTACCATGACAGGACCTTTTGCGGTGTTTAAAGGCCAGCCGCCGGTTCGCAGGGCGAATGTGCGGGATTGTCGGGTGCGTAGCGGAAGAGCCGGTCGCAGGAATCCTTCTCGATGGCCTCAAGCGGGTCGAGTACAGAGGATATGACTCCGTTGGGATGGCGACGATCTCTTCAGGCGCGATCAACGTCCGCAAGGGGGTAGGCAGAGTGGAAGAGGTGGAAGGGAGGCTCGGAATGTCGAAGCTGCCCGGGGAGACGGGTATGGCTCATTGCCTGCATCCAAGCACGTATGTGCACCTGGCCAACGGAGCCGTCACAACGATTGAGAAGATGAACGTGAGAGACAAGGTACTGTCTCTTGACCCCATCACGATGAAGATCGTCCCCGCGGTTGCGGTAAAATCAGCCCACAGGTCTCCGGAGGAACTCATCAGAATCAGAGTGGGGTCGACCGAACTGGTGTGCAGCGAGAATCACACAATGATTGTATCGAGGGGAGGCAAGGTGGAGGAGAAGCTGGCGAGCGACGTGACGGTCGGCGACCTCTTGATCCGGCCGAAGCGGATTGCAGTGGCCGGTAAACCGGCGAGACTGCGCCCAGTCGAATTGAAGCGCTACCATCGAATGGGGAAGGACGCGCCCCAAAGACTCCGCGTAGCGGTCAGAAAGTCAGGGATGGCGCTACAGGAGGCTGCTGACAGATGTGGGATAACTCTGGCTTATCTCGAACACATGTTGGCGGGGGACAGGACGGTCAGGGAGGAGGTGCTCAAGACCATCTCTGAGCGACTGGGGGTCGACCTTCTCGCGGACGCGTCTCCAGTATCCCACTCGCACGGGAAGTTCGCTCACCTTCCATCCAGCACTTCACCAAGGCTAATGCAGATTGTGGGATATGTCCTAGGTGACGGCGCCATACGTTCTAAGTCGATAAGATTGAAGGGCGCCGACTTCGAGCTTCTCTCGCGGTACAGAGGCCTCTTCAAGGAAGTGTTCTCGGTTGACGCAAGGATTCTGAAGTCCCGCGAACCCGGGACCTGGGTGTTGCACGTCAACAGCGTAGCCTTGCGGAACTGGTTCGCGCTCAACTTTGCCGACAGGAAGGAGGATTTTGTCTTCTCTCTTGGCGCTATGACTACCGAAGAAGTGGCCGCTTTCATCAGAGGACTCTTCGACGCCGAAGGCACCGTGAGCCTTTCCGCCGGCCAGTTGTCCCTTCGGATGACCGATCAGCATCTTGTCCGGACCGCGCAGTCGATGCTGCTCCGGTTAGGGGTTCAGGCATCGGTGAGATCGTTTGAACACGACCGAAAGTGGAACACCGTGTGGGAGCTCTCTGTGAGCGGCAGGGAGAATCTGGCGAAGTTTGCGTTGGCCGGGGCGACCGGGTCGCGAAAGAAGATGGCGGAACTGAGGCAAGCGAGTCTTGGTGCCAAGGGCGGCTCGTCGTACGGTGCCTTTTCTGTGCCTCTGACGAAGTCCGAGCTTCGGAGGATGTTCCCGACACCGGGCCTGAACCGTTACTTGCAACGGGACGAATACCTCAGGGATGCGACGGCGACCGCCGTTCATCAGAGAGTCCTCTGTCTCGAAGAGGGGCGTGGCCTGGCCAGTCTTCTAGACAGATTCCTTTCGAGTGAGTTGCTCTTTGAGAGGGTGAACAAAGTCGAGTGGATACCGGCAGACACAGACGTCTTGTACGACCTGGAGGTCGAGGGCACCCGAAACTTCATTGCGAATTGCGTGTTCACGCACAACAGCCGGTGGGCGACCCACGGAGGAGTGACCGACGAGAACGCGCACCCCCACGCTTCGTGCGGTGGGCGGGTGGCGGTCGTCCATAACGGGATAATCGAGAACTACATCCCCCTGAAGAAGAAGCTGGTCGCGAAGGGGCACAAGTTCAGGAGCGAGACGGACACCGAAGTGATACCGCACCTGATCGAAGACGAGTACAAGAGCACGCGAGACCCCCTGAAAGCGACTTCTGCCGCGGTCAAGAAACTCAGAGGCCAGTATGCCATAGTGGCGATGTTCCAGGACAGGCCTGACGTCATGACCGGGGCGCGCAAGGACGCCCCACTTGTCGTAGGGGTGGGGGACGGGATGATGTTCTTGGCCAGCGACGTCCTCGCGACCATCGGCCGCACAGACCGCACCATCTTTCTGGACAACCACGAAGTGGTCGAAATCACGAAAGACGACGT
>JAJZIG010000057.1 GCA_021851265.1 archaeon | reverse complement strand
GACCCTGTTCAAGCTGACCAGCCCCTACCTCACGATAATCTTCCTCGTCCTCGGCGTGACCTTCTGGCTGGCCGCGTAGGCCGACCTACTCTACTCGGGGCCCGCGCGGCGGGCTGGCTGTCCTTCCGTGCGCGCCCTTCCTGGGCAGACCGCTGCCGCGTCGCCCGGAACGCCGGTTGTTAACGCAGGGCGCATCATTTGGTTGCGCGCTTTTGAGCACCCTCTTCTAAGGCCCTCCGCCCTATCTGGACAGCACGGATGGAACCCCTAGGCCAGCTGCGCAGGCCGCTGGAGATCGCACCCCGGGAAAGGCCGTACACGACCATAGCCAGCCTCCCTAAGAACAGCACCTCACTGGCGGTACGGGCGGTGGACGGGGGCGCGGACGCGATCATGCTCAACATCGAAGGGGATGACAACTCGCACCCCAGCCACTTCGGGAGCTACGACCTGCACGACGTCTACATCAACGACGTCATCTCTACGGTGTCGGTCCCCTGCGGCATCTTCGTCGGAGGGGCGAGGCTCCTCACTGAAGAGTACTGGGAGCGGATAATGTCAAGCAACTTCAGCTTCGTGGAGATGTACGCCCACCAGATGCCCACATTCGTCCTCTCTGACTCGAGGGTGAAGAAGATCAGCGCTGTCTCGACCGGCTACATCCTCGAGCAGGTCAAGCAGCTCTCCGCGATGGACGGGATCGAGGCAATAGACATGGCCACTGTCCCGCACCAGATGCTGGGGGCCCCGTTCAGCGTCCTCGACTACGCCACGCTGGGGGTGGTCACGGGACTCGCCGTCAAGCCGGTGCTTCTCCGGACCCAGAAGAGGCTCGCGCGGACAGACATCGACAGGGTCGTGGCCCTGGGCGTCAGGGGGCTGGTGGTGGACCCGTGCATCCTCTCAGGGGCGGACGAAGCGTATAAAGACGAAATAGCCAGCCTCGCCCCAAGGGGCGTTCTTGCTGAAGGACAATAGGCTGCAGGCGGTGGTCCTCGCCGGGGGGCTGGGGACGCGGCTCCGGCCGTACACCTTCTTGCTCCCCAAGCCCATGCTCCCGGTCGGCCCCAAGCCCATCATGGAGCACCTCCTAGAGTGGCTGAACAAGTGGGGAATAGAGGACGTGGTCGTCTCCACCGGGTACCTGGGGAAGATGCTCCAGGAGTACTTCGGCTCGGGCGCCGACTGGGGGATGAAGATTGCCTACGCCACCTCCGCACGGCCGCTTGGGACGGCCGGCCAGCTGAAGGCCGCGGAGAGCAAGATCAAGGGGCGTTTCGTCTGCGTCTACGGCGACCAACTGCTGGACTTCGACCTCGCCAAGGCGCTTGAGTTCCACCAGAAGAAGAAGGCGGCGGCCACCATGGTCCTGATGAAGTACAGCACCGAGCTGAAGTACGGGTTCATGGAGACTGACAGGGATGGGCGTCTCACGGAGTGGAAGGAGAAGCCGACCATCTCCGGGTACATCAACGTGGGCTGCTACGTCATGGAAAGGAGCTTCCTCCGCTTCATAAGCCCCGGGAGGGTGTACGAGATGAACGACGCGTTCAACGAGGCCAAGGCCGCGGGGGCGCGCCTCTACGCAATCAAGGTCGACGGGACCTTCACGGACATAGGGGACAGGCGGTCCGTCAAGGAAGCCAACAAGCTCTACACCAGGAACCTCGGGGAAGGGGACGACTCCGGACGAAGTTAGTAGTCTTCGAAGACGAGCACCTCGGGGGCTTCGGCCCCCTGACCCGCCTGAGGCATGCCAGCCTCCTACGCTGGGGGACCAAGACAGTCCTCGAGGCCTTGGCCGAAAGCATCCCTGACGCCAAGGACATCGTCCTTTGGGGGAGGCCAGAGCTGGCTGCCGTCTCCAAGGGGGGCGGCCGCGGCCAGTACAACGAAAAGGTCCACGGTCAGGCTTTCTTTGTGAACGCGAGGGCAAGGCCCAGCCAGGGGCTCCTCTCCCCCGCCTCCGAAGGCGGCCCTTTCGCCATGGTTTCAGGGGGGGAGCTGGTCGCTGCGAAGCTGGACAGCGTCTGGTTCAGGCCGGGGGTCATCGCCAGGAGCGTCGCGGCCAGCATAGCCAGGAAGGCGAAGCGCGTCGCCCCTCCTCCAGACCCGCTCTTTGCAGGATACTGGGACATGGTGGCGGGCAACGGGCTCGCCATCGCCGAGCAGGCGCGGAGGTTCGAGGAGGCCCTCCCGCTCCCTAGGGCGGTCGCCACCATGGGCCCGGCGTCCAACCTGATGGTCGCCGAGGGGGCGGAGGTCGAGGTGAACGTGACCCTCGACGGCAGGCTGGGGCCGATAGTCATAGAGAGCGGCGCATCCGTGGAGAGCTTCAGCAGAGTGATGGGCCCCTGCTACCTCGGGCCGAGGGTAAAGCTCCACTCAGCCCTGATCGGAGGGGGGACGTCTATCTTCGAGGCTTGCAAGGTCGGGGGGGAGGTGGAGAACTCCATCATGCTGCCGTACAGCAACAAGGCCCACCACGGGTATGTCGGCGACGCCTACGTCGGGTCATGGGTGAACCTGGGGGCCGGGTGCGACTTCAGCAACCTGAAGAACACCTACGGAGTCGTCCGGCCGCTGGTCGAGGGGAGGAAGGTGGACACCGGGATGGTGAAGCTCGGCCCCGCCATAGGGGACATGGCCAAGGTATCCATCGGGTCGCTGGTCTACGCCGGTAGGTGGGTGGGGACCGGGTCCTACGTGTCCGGGCTGATACAGGAAGATGTCCCGAGCTTCACCTACTACGACGGCGGCGCCGGGAGGAAGGTGGAGCTGGAGCTCGAGGCCGTCCTGGAGACCCAGAAGCGGATGATGGAGCGGCGCGGGCTGAGCCTGGGGAGGAGCGAGGAGGCGCTGGTACGCAGGGCCTTCGCGTCCACGTCCGCCGAGCGCAGGAGCGCCGGCGCGCGCAAGGGGAAGATAGCTGGGCAGGGCCTCGTTCCTGAGACGGCGAAACATTAATCATCGAAGCGGGAGGGCGGCGTGGGAAAGATGAGGGACCAGTTAGGCAAGCCGCTGATCTCCCGTGTGGACAGGTCTGACGTGTATTCTTCCTACGCCGAGTGGCCCGAGCTGGCGGCAAAAGGCTACTCGTCCGTCGCCTACAGGCCGATGCGGGAGCATCGGAGGCTGGCGATCCTCGGCATGGGCGGGTCGGCCTCCGCGGGGGACGTGATATCGGGGTGGCTCGCCGCCAGGGGGGGCCCGGAGACCGTCGTCTACAAGGGCTCCCTGCCTGAGATGGACATGAAGGACACCCTGGCCATAGCATGCAGCGCGTCCGGAGGGACTCTGGAGACCATACAGATGACGGCGAAAGCACTGGCCAACGGCGCTGAGGTGGTCGGCGTCTCGAGCGGCGGGAAGCTGAGGGACGAGGTCGAGCGGGCAGGGATGGCGTTCATGCGGGTCCCCGAGGCCAAGGCCCCCCGCTACATGCTCCCCTACATGCTCTTCGCCTGCGTCGGCGTGGTCGACGCTGCATTCGGGCTGTCGTCCGATGGGGAGGCGAAGGAAGCCATCGCAGCGCTCAGGCGGGTCTGGGCGACCGCCAAGGCGGAGGTGCCCGCCCCGGAGAACTCACAGAAAGCGTTCGCCCTCAGGCTCTGGAAGCACGTCCCCAAAGTCTACGGGACGAGGGTGACCCGCGGGGTCGGGGTGAGATTCTGCAACGCCGTGAACGAGAACGCCAAGGCCAACGCCTTCTTCGAAGAGGCCCCGGAGGCGATGCACAACGACGTCGAGACCTGGGAGGTCCCTCACAGCTCCTTCATCCCGGTGATACTGAAGTGCTCGGCGGACGATCGGGTGCTGGCGGCCAGGCTCGGCTGGTTCGCGTCGGCCCTGCGAAGGAAGGGGGCCGTTGCGCTGACGGTCGAGGGGGAGAGCGGCCCCCTGCTCGCGGAGCTGGCGTCCATGGCCTACCGGCTGGACATGGTCTCCTACTACATGGCCATGGCGAAGGGGGTCGACCCGCTCCCGACGAAGATCCTGACCTCGCTCAGGCACAGGCTGGGCTCCAGCTAGGCTGCCCTACTTTATCCCGACGAGCTGGGCGAGCTCCTTCCGCGAGCTCGCACCCAGGACCTGGGCCGCCGCCTCAGGAGAGACGTCGTTGACGTAGATCCCTCCCCCGAGCTCGAGGCCTGTCCAGCGCTCCTTGCTGGGGAGTATCTCGATGTGCCAGTGTATCTGCTTCGTGGTCTTCTTCTCGGACGAGCTGTGGAACACCATGGTGAAGCTCCGCGAGTCGAGAGCCTTGGCCAGACCGCCGAGGGTAGACCTGAGCATGAGCGCCAGGTCCATCATCTCCTTCTGCGACAGCTTCAGGATGCTAGTCATGTGCCGCTTGGGGTAGACCCAGAACTCGAAGGGGTGGGTGGAGACCCAGGGGGTGAACGCGAGGAAGAAGTCGGTGGCGAGTATCTGCCTTGGGCCGCCGGTCTCGGCGGCCACGACCTGGCACATGGGGCAGACCCCCAGGTCATTGAGCGACGTCTGGACCGTCTCGGCTTCGACCTCCACCGAGGGGGGGACCCGGGGCGTCGTCACCATCTGGATGCTCGGGTGTACGGCGGTGGGGGTCCCTTCCTTCTCGCTGTTGACGTAGACGAGCACGTAGCTGACCCCCTTCTGCGAGTACAGCCAGCGGACCTTGTCCTGGAGCGAGGCGAGTATGTTGGTCCACTGCTCCGTGTCAATCTTCGAGAACGGCTGGTCGTGCCTCGGGGTCGCCACCAGCACGTAGTGGTGCCCCGTCGCCGGCTCGCTGTAGTGGGGGGCCTCGCCGTAGGAGGGAGGGGCCACCGGCGTCACCACGGGGGCCTTCGCCGGGAATATCCTGACCGACCAGTTCTTCACCACGTCCCCCTCGGAGTCCGTCTGCTTCAGCAGGGTGTCCCCACGCTTCACCAGCACCAGGTCAGCTGGGGGGGTCATCTCCTCGTTGCCCGCGCAGTAGTTGCACTTCTCTACCCTCTGGGGTATGACCTGGCCGGGCCGCAGCCCCCTGTCGGGGAGGATGATAGAGAGCTTCTCCGTGAAGTAGTCCTTGCGAATCTCTACCATGGCCGCTCCGCGCGGGAGGGGCGGTATTAGCGTTTGGGTGACCTGCCGCGAAAGGATGAAATGCACCCCCGGCAGCCGTTGGAGCCTTGAAGTTCGGCTACGTGTTGCTCGACGGGTGCGGGGACAGGCCCGTCCCGGCGCTCAACTACACCACCCCACTGGAGGCCGCCTACACCCCGAACCTCGACAGGATAGCGGCGAAGTCGAGGCTCGGGACGGTCACCACCGTCGGGAAGGGGATCGCTCCGGAGTCAGACATCGCTGTGTTCAACATGCTGGGCTACTCCTTCCGCAAGGGCTACCCGGGGAGGGGGGTGGTCGAGGCCGTTGGCGCGGGGCTCGAGGTGCGCGACGGCGACCTGGCGTTCAGGGCGAACTTCGCGTCGGCCAGGGGGAGGAGGATCGTCGACCGCAGGGCCGGGAGGGACCTCGCCCAGGAGGAAGGGGAGCTCCTGGCCGAAGAGGTCGGGAAAATCTCCCTGAAAGGCGCGAGCGTCAGCTTCAGGACGACCGTCTCCTACAGGGGCGTCTTGGTCATCAGGGCCCGGCGTCCGCTCTCCGCGTCCGTCTCCAACACCGACCCCGCCTACGTGCGCGTCGGAGGGTTCGGAGCGGCGAAGGCGGTCACCGGGGAGGACGAGGTGATGAGGTGCGTCCCGGAGGTCAAGACCGCTGGCGCGACCCTGGCCGCCGAGCTGGTCAACGAGTTCACCGCGAAGGCGCAGAAGGTGCTGGAGAAGAGCGAGGTCAACAAAGAGCGGACGGCTGCGGGGAAGCTCCCGGCCAACTGCGTCCTCCTCCGCGACGCCGGGGACCACCTTCCTGACCTCCCCTCCTTCGAGGAGAGGCACGGCCTGAAGGGGACCGCCCTGGTCGAGTTCCCAGCCGAAATCGGGATAGCGAAGCTCCTTGGGATGAAGATGGTCCCGATCGCAGACAGGCACGACATCAAGGAGAAGGCGACCAAGTTCTTGTCGGAGGTCAGGGAAGGGACTGTCGTGTACGTGCACATCAAGGGGCCGGACGAGTTCGGCCATGACGGCGACGCCCGGGGGAAGAAGCGGAGCATCGAGACCATCGACAGGGACTTCTTCTCCGCCGTCAAAGGGGCCGCGGAAGGCTTCACGCTCGGCGTGTCCTGCGACCATGCGACCCCCTGCGCCATCAAGATGCACTCTGACGACCCCGTCCCACTGCTGGTCACCGGCCCGAAGGGGGACGGGAGGAGGTTCACCGAGGCCAACGCCAAGCTAGGCTCGCTCGGGCGCCGGGCCGGAAAAGACGTCCTGGACCTGGTCACGGAAGCGCCGGTCAGACGGAGTGGCGCTTCAGGCCCCTGACGGCCTCGACCGCCACGTCGATGGCGTCGTCCACCCCCGCATGAATCACGAACTCGTTGGTGACCCTGTTGCCAACCACCGCGAGGACCGCTCCCGTCTTGAGCCCGAACAGCCTCCCCAGGGTGAATATCGTCGATGCCTCCATCTCGAAGCAGAGGACCTTGGCTGCGGCGAGGTCGTCGACCAGATGAGCGCTCTCTCTGGCCGTGTACCCTCCGAAGGACGGCCGCCCCTGGCCGGTGTAGAATGAGTCGGTCGAGGCGGTGATGCCCACGGCCGCCTTCTTCCGGAGTGAGGCAGCGGCCTCGGCCAGGGCGACTGTCACCTCAGGGGTCGCCGCCGCCGGGTAGCCTGGGGCGACATACTGGGAAGTGGTCCCGTCCATGCGGACTGCCGCGTCGGCGACCACCAGCGAGCCCACCCCCACCGCGCGCTGGATGGAGCCGCAGGTCCCCACCCTGATCATGACTTCGACCCCGAGCCCGGCCAGCTCTTCCACAGCGATGGCGGTCGACGGCCCTCCGATGCCGGTGCTCATGACGACCACGCTCTCGTCTCCTGCCTTCCCGCCGTAGGCGACGAACTCCCTGTTGGAGCCCAGGGGCTTCGCTCCCTGGAGCCTCTCGGCGACGAGCGGGACCCTCCCAGGGTCCCCCGGAAGGAGGGCGACGCGCCCGACGTCATGCTTTGCCAGCCTGATGTGGTATGGCCGTCCTGCTTCATCCTTTGGTTCCTGCGCCACCTTACTCCACCCCCCCGCTGCGCCCTTGCTCCAAATTTTTCACTGGCTCCTGTCCCTCTAACTCGGCGGCGAGTAGCAGCTTCGACACCTGGGCTCGTACATCTCTTTCCCGCCGACCGCTATCAGCGGGGAGTCCTTGGGGGCGGGCTTGCCTGCGGTCAGGCGCTGTGTCCTTGTCGCCTCCCGGCCGCACACCACGCAGACCGCGCTGAGGTATCTGACCGTGTCTGCCCTGGCCGCGAGCTCCATTGTGGTCGGGAACGGCTCGGCCTTGAAGTTGAGGTTCAGGCCGCAGGCAATCACCCTCCTCGCGGCGGCTAGGCTGTCGAGGAGCCCTATGATGGAGTGGGGGAAGAAGTTCACTTCGTCCACTCCTATGGCGTCAAGGTCGCTCGACTCCGCGACCTCCTCGATCCTCCTGACGCCCTCGTCAGTCGACGCCACGGAGTAGGCGTCGTAGCGGAGCCCGTTGTGGGTCACGACCTCCTTCTCGCTGTACCTCCGGTCGAAGTCGACCTTGAATATCGCCCCCTTCTTCTTCGCATAGACCTCCCGCTCGACCAGCCTGATCAACTCCGAGGTCTTCCCCGAGAACATGGGGCCGATTATCACTTCGAGTGTCACTCTTCCGGCGACCGCCCCGACGCCGATTTATCGTTTCCCTCGGCTCGTTCGGGGGGCGTGCAGGGAGGCGCGTGCGTGCTTCGGTGCGGCTCCGCTCTGGCTGGAATAACAGTCGCTTCTGCGTTAGCTCGGGAGGCAGTCTCCGCCTTCGTCCGCGTAGAGCTTCTCCACGTCATGGGCCTTCCGGGCCACGAAGTACGACCCTTGGCCGTTCCGCATGAGGATCGGGGGCCTGGGCTGGCTGTGGAAAGGCATGTTCATGACCAGCGAGTATGCTCCGACCTCTCGGAAGACGACCAGCTTCCCGATGCTGGCCCCGCCGAGCTTCGACCTGCTCGATATCGGGAAGACGTCCAGGGGGTCGCAGAGCCTCCCGACGAGGGCGACCTTCTGAGGCGACGGCCTCCCGCCGGGGACGACCTCCACCGGGTACTCGTGGCGCAGCAGAGCCGAGTCGAGGAGGACGTTGTATCCGGCGTCGACGTAGATGTACTTCGCGTCGCCGAAGCTCTTGACGTTGACGACCCGGGTCACCAGGACCGTGGACTCGGCCGTGAGGAACCTGCCGCTCTCGGCCACCAGGGTGAACCTGTCCCCGATGCTCTCGATGAGACTGTTCAGCTGCCCCACTATCTTGGTCCCGAGGTCCTTAGGCGTGGGGACCTTCTTACCGTAGGGGACCGGGAGCCCGCCCCCGATGTCGAGGGTGCTCACCCGGAAGTCTCCGAGTTGCCTCCGCGCGCCCAGTATGAACGCCTCGAGCTTCTCTATCGCTTCGGCATAGCACGCCGGGTCTTCGATCTGGCTCCCGAGGTGGAAGTGGAAGCCTTCGAACTCAAGCAGCGGGGTCCCGAGGATCTTCTTCAGGACGTAGAGGGCGCTGTCGGCGCTCCCGCCGTTGAACTGCAGCCCGAACTTCCCGTGCCCCATCGAGCCCCTGAGCTCCGCGTGGACGTGGACCTCGGGATTGACCCTGACCATCGTCTTGACCTTGACGTTGGCCCTGGCGGCGGCCTCGGCCAGGTTCACAAGCCCGTTGTAGCTTGCGACCACGACCTTCCGCACGCCGGCCTTCAGCACCTGCTCGTACTCGGACGCGGTCTCCGTGATGCTGGTGTATATGACGCTCTCCGAGGAGCCTCCTGACTTCTGCACGAAGGTGAGCTCGCTGGGGGCGGTGAGGTCGAACAGTATCCCTTCGCTGGTGAACGCCTTGATCACAGAGGGGTTGAAGTTCGCCTTCACAGAATATGCGACACGGAAGACTCCCTTGTACTCGCTGAATCCCTGCTCCATCTCAGACACCTTCCTCCTCAGCGTCGCCTCGTCCACCAGGAAGTACGGAGTGCCGTGCTTCTCTGCTAGGCTGTACAGGTCCGAATCGGAAAACCTCGGCGCCGCTTCACCCGTGGGCGATACGGGCTGCGTGCGAGTGTCGACCAACTTTTTGTTGAACGATACGGCCGAGAATTTTCTCTTATAAGATTATCTCCGCGCGAAAAAATTTCTTGCGTCGTACGTGTCGAGTTCAGTCGACGCCAAAGACGCCGGGCGCGCCTGCTTGCGTCGGAGGTCAGGCCGCAGGAGCGTTCTAATCACGCCGGCATGCGAGCTCGACGTGCGCCGCTACTGGGTCTACATCCTCAGATGCTCTGATGGGTCGCTCTACACCCGCTACACCGTCGACC
>JAJZIG010000056.1 GCA_021851265.1 archaeon | reverse complement strand
CAGGCTCGAAAGAGCGGCCCTCTCGTCCGCATCCTTCTTCGCAGTCGCCCAGCTGGCATAGTTGTCGATGACCTCATAGATGATCGAGGAGATGAAGACCGGGCTCGAACCTGCGTGCTCCTTGGCCTCGGGGAGGACCTTCGAATCGAAGCCGAGTATCGCCCCGAGGTAGGGGTCGTGCTCTCCGACCACCTGGGCGGCGACGATGTCGTTCTTCGAGATGTCCCCTATGTCTGCCTCCCTCACCGGGACACCCCTCTCCTCCAGCATCCTCAGGAGAGCTTCCAGGCCGCCTATGCTCCCCGCCTTCACTATCACCCCCATGTTGTCTGTCTTGACCACGATGTTGGAGAGCTCCTTCTCCATCTCCGACTTGAGGTCCTGGAACTGCCTCTCGGTGGTGAAGGACGCCACCAAGGTGCCTGCCACCACCCCTCCGAGGTCTGGGGAGACCAGTTTTACTCCCGCCGCGGCGTAGGCGGCGGTCACGGCGGTGAACTTGTCCCTGGGGTCTCGCATTTCGTCCAGCGGCTTGGGCATGAAAAGCGCCTTCACCTTGGACTTGAACGCGCCGTCCCTGCGGACCAGCGATATCGAGTCCCCCACGCTCAGGGTCCCCTCGGTCAGGATCACGTTGGCCGTCTGGCCGATGCCCACCTCCTCCTGAAGCTCCAAGATTATCCCGCGAGCCGAAGGAGCGTCTCCTACCCTCAGCTTCCCCTTCAGGAACTGCTGCGCGAGGCCGATCAGCATGGCCAGCATCTCCGGCATCCCCACTGGCGCCCTCGCCGAGACAGGGACTATGGACACCTGCTGGCGGAAGTCCTTGACTCTATAGTAGGCATCAGACTGGAAGCCGAGGCGGTTGAGCCCCCCGACCACGTTATACAGGCGTTCCTCTAACTCGTCCCCCCAGGTCGGGGCCTGGTCCTTCATCACCTGCAGGAGAGGACCCTTGCTCCCCTTCTTCCAGCCGCTGATCATGTCTATCTTGTTCAGCGCGACCAAAAAGGGGACGTGCCTCTGCTTCAGGATGTCAATGCTCTCTAGGGTCTGGTTCTCCAGCCCCTTCAGAACATCGACGACGAGTATCGCGATGTCTGCCGCCGACCCTCCTCTGAGCCTGAGGTTGGAGAAGACTGCGTGACCAGGTGTGTCTATCATGAGAAGCCCTGGTATCTGGAGCTCGCCCCCCGCCCTGTCCAGAAGAGGCCCGCATATCGTCCTCAGCGTCTCCATAGGGAAGAAGCTCGCCCCTATCTCCTGCGTTATCCCGCCCACCTCGCGGGCCTGGACCCCGGTCCCTCTCAGGCAGTCAGCGATTGAAGTCTTGCCAGAGTCTACGTGCCCCAGGATGACGACTACAGGCTGCCGTATGCGGCTTTGCTCTGACATATTCCATCCAGTTCCTTAAGGTGGCCTCACCCTAGCGTCTTGCCGAAGAAGGCCGCGCTCTCCTTTGTAAAGCTCTCGGTGGAATCTGAGGCGTGGATGCAGTTGTCAGTCAGCCCTAGGCCGAAGTCCCCCCTTATGGTCCCCGCCGCGGCCTCCCAGCTCTTCGTCGCTCCGACCATCCGTCTGACCGTGGCGACGGCATCCCTGCCCGACATGACAACCCCCACCACCGGACCCGATGTGATGAACGAGACCAGCTCGCCGAAGAAGGGCTTCGCGTTGTGGACGCTGTAGAACTCCTCCGCCTGAGGCTTCGACATTGTGAGCATCTGTACCCTCTTGACAGCGAACCCCTTCCTTTCGAACCTCCCGATGATCTCTCCGACCAGGCCCCGCTTCACGCCGTCAGGCTTCACGACGATCAGCGTGTCTTCGACGGCGCTCATTTCTTGGCGGGTCTCCTCGCCCACTTCAGTTTGCGCGGGTCCCGACCCAGCTTCAGGTCGTTGGTTCTGCACTTGGAGGAACAGTAAGACTTGGTGGAACCGTCGTTCTTCACGTAGAGGGTGCCCGAACCGAGTCTGACCTCTTTACCACAAAAGACGCATTTCTTTGGGACGTACATTTCAGGCTACCGCACCTCGACCTTTCGGTGGCCTTTGAAACTCTGGATATAAAGACGGCGCCTGCCCCCCAGGAGGCGCCTGGGAGCTAGGTCAGGCGGGAGGTCATGTCGGAACGGTCCCCCCGAGATGTCTCATCCAGTGCTGGGCCTCCACGATGAGCCTCTGGCCGAAGTCCTTCGGGTGCGGGACGAAACCCTCGAGCGCCTTTGCCAACGTTTCAGGGCCCAGGTTGGCCAAGTCTTCCAGGTTCACGGCCCCGAGGCCGGTGGCCCCCCTCAGCCTCACCCCTATCTCCAGCTCGTTTGTCTTGATCGCCTCGAGCTCCTTCTCGTCAGCGAAGGCGCTGGACAAGAGCGGGATGTCACCCGTCAAGATGATCTCCTTGACAGACCGCCCCTTCGCCTTCATCGCGGCGTAAAGGTGACTCGGGGGAGCCACCTCCTCCAGAGAGAGGGCGGCGAACAGGGTCCTGGCCATGGGCATCTTCCTTATCCCCCTTCGCTCCGAAATCACCCTCTTCAGGTCGACGGAAGCGATGAACGGGAAGACGTAGTCGACGCTCTTCGTCACCTTCTTCGCCAGGTTCTGCCTGAACCAGAGCCGCATGGCATCCTGGGACTCGAGGCCCTGCGGCGTCCTCGTCGGCGGGAGCACCCAGACCCCCGGCTGGACTGCCTTGAACCCCATTTCGATGAGCCTGTCCTTGAAGACGGTCGAATCGTTCTTCTTCTTTGTCTTCTCGTAGGACTTGAGCAGAAGGAGGGACCTCACCTCATATGGATAGGACCTGATGAGCTCCTCGGGGGTCAGCCCTGAGTTCTTGAGCTGCCAGTCGAGGCGCACCATCAGCTTCTTGTACACCGCGTCGCTGTCTTCGAAAGTCGCCGGGACTGAAAGGTCCTCTCCGGCCACCTCAATCCTGCTTATGACAGCCAGTATCAGGTCTTCGTCCTTGGGCGAACCCGGCCCGGATAGCCTGCCGAGAGGGACCCTCACCTTCTCGAAGAATCCGGCTATCCGCTTTACCGCTGACAACCCTCCGGCCTCCCTCCGGCGCTGAATACTAGTAGGAGCATCCCAGTCCTTCGTCTAGGAGAGCTTCCGTTTGAGCGCCTTCCTCAGGTCCTCGAAAGCATCCACTAGCTTCTTCTTGGCGAAGTACTCGTCTGATTCCGCGACCACCACCCTGTCTTCGGAGATTGTCACGTCCCCCAAGCTGAGCGGGGACGGAATGCCGAGCATGGCCGAGAAAGCCTCGACCGACTTCGGGAATGTCGCACCGGATCTGAACCTGAAGGTGAAGGAACGCCCCCCAGACACAGGTATAGGGTCCAGAGGCACTATTAGTCGGTCGGAGCTGAGCCCGGTGAACATCTGGCCGTGGACTTCTCGGATGGATGCCAGTACGTCCCCCCGCTCCCTCTTCAAGGCAGCCGCCCTGTCTTGGTGCCCCGGGTCGGACCAGTCGAGGCCGATCAGGGCGTAGAATGCCTGGTCCTTCTCGTTCCTCTTTGGGTCCTGCGTGATCTCCTGTGACAGCACATCGAGTTCGCTGTCGATGGTCTTGAGCCTCTTCTGCTCTTCCAGTAACCTACCGGCTGCAACCTCCAGTTCTGTGAGGTTCATCTCTTACCTAACCCAGGTGGCTTGAGACTTCGATGACCGCTTTCTTGAATTCCTCGTGCGTCAGTTCCCTGTTCTGGTACTCGTCCTTGTAGGAGTCCCAGGCGTCCTCGGCCTCCGTGACAAAGGGCAGGAGCTTCTTCCCTGTCCCCTTCACATTGAGAAGGACGAGGGCCGACGCGGGCTCGTTGGTCATGGTGGGTATCTTGACGAAGATCACTCTCTTGTCCTGGATGCCGTACTTTTCGTTCAGTATCTTCTTGAAGAACTCCCTCTCTTCAGCATCCACGCTCCCGGCGCACTTTATCAGGACGCAGGCTGAGTCAGTCTTCCCCTTCTCCATCTCCCCCTCCTGCTCGAGGTTGAAAAGAAGCCCATCGTTCCCCTCTTCGAACGCCTCCTCGATGGACTTTATCTCCGAACTCCCTTTCGGGACCAGAGGCAGGAGCCATGGCACCACGAACTTCGGCTTGCTCGCAGCCAGCCAGGTCCTGTAGTTGGACATGTCCCACTCCGTCTCGCGTATGAATGAATCCATGAACTCGGCTATCACGTGGGCAGCCAGCAGGTTCTTGTTTCTATAGTCGTGCCAGCCGACGCGGATTTGCTTCGGGAGCTCGTCCACGATGGAGGACCGCGCGTCGAGCTGATTCTTCAGCCTGTCCGCCTGGAACCTGAGCTCTTTGTTGTCCATCAAGATTGGGGCATCAGAGTACTTGATCTGATAGGCCAGGTTGAGAACGATGCTGATGTGGGCGGGCCCGTAGATGACAGGGTCCCAGCCGAACTCAGGGAGCACCCCGAAGGTCGCGATGGTGGCGTGCCCGAGGGCGCTGTTCCCCTTGACGTAGGACATGAACTCAGATGAGAACGAACCCCCCGTCCCTCCACCCATGCTGAACGGGACTATGAAACCCCTCACCGGTTCGGGCGAGATCGCCTGTATCCTAGACGCGATGTCCTGCTTCCCAACGATCTCGTTCCTGAACCTGCTCCTACCCTCGGCCCAGTTCCTCGCAGCCCCGCCCAGGCCGTAGACAGCGTGCTTGTCCTTCATGGCGAAGAGCTGCGGATATGACTGCAGGATGAGGTTCGCCGAGCGTGGGTCGAGGTCCACGAGCAGCGCCCTCGGCACGAGGGGCATCTCCCCCTTCCGCAGCGAAGCGCCGAACCTGAGGATCGTGCTTCCATACCTCCGGAGGACTTCCAACTGCTGCTTCTCTCCTTTCAGGGTCGGCGCGGTGGGGTCCGCCCCCACGTCAATCAGCACCCAGCGATAGGCTTCGGCGCCGATACCTACTCCCGCATGGCCCATGCAAGCCATGATGACCGGGTTAGGTGCAAGCGGAGCTTGGTTCGCTGCCCTGAACGCCAACGGTTTACCTCCCCTCCCATCTTTTTTATACGTTTGTCAGTTTCTGGGTGCAGGTTTGAGCTACGACGAATCCAAGGCTAAGGACGTCCTCTTTGTGATAGACGGCTCAAGGAGCATGGGAGGGAAGTTGCACTCTTCCGGCATGAGCAAGATGAAGATCGTCAAGACCGGACTGTTCAACTTCGTGGCTGAGTACTGGCCGGTCTCCTACTTTCCGTGGCCGATCAGGATGGGGGTGACGTTCTATAGGTTGCTGGGGACCCCAGGTTCCACTCAGATCGAAGTGGTAGTCCCCCTGAACCCTGCTCCGGCCTCGCTGGAGCTCTACCGGCTGGAGGACCTGCAGTGCAAGGGCGGGAGCCCCCTGGTCGACGCGGTCAAGTACGGCATCGAGAACATCTCCGACTCCATCAGGAAGGAGAAGGTCATCAAGCTGATCAGCGACGGAGGGAACGACAGGGAGCCCATCAAGACCATATCCGAAGAGTTGAAGATATCCCCGGTCGAGGTGGACGTGATAGAGCTCTCCAACGAGGCATCGAAAGAGCTCAGGGACATCGCCACCCTCACCCACGGGACGTACACCAGGCCACACAACCTGGCTGATTTCGAGAAGGCTATCCGAAGTTAGAGCTGAGTGGAACAGGGCCGGAAACCTGCGCCGACCATACAGCAGAGCCTTCTGAAGGCAGGCATGTATCAGACGGTGACTGGCGAAGGCTTTACTTGAGCTTCCTCGCTTCGCGCTCCGTCTCTCTGAGCACGAGCACGTCGGCCAGCCGTATCGGCCCCTTCACGTTCCTGGTGAGTATGCGGCCCTTCTCCTTTCCCTCGAGAATCTTCACCCTCACCTGGGTTATCTCGCCTGCGACCCCTGTCCGCCCGACTATCTGGACTACCTCGGCCGGAGTGAGTGTCTCTACTTCTTTCTTGCTGCTCATGCGGCCTTCTTCAGCCTCGAAAGCTCTTGAGTGACCTGCTCCAAGATTTGGGAGCCTTCACCAGCCTCGAGGACCGCCGCTGCCGCCGTCGACACGTCGATGCCGATAGCCGGACCTATCTGGTCCTTGGAGGGCACGAAGACATAGGGTATCTTCCTCTCGTCGCAGAGGATTGGCAGGTGGGCGACCACCTCAGGCGGCGTCACGTCCTCGGCTATCACCACCAGCTTGGCCAGCCCCCTCTCGATGGCCTTCGTCGACTCGTTGGTGCCCTTGCGGACCTTTCCGGTCCTGGACGCCTGCCTCAGCACCTCGTAAGCTGCTTCGGAGACTTCCTTCGGGGTCTCGAACTTGATGTAGTAGGGCTTCTTGTCGGGGGTCATCTTACAATCTCCCAGGCGGGCCAGTTTCGGCCAGCATATAAACGGTTGGCCACCGAACTCGTTTCAACGGCTCATCCTGCGAGGATGAACCGCCCTGTGGCGTCTAGCCTGCAGAACCCAAACCTGGGGAATTGGACGATGTCGCCGAGAGGGAGGCCGGAGGCCGACTCTTCGACGTATCCTGCCACCTCCTTGAGACTGTCCTTGTTGTAGACGTCACCCTCCAAAAAGAGCTCTCCGGGTATGGTGACCACCGCCTCCGAGTGCGCCCGGGTGACCCACTGGACCTTCTTCGAGTCTGGGATTAGCTCGTCCCCGGCGTACTCAGCTCGGGGGGAAGGCCACTCCGCGGTCAGCCTGACGTTGTAGAGGTCCATGAGGCGGAACACGGTCCCCTTCTTCATCGCGCCAAGGTCCGCCGACGGGACGAAGAAATCACCCTCGGTGCTGATCGTCCTGCTGCCCATGACCTTCTGCGGGTGGAAGGCGAGTGTCACCTCCTTGCTTGGCGCGCCCTCCACTTCCAGCTTTGCGGGCCCAGGGACGAAGAACATCCGCTTCGAGATAGGGTCGAGGAGCTTCCTGTTCACCGACAGGAGTATGCTCCAGTCGTATTCGTGCTCGGTCTTCGTGTAACCCACCTGTAGTGTGAACTCCCTGATCGCCTGTGGCATGATGCCGCGCCTTCTGAGGCCGTCTACCGTAGGCATCCTCGGGTCGTCCCATCCTGACACCACGCTCTTCTCCACGAGCGGGCGGAGGAGCCTCTTCGATACCGGCGTCCCCTTGAAGTTGAACCTCGAGAATTGGATGACCTCTATGCGCCTGAACCTCAGCGCGTCGCGTATCTGCGCCTGGAGTTCGTTGCGGAACTCGGAGCTCCTAAGGACGTGGGTTATGCCGCACATCTCGTCCTCGACGGCGTTGGCTAGGTCGTATGTCGGCCACAGAGAGTACCTATTCCCGGTAAGTGGGTGTGGATATGAGATGGTCCTGAAGAGGTTGGTGTCCCTGAGTGAGTAATTGGGGCTCTTCATGTCCCCCTTGAACCTGATGACGTAGGCACCGTCCTTGTGCTTCTTCGCCAGGAGCTCGTCCCAGACCCGAAGGTTCGCCTCGACCGAGCTCCCCCTGTGCTCGCAGGGGGTCCCTTCGAACCGCAGCGCCTTCACCCTCGCCTCGTCGCAGGAGCAGGCATAGGCGTCCCCCTGCTCGAGGAGCTTCCTCCCCGCTTCGTAGATGGCCTCCATGTCGTCCGACACGTTCTTCTCGTGGTCGTACTTGATCGAGAGCCATCCTATCCCACGGCGGAAGCTGTCGTAGTACTGGGGGAGGACCTTCTTCGGGTTGGTGTCTTCGAATCGGAGCCAGAGTTCTCCATCGTACTGTTCTTTGTAGAGGTAGTTGATGGTGAATGCCATGGCGTGCCCCACCGTCATGTAGCCAGACGGTTCCGGAGGGAGCCGGAAGGCGGTCTGCCCCTTCACGGCGTTGGGGAGCGCGGGGAGCCCGACTCTACCCTGTCTCTCCACGGGCGCTGCCGCATCTGGGTACCTCTCGGCGATTAGCTGCTCCTGCTCCGCTATGCCGAGGGCGTTTACTCTCTTGGCCACTGCCGCTGCCTCCTTCGATACCAGACCCGCCTTGGTCCTCAGGTCTGGAAACTCGGCCAGGATCCGCCCCACGATGGCCCCCACCTCGGCCTTCCCGCCGTGCCTAGCAGCGTTCACAAGGGCAGCCTCCTCGACGGCTGCGAGCGCCTCTTCCCCCAGCGATTCTGCTACCATTCCCTTTCTACTGCGAACCTAGCAAATGAGGCCAGGAGGGACACGGCTTCCTTGTCCCCCTTCCAATCTATGCCCCGGAGCGTGGCCAGGGACAGCTTGAGCAGCTCTGACGCCTTCTTCCTGGCGAACCCCACAGCGTCATACTTCTCCATCGTCGACAGCACGAATGCCACGTCGGCGTCTGTCTTCTGTGCCCTGCCCTTGTCCATGATTGCGACGACCTTGTCCCTCTCGCTCTGGGACACCACAGAGAGGAGGTGGAGGAGCATCAGGGTCCTCTTGCCTTCCAGTATGTCGTCGGACCTCGCTTTGCCGTATTTCTTCTGGTCCCCCACCAGGTTCAGCGCGTCGTCCTGGATCTGGAAGGCGACCCCCAGGGTGGTCCCAAAGTCCTTCAGGCCTGTCAGCACGCCCGCACCGGCCCCGGCCACCAGCGCCCCCATCCTGCACGGGCTGGCGACGGTGTACCACGAAGTCTTGCGAGTACACATCTCGAAGTAGTCTTTCTCCCCGAGGTCCCACCGCTTGGCCGCGACCCATCCCAGCTCCATGTGCTGGCCTTCGGTCGTCTCGTTGACCATCCTTGAGAACTCTTCCATGACCGCGAACGTCCGGTCCAGGCCGATCCTCTCCCTGTTCTTCAGGAGCGCCTCCCAGGTGCGGGCATGGAGGGCATCCCCGGCGTTGAGAGCCAGAGCCTCTCCGTACTTCCTGTGCAGTGCGGGCTCTCCGCGCCTCAGCTCGGATCCGTCCTCTATGTCGTCGTGGACCAGTATCCAGTGCTGGAAGAGCTCTATGCAGGCGGCGGTGAGCACCGCGTCGCCTTCTGAGCCTCCGGCGGCCCTGCAGGCGGCCACGCAGAGGAACGGCCTCATGCCCTTGGCCGGGCGCGACGGGTAGTCCCGCATCATCCTGTAGAGAAGGTCGACTTCCCTTATCGGGCTGGACTTCGGCAGGATCTGGTCGAGTATCAGGGCGTCTACCTCAGCCTTCACGCGCCTCATCTCGTCCTGGAAGGTGGGCATGCCTGTCCGGTCCCTGCCTCTAGCCTAAGCGCGGACCACGGTGCCGTAAAAGTCTAGGCCCCGGAGGGCCTTGGAAAACTCGTTCCGCCTGTACCCAGAGACGAAGTACACGCTGGTTCCTCCTGCGGCTATCTTGGCAGCCACTTCCAGCTTCAGCCTCATACCTCCGGTGGCGTCGTCCCCTTCCTTCACCTTCATCCGCCTGACCTTGGAGGCGGTCAGCTCAGGGATGATGACCCGCGTGTTCTCTTCGTAGACGCCGTCCACGTCTAGGGCGAACACAGCCCTCTCCGGCTCCAGCATCTTCGCCAGCTCTTGCACAATCACGTCCCCTGACATCACCTTGAACCCTGACGGCGTTAGCCCGACGTCCCCGAAGGTGACCGGCGTGAGCCCTTCCTTGAGGAGGCCCTTCAGCCAGGAAGAGACCGACGCGCCTCCGGCCCGGCTTACGGCGTCGAAGGGCGAGAACGGGTAGGGGCTGAGCTTGAACTCCAGCATTGTCTTGCAGACCATCCTGTTCAACTCGTACATTGCCGCCCTAGTCTGGGCTACCCCCACCGCCGGCGCCTCGCCGGCGTCTGAGCCTAGCCCGTGCTGCTTCGCGACGACGTGGCCGAAGGACCCTCCGCCGTGCACCACGACGACCTTCTGGTCAGAAGACGCGATCTCCTCGGAGAGCGCTGAGACTACGTCCGGACGATAGGAGAAGGGCTTCGACTTGTCCGTGATCACGGAACCCCCCAGCTTCGCGACTATCGCTCTAGCCAGCTTTTCACTCCCTCGGTAGGTACTTTGGCGATGAACGTCTCGAACCCTCGCGCCGTGAGCCCTGAAACTAGGTTTTTTTCCTTTGCCTCGGGGGCCACTGCGATCACGCTCCCTCCTCCGCCTCCCCCGGTGAGCTTCGCACCATAGGCTCCAGCCGTTATCATCTGGTCGACCATCCCGTCCAAGGTAGGGTTGGATACCCCCAGCATCCCCAG
>JAJZIG010000055.1 GCA_021851265.1 archaeon | reverse complement strand
CGTCCGCTACGCGGGGAAGCGGGACAAGTTCGGCTACACGCTAAGGGTGACCCAGCCAGCCGTGGTCGACGAGATCGCTGGCGCCGCGGAGCTCGTGCTGGGGAAGCTGGGCGGGACACCCGTGGCCATCGTCAGGGGCGCGAGCTACTCCAGGGGGGATACCGGGGTGAGGCCGCTCGTGATGCCCAGGGCGAGGGACCTGTTCAGGTGAGCCCATGAAGGTCGTCGTCCTGGCCGGGGGGACCGGCTCTGCCAAGCTCCTCCGGGGGGTCCAGGCGCTGGGCGTCGACATGACCGTCGTGGCCAACGTCGGGGACAACGCCTGGATCTACGGGGTCTACGTCTGCCCAGACGTCGACATCGCATGCTACGCCCTCGCCGGGATGTCAGACAGCGCCCGGGGGTGGGGGATACAGGGGGACTCGTTCCAGGTGCTCGACCAGATGGCCCGCGCAGGGGTCGAGACGTGGTTCAGGCTCGGGGACAGGGACCTCGCCACCTGCCTGGCGAGGACCCAGATGCTCAGGGACGGGCGCACCCTGACCGAAGCGACTGAGGCCCTGGCGGACAGGCTAGGAGCAGGGTGCGCCGTCCTCCCGGCCTGCGACGAGCCCGTCCAGACCATCATCTCCACCCCACAGGGAGAGCTTGACCTCCAGGAGTTCTGGGTGAGGGAGAAGGGCCGCCCGCGGGTCCTGGGAGTGAGGTACAGGGGCGCAGACCGCGCGCGTCCCACAGCCAAGGTCAGGGACGCCGTCAGGGGGGCGGACAGGGTGGTGGTCTGTCCCGCCAATCCGGTCACCAGCATCGGCCCGGAGCTGGCGGTCCCAGGGTTCGTCAGGCTGCTGAGGTCTGCGCGGAGGGTGGTGGCGCTCTCCCCAATGGTCGGGAACCGACCCTTCAGCGGGCCGGCCGGGAAGCTGATGAGGGCCACGGGGGTCCCCTCCAGCTCTCTGGGGGTGGCGAGGCTCTACTCCAAGTTCGCAGACGCCCTGGTGATAGCAAGCGAGGACAGGGGGATGGCCGGCGAGATCCGTCGCCTGGGGCTCGACTGCGCCGCCGCAGACATTAGGATGAGGGGGCCGTCAGACGCGGCCAGGGTCGCCAGGGAGGTGCTGGCCGCCTGAGAGGCCTGGCCTTGGTGATACCTGTGAAGTCGTCCGGGGGTAAGTCGAGGCTGTCCGGGTTCCTGTCGCAGCCGCAGAGGGACGAGTTCAGCAGGGTGCTCCTCGAGGACGTCCTCGACACGGTGGTGGAGGCCGGCCTCGCAGAGAGCTGCTTCGTGGTGTCCTCCGACCGCGGCGTCCTCGAGCTGGCAGAAAGCCGCGGGGCGCTGGGGGTCCTCGAAGAAGGAGACTCGGGGGTGAACGCCGCGGTGGAGGCGGGGGCGCGGGCGAGCGGGGCGGATACGGTCCTGGTCCTCCCATCGGATCTTCCGCTCCTGACCTCTGCCGACGTCGGCGCCATCATCGGTCTGTGGGGCGGGGGGGCGGAGGTCGTCATCGCGCCGTCCGTTGCCTTCGACGGGACCAACGCCCTCCTGTATCCCGCGGCCGCGGGGCTCTGCCTGAGCTACGACCGCAACAGCTTCTGGAACCACCTCGCCTCGGCGGCGAGCTCGGGGCTCTCTGTCGGGGTCAGCACCAGGCCGGGGATAATGCTGGACATAGACTCCCCGGACGACTTCAGAGGGCTGGCTTCGTCCGGGTCCGACCGCAGGGCGGCCCGGTTCTCGAGGAGGGCCGTGGGTTGAAGGGGCTCCTCCTGAAGAACTGCACCTTCCTCGACTCCTCGGCCGGAGGGGTCTACTGCGAGGGTGGACGCATCGAGAAGATCTACCGGGGAGGGGAGCCCGCGGTCCCGCCCGACGCCGCGGTGGTGGACGCCAACGGAGGGACGGTCCTCCCCGGGCTCATCGACTCCCACTGCCACCCTTTCGAATACTCATGGCTGAAGCGGAACCTCGACCTCCGAGGGACCAGCAGCGTAGTCGCCCTCCGCCTCCGGATCCAGGCCGGGGTGCTCAGGGCGAAGCCCGGAGAGTGGGTGGTGGGGATGGGCTGGGACCAGGAGGCCTTCCCGGGCCGGAAGATGCCCGCCAAGGAGGACATCGACGGGGTCTCCCCGGCAAACCCGGTGGCCGTGACCAGGGTCTGCGGCCACGTGGCCCTGCTCAACAGCGCTGCCATCAGCCGGCTCGGCCTGGGGTCGAGGACCGGGCCTCTCTTCGAGCGCGGCCAGGGCGGCGAGCTGACCGGGATAGTGAAGGAGGGGGCCCTGACCGAGGTCGGCGCGAGCATCCCGAAGACCGCCGAGGAGCTCGCCTCCGGGCTGCAGGCGGTCGAGTCTGAGGGAGCCCGGCTGGGGCTCGCCGCCCTGCACACCATCGTCTCCCCTGACGGGTTCCGCGAAGAGCTCGCGGCTCTGGCCCTCCTCGCCACAGAGGGGAGGCTCGCCCTGCGGCACAGGATCTACGTCCCCCCTGACTCCCTGGGGCTCCTGGGCGAAGGGAAGCTCGGGCCGAAGCTCGCGGGCCCCCGGGCGAGGATAAACGGGGTCAAGATATTCGCCGACGGGTCCCTCGGCGCCAGGACTGCCGCCCTGCGCGAGCCCTACTCCGACGACCCGTCGAACTCGGGGCTTCTGGGGTACGGAGACGAAGAGCTCGCCGCCCTGGTCGAGCGGGTCGACTCCATGGGGCAACAGGCGATCATCCACGCCATCGGGGACAGGGCGGTCGAGCAGGCCATCGGCGCGCTCTCCAGGGTGACCGGGGCCACCAACCCGCGGAGGCACAGGATCGAGCACGCGGGACTCATCCCCCGGGACCTGAGGTCCAGGATGGCCAGGCACGGGATCAGGGCAGCGGTCCAGCCGTGCTTTGTGACCTCGGACACCTGGGCGCAGGAGAGGCTGGGTGAAGAGAGGATCCGCGACCTCTATCCCTTCCGGTCCATGCTGAGGGAGGGGCTGGTGGCCTCGGGGGGCTCCGACTGCCCGGTGGAGTCCCTGAGCCCCATCCTCGGGGTCTGGTCCGCCATGACCAGGGGCGGGATCGTCCCGGAGGAGGCCATCGGGATGGACGAGGCCCTGTCGATGTACACCTCCATGGCGGCTTCCAACGGGTTCGACGACCACCCCTTCGCCGAGGGGAGCCCAGCCGACCTTACGCTCCTCGACTCCGCCGTGGCCGGGATGCACCCGGCGCTCTTCCGGAAGGTGAAGCCCTTCGCCACGGTCGTGGACGGGGTGCCCGTCCACTCCTACGGCTTCGGCTGAGCCTTCCTGAACTCCCCAGACTTCCCGTCGTAGCCCAGCAGGTCGGCATAGATTGCCCAGTGGATCAGGAGGGTCCGCACCAGCGCCTCGTTGAGGTCGGGCTTGTAGTGCCACTTCAGGCCGATCTCCGCAAGCGAGTCGGCGACGTCCTGGGCCGTGACGACCTTCTTCCTCGACACCAGGTCCAGGGCCGTGCGGAAGGGCTCGATGGTGGCGACTCTGTCCTTCAGCATCCTCATCTTGTTCCGCGTGGTCTTCTGGAACTTCAGGCCAAGCTCTGTGAGCAGCACGTCCCCCTTCTCGGTCCTCACCAGGCCGAGCATCTCGGCGGCGTCCAAGATAGGAAGCAGTACCGCGATGTCAGCTCCGAGTTCGTCAGCGAGCTTCGGGACGTCGACCTTCCCCCCGATGCTCCCGGCTATCTCGACCAGGCTGATCACCTGGCCGGCCCTCACGTTGCCTGGCATCATCAGCGCCGTCGGGAGGGGTCTCGTCTCGGTCAACTACGCCGTTCTCCACAACGGTCCTGACTGTGATTTAAGGTGAGCACCAACGCTCATGATAGCAGGGTGTACACCTTGTCTACCCACTGGAAGAACTCTTCAGACTTCTTGTTCCGCGGCCTCGGCATCTTGACCTCCACCTCGCCCACCACCCGGGCCGGCCTGCCGGAGAGGACCACCACCTTGTCCGCGAGCTCGATTATCTCTTCGACGTTGTGGCTCACGAGTATCACACTCTGGACCGATGTCTGGGGGTTTATCAGGAGGGTGTACGTCTCCTTTCTCAGGCGCTCGGCGGTGAGGTCGTCGAGGGAGCTGAAGGGCTCGTCAAGGAGCATGACCCTCGGCTCCGTGGCTAAGGCCCTGGCGACCCCTACCCTCTGCTTCATCCCCCCGGAGAGCTCCCCCGGGTAGACATCCTCGAAGCCCGACAGCCCGGCTACCTCGAGGGCCGCCTTGGCTTTCTCCCGCTTCTGCTCCTCAGTGAGGTCCTTGCGGGGGCTCAGGCCGAAGAGCACGTTCTCGAGGGCCGTCCGCCACGGGAGGAGGACGAAGTTCTGGAACACCATGGACACGTCCGCCCGGGGGCCCTTGACCTCTGAGCCGAGGACCATCACCTTCCCCGCGGAGGGCCTGATGAGCCCGGCGACTATGCGCAGCAGGGTCGACTTTCCGCAACCCGACGGACCGGTGATGGCCACCAGCTCGTCCCTCTTCGCGGTCATGGAGACGTCGACGAGGACAGGGAGCGGCTCCCGCTCCTTGTGGTAGTCTAGGTTCACGTGCTCGACCGCCACGATCGTCGTCCCCGCGAGCGGCTGGGCTTGCTGCTGCGACAACATCGCGGCCACCTTCGCCTAGCGGTTATACGTATACCGCTTGGTGACGTTGTGGTAGAGCCTCCTCCAGACCGTGAGGTTGAATGCCACGATGAGGATGGTCATGCTGACCACCGCGAAGAACAGGACCTCGAGGTTCCCCGAGTCGGTCGCTATCGTAATCGTCTTCCCTATGCCGATCCCCACCTGGGTGATCGGCCCCTGCGAGGGATTAGGCTGGAAGTACTCCGCTATGATGAGGGCGTTCCAGGCGCCTCCCACAGCCGTGATGGCCCCTGTCACGAGCGCGGCCAGGGCGCTGGGGACGTAGACGTTCCTCCAGGCTGACAGCCTGCCGACCCCGAAGACGTGAGGCAGGTCCTTCAGGTCCCCCGGAATGGTCCTGACGCCGGCCATGACGTTGAACACGATGTACCAGAATATGGACAGGAAGATCACTATCCCGGCGACCGCTTCAGGCTCGTGTCCGATCACGGGTATCAGCACTATCAGGGGGAGGAGGATAGGGGCGGGGATCGAGGATATCACTTCCAGCAGGGGGGAGACGGTGTCGTAGAGCTTGAAGTTGAGGGATATCGCGACCCCCATAGGAAGGCCGACGGCTATGCAGATCGCCACGACGTACCAGACCCTCACGAAGGAGTACGCAAGGGCCACTAGGACCGACGACTCGGTGGCAGCCATAGACTGGAGGGAGGGGATGGCCCCCAGGTACAGGGTACCCGAAGACGCCGCGGCCACTAGGATGAGGCCCAGGAATATGGCCGCGAATATAGCGACGGCGTACTTGAGGCCCCGGCTGAAACGCGAGATGGCGGAGGTGAACCTGGTCACCCCTCTCCCCTGGGTGAGCAGGAAGAGCTTCGAGACGCTCCTGGCGCTCACCCAGGAGTAGGCCCGCATGATCGGGTCCCTGTGCGTCTCTCTGGGCTCTTCCATCATCTTGAACCTCTCGGACCAGAGCGCGAACTCCCTAAGGAAGAGGAATCGCCACACGATCACCGCCCCGATTATCCCGACGACGAGGAGCACGTAGTTGCCATATTCGAACGGGGGTCCCGTGAACTGTTCGACGGCCACGCCTATGCCGTACTGGATGGGGACGTTCTTGGTCCCAAGGCTGATTATCTCGCTGGCGACCAGGAAGAACAGTCCCACAGCCCAGGAGATCTGGGTGTTGTAGGCGACGCGGCTCATCGACGCGGGGATGTAGATGCTCCTTATCCTCTGCCAGGTCCCAGCCCTGGCGACGTCAAGAAGGTCGAAGTAGTCCTGAGGGATGGCCTTGACCGCCTCGTACACCCCGAATGCTATGTTCCAGGACATGCTCGTGAAGATGAGGATTATCACCGCCAGGTTTGCCCCGATGAAGTCAGGGAACACCCCGTAGACCGCTGCTATGACGAATGGGAAGAAGCCGAGGACGGGTACCGACTGGAAGATGTCGAGGAGCGGGAGGATCACGCTCTCAGCCTTCTTGCTCCTGGCGGCCCAGATCCCCACTATGAGCGCGAAGATTATGCTGAGGCCTAGGGCGAGTATCATCCTTGTCCAGGAGGCAAGGATGTCGAGGGCGACGACACCGAACTGTAGGGGTGCTATAGGAGCTCGGCGGCGCGCGACCGGAGACGTATTTACAGCTTCCCGGTCTTGTGCCCTCCGATTGGTGGAACCCTGACCCTCGGGCCCGCGGTTAGGGTCGACGGCAACGCATATCTAACAACCTTGAAGTCCGTCCACCGGTTGTCCGAGGAACAGTGATGTGATAGAGAGAGAAGAAGAGAGCAAGGAGATGAGGGTTGCTGAGAGCAACAGCCTCCTCTTCAAGGGCCCGACCGTGGTGGCGGCACTGGTCTGCGCCGTCGCCGCGGTCTTCTTCTACGGCGTCGGCATAGGGATAATCTTCGCCCCGGTCTATCTTCAGGGGACCTTCCTGGTGGACCTCTCCACGGGGAACGCTCCATCGCAGGGGCTCTTGAACGTCGTCGGGGCGGTCATAGTCACCCTCGGTCTCGCCTACGTGATCTCGGCTTACCTGCTCTGGTCGGAGAAGCACTGGATCAAGGGGGTCTACGCGGGGATCGTGGTGTCCATCGTCGGGATGCTCGAGAGCGGGCTCGACACGACCTTCGCCCCCGGGATGGCGGCCGCGGGGATGATAGTGAACGTCCTGATAGTGACCCTCCTCGCCACGGAGACATGGGAGGCGCGGAGAAGGGCGCTATGATGGCGGCGGGGTGCACCAGATGCAGATGAAGATGGCGATGCCGACCCTCGTCATGGTCGGGATAAACATAGTCTCGGTCGTCGTAGTGGTCAGCAGCGTCATAATACCCTACTCGGGGGCTGCGGCCAGCAACTTCTCCTATGGCCATCACAGCGGACGGACGTTCACAGCCACCGGGTCCGTGGTCACCAGCGGCTCGTCCTCGTCGGCGACCACTGCATCCACCACGCTTGCAGTATCCAATCAGTCTTCGGGCGGGGGCCATTCCCAGACCACCGCGACGGTGCATGCCACTACTTCTTCCACGGTCACCAGCACGAGCGACTCTACGAGCACCACCAACTCGACCAGCACCACCGCAACGGCGTCGACTGCTTCCACCACCCATACCGCCGTGGCCAGCAGCACGAACTCGACGACCACCACCGAGAGTGTCACCACGACTTCCACTTCCCAGTCCACTTCCCAGTCCACTTCTACGTCCGAGACGTCGTCCACCGCGGTGACGACCTCCACCGCCAGCACCTCCACCAGCCAAACGTCCTGTGTCGTGACATTCGACCTCCCAACAGGGAGTTACGCCTCCGGCGCGACCGTCTCCGCGTCGATCACTCCGGAGTGCGGGGCGAGCGCGCGGTGGCAGCTCACCGACAACGGTACCAAGATAGCCGGGGCGACGAAGCCCTGCGCCAAGGGAGCGCAGTGCCTCCTGTACGCGTCGAGCCCCCCGTCCCCCGGGAGCTACGTCTTCAGCGTGACAGTCGACAGCGGACACCAGGTCAGCATCGTCTCTGAAAGCTCGAGCTTCACTGTGGCCGCAGGCCAGTCTGCCACCTCCATGATCGTCGTCGCAGCCGCAGGCTTCGCTCTGGTGGTGGCTGTGGCGACCAAGGACGAGTGGAGCGCCGCGAAGGTCGGACGCGGTCCGGAAACCGAGGGCTAGCGCGCCGGGACCTTCCGCGGCTGCACGTCGGGGAGCGTCATGCGATATACGTGGTGCTCGACGAGTCGAAGCGGCTGACCGTCTCGTACTCTCCCTTGTCCCTGAAGAGCGTGAACCTGCCCAGGTCTGGGAAGAACCTGTCGAGAGGCGCGCTGGCCATCATCGCGGCCATGTGCCCCCGTCCCAGGTACTCGCCGCTGATCTGCTCACAGAGCTTCCTCACCTGATGGTCGCTGGTGTATCCGAGGCTGTGGAGGTACTCGTGGAGGAGGATCATGAACACGTAGGAGTTCCGCTTCACCTTTGACCTGGAGACCCCCTCCACTATCCTGAGGAGGTTCCTGTTCATCACTATGGCGTTAGAGCCCATCTCGTGGTAAGCGCCCACCGAGTTGGGGATGTCCCCAAGCACCAAGGTCAGCCCTGCCCTGTGCATCCCCAGAGACCGCTCCGTGGCTGCCTTCACCATCTCGAATATGTCGTCGAACCCGTCCGCCGCAGAGAGGGCTCGCTTGTTGCCGTAGACAGCCATGTTGCCATGACGCGGCGGATGTAATTAAATCCCGTCCCCGTCAGATTCTCTTGGCCACGCGGACGCTCAGTACCCCGTTCACGTAGGTGGTCTTAGCCGTCGACGGGTCTACGACACAGTGCAACGGCTTGACTATCTTGAAGTCGTAAGACTCGACCCGGAGCCTGTCGTCTTCGGCTTTGACGTCGAGGTCCATCCTGGTCCGCCCCGGCGCCACCATGATGAAGGTCACTTCGTCGGCCCCTTCGATGAGCTCACCGGGGTCGCTCTCCACTTCGGGTCCAGGGTCGCCGGCTCCCCGTTGGGCCACCTTCGCGATCTCCTCGAGCATGTCCTCGAGGGGGTCCCCGTCACTTGTCGACGGCCGCATCCTCCAGCTCTATGTCGTACAGTTCGAAACCCAGGTCGTCCCACCGGAAGGGCCTTGATAAGACAGCGGGTGCCTGCGCCTGGGACGCCACGTTATCACCTGTGTAATTACACAGATGATATATCGTCTGCGAGCGAACCGAATTGACCGATGCCATGCCGGAAGTTGACAAGCCACGCCCTCAGAACCTGGCTTGCCGCACCGGCCGCCCTCAGCGGCCGTCCGTGGAGCGAGACGACAGGCTCAGGGAGGGCGGCCTGCCGTGCGCCGCCGGGGGGCCAGCAGCCTGTGTCTCAACTTGTTGACTCAAATCTACCAAAAAACATACCAACTGGCGTTTTTATCGTCGTAATAACCAGCGGCATCAGTGCCAGTAATCTTCCGAGTCCTCCTCGGGAAGACCGGAAACAGCCTGAGGGTCACCCTCCCGCGGCCGATAGTCGAGGGGTTCCAATGGAAGGAGGGGGATGAGATCGTGCTCTACGTCTCTGAGGGCCAGATCACCCTCGAGAAGGGGAGGGGCGCAGGGGAGCTGAAGAAGGGAGCCAAGGCCAAGGGCCAGAAGCCATAGGCCGAGCCAAGGGCAGTCCTCGTGGGCGCATAGGGTCGAGGAGCGGGGTCCCGCCACCGACGCCTGGGCCAAGGAGCGGGAGCGAATGATGCAGAAGTGGGACGTCCCTCTTAGTCTTGGGAAGCTTCCTGAGATATTCGTCGATTTCGCCGGGTTGTATCTTGAAAGCGTGAGAATCAGAGCTCAGTACAAGCGTCCCGTCGAGAGCGACCCTCGTGAGCTTGGTGAGCTCGTTGCGCTCTTCGATGCGAAGCTTGTTAAAGCTGCGCAGGCATTGTATCGGAAGTCGCCTCAAGAGTTCGAGGGTATGCTTTCTAAAGTAAACGAGCTTCGCCAACTGGTCCGAAAAATGCCAACTGGACTCTGACGCTCTCTTCATTCCCGGTAAACTTCGGCATGAGCGCGCGTCCTGAGAAACAGTATCTCCCTGGTCCGTGGGTCCACCGCATAGAGGATCCTGCTAGAGCTGCCGAGCTCGTATGCGAACGTCCCTCTAAGCTGCCCGTGCTTGGGGACCCCGAACCTCCTCGGGTCCTCGGACGCCGAGAGGACGTGGATCGCCTCAAGAACCCGCCCCTTCATCCTCTCGTCTTTCTTCTTGTACCCCCGCTTGAAAGTCGGGGTCAGGACGATGCTCCAGGCCAATCTAGGACGAGTCTAGCCACTTTGCCGCGTCCTGCGCTCTGTCGAATCTTCTGGCTTTGCCTGCCCCGATCTCCTTCCGGCTCGCCCTGGCCTCCTCGACCTCGGCCTCGGTGAGCGGGGGCGAACGTTCTTGCTTGGTCTCGACGGCCCTGGCCATGACTGGCGGCTTCATCCCTGCCCTTCTTAATAATCTAGTGCCCAAACTCCGGCGCCCCGAAAGTGCCGGCCTGACATGGGGGTTCTTTCCGCTTTGGGCACAGTCTACCTGAGCGTGGGGATAGTCGGCCCCCGTGTCAG
>JAJZIG010000054.1 GCA_021851265.1 archaeon | reverse complement strand
GGGCCCGATCTCCTCTATCTTCTCCTTGACCACGAAACCGCATGCGCCACAGAAGAGCTCCCCCCCTGCAGAGTCGACGATCATTGGACCCTTGCCGCATCGGGGACACTTGTCCATTGCCTTTTGCAGGCGCATCAGTCGCGAGAAGTCTTTGTCTGCGAACAAATCTACCACTAGCGAAATACTTACATGGAACTCCCTCCCTGACACATATTTATGTGTTTAGCCTCTTTTATAGGAATTTCAACGCACATTCAAATTATCGAACAGAATTAGAGCGGCAGGAGTCGCGCGACCGGCCCTCTGGCACGTTTTCATAGGTCGTTTTCAGAGCTGCAGAAAGGCGACTCCCTCATGAAAGGCAAGACCGGGCCAGTGGCCGAGCACCTGAGGCCGATCCTCGACACATACCTCGACTCGGCGGTCGCCCTGGTGGGATGCGCGTCGAGGGGGATTCAGAGGTACAGCTGCGAGTTCGACATCCTGATAGTGACCGACGAGCCGCGGCCTGGGACGTCCCTCAAGCTGGGCGACGTGTTCGTCGACGCGGCCTTTGTCACCGAGGACGAGGTGCTGAGACCCAAGCCGGAGCGCGCCCTCTCTGTTGCTTCGGCGAAGCCGGTCCGCGACACCACTCTGGTTCTTTCCACAGCCATAGCCACGAGCTCGGCGACCCTCTCCTCCTCGGCCGAAGCGGCGAGCACGGCGCGCCTGGGCTCGGCCCTGAAGGCCTTGGGGAGGGCCGAGGATGCGCTCGAGAAGGGGACCCTCATCGACGCCGACTTCTGGCTCCTCGCGGCGAGCCAAGAGTTCGCTGGCGCATTCCTCCTCGCCAGCGAGACTGTCCCGTCCCCCAGCCACCTGCTGTCCCAGCTCCGGGCGCTCTCAAAGGGCGCGGCGAAGAGCTTCGAGGCCGTAGCAGCCGGGGCAGGCCTGGAGGCGGCCAGCCGGGCAGGGTGCGGGGCGAGGCTGGAGGGGGTGACGGTCCTGCACGACATACTCCGGGCAAGAGGTATGTCAGGGGAGTCCGAGTGGTCCGCCGCCAAGACCGAGATCCTCTCGGCCAAGGCCGAGGAGCTTGTGACCCGCAAGGAACTCGCCGAATGCTACTCGTTCCTCGGCAAAGAGCTTGTGGACGGGGTCACGGCCCTCCTTCGTCCCCGCCCCAAGGACAGCCTCTCCACCCTCACCTCGGGGGACGGTCGGCTCCTGGGGGAGCGGCTCGTGAGGCAGCTGGGGCTCGCCAGAGAGGAACCTGCCGTCAGGCATGGCGTGGCGTCGCTGAAGGAGCAGGTCGCCGCTCTGGCGAAGAGGCCTCGTGGGGGCGAATAGTTCGCCAAAGGCTTATCTGTCCTACGTCAACCGGCTAACTCCATGGAACCACCAGCCAGCGACGCTCTGGCGCGCATAGCCGGGGACGTGGTCGCCAGCCCAGACGCAGGGCGGGCCATGAGGGCATGGAGAGACAGGCTCGGGATCAAGCAGGTCGCCCTGGCGCGCGCCCTCGGGATCTCCGCATCTGTCCTCAGCGACTACGAGTCGGGCCGCAGGCCCTCCCCGGGGGTGCAGTTCGTCAAGAAGTACGTCGAGGCCCTGGTGAGGCTCGACGAGGGGAAGGAGAGGGTGGTCTCCAAGCTCGTCTCAAGCGGGGACGACCAGGCGATACTCTCCATAGGCGAGTTCCCGGCCCCCCTCGAGGCCTCGAAGCTACTCCGCGCCCTGGACGCGACTGTCCTCGCGGGGGACCCCGACGAGGTGAAGCTCTACGGGTACACTGTCGTCGATAGCATAAAGACGATCTACGCCCTTTCTGGCTACGACTTCTACAGGATATTCGGGGCCACCACCGAGCGGGCACTGGTCTTCACCAAGGTGGGGATGGGGAGGAGCCCACTGGTCGCCATCAGGGTGTCGCAGCTCAAGCCGAGGATGGTGGTGATCCACGGACCGAGGGAGGTGGACCCCCTGGCCGTCGAGCTGGCCAGGAAGGAGCAACTCGTGCTGGCGCTGTCCGGGATTCCGACCGACGAAGCGCTGATCTCCTCGCTCCGCGAGGTCCAGGAGAAGGAAGCCGAGGCCCGCAGGGCGCCCTGACCTGCTGCCGTGCGGCCCGCGGGGCTAGGCTAGCGACATGATGAGCTCCGCCGCCTTGACCTCGCCGTGGCAGGGTCTGGCTCCCTCCCTGGCTGACAGCTTCAACGGTATCAGCTCCTTCAGCCTGGCCGAGTCCCCCGCCGAGTAGCCGAACGCCGCCGCGTTCCTCTCCTGCTCCGCGTGGTTCCTGATGGGGACGACGATGATGGGGGTCCCCGCTGCGGCCGCCTCGTCTATCGTGCTCTTCCCCGCGGTCGAGACGACCAGGTCCGCGCAGGCGACCAGGTCCTGGTTGTCCCTCACCACCCCGAGGTCATAGACCCCTTCGCCATGGAACTTCGGCCCCCTGTTCCCTGTCACGACCAGCGAGGGACGGCCCCCCTGCACGGAACCAAGGGCGTCCAGGGCCCTGGACGCGAGTTCCCTCCCGGCGCCGCTCCCGCTCAGGCTCACCAGCACCATCCTCCCTTCAGGGAGGCCGTGCCTCCTCCGGACCTCGAGACACCCCGCCGTCGTAGCCCGCACGATCGGGCCCACGTACCGCCTGTTCCCGGCGTCCTTCCCCTCTTCGGGGACTATCAGCATGTCCACGGCGTCGAGTAGCCCCCCGTACCACCTCTCCACCCTCCTCTCTATCGCCCGGGCCACGCGTCCGCGGGCGAAGCCGAGCTCCAGCTCGTCGGCTATGAAGACCCGGCTGACCCCCAGCTCCCCAGCCGCGACCGTGCCTGAGAACTCCTCGTCGCACACCACCACGTCCGGGGCGAAGGCGCCCGCCAGCCTCAGAGCCTTCGGCACGTTCCTCCGCTGCGCGAGCCAAGACCTGACGTACCAGGCGGCCGCGTTCTTCATCTCTCCCCCGACGACCTTCGGCCCGGCGTCTTCCACAAAGTCCTCCACCGCCACGCCGCACCCCCTCAGGAACTCGGCCGCCTTCCCCCCGGAGAACATCATGACCTCGGCCCCCCTCCTCTCCAGCTCCCTGGCTACCACCAGGGACCGGGTGGCGTGCCCCAGCCCTATGGGGCTGACCCCGTAGAGTATCCTCGGCACGATGTTCATGCCCGGTAGTGCGTATTTATTGAATAGCCTTGCCCCTCGGCCCATGACTGGAGAGGGGCCCTGCACTCCGGCACGGCCTTCGCCGTCCTTCATCTCGTGCCCCAGGGCAACGGGACTGATGGTCACTCCCAGGCTCGCGCATCCTTGGAGACTTCTCGAGCTTCGCCAGATTCTGATGGGGCGCGCCTCAGGGACCCAGGATAAGCGATCCATGCCACAGCGAGAACCTATGGTACCGAGCGTCAGATGGTGAAAGGGATTGACGCTGTTCTTTGAGCCAAGCGGCATTTACTCTTCGGTCAGGAGGCCTCTTTTGACAAGTTCGGGCAGCGCCCCTTCAATGCCAAGTTCGACATCGCCTTTTGGATACCCCCGCTCTTCCCAAGGTTCTTCCTCATCCCAGAACCGATTCAGAGCTTCTTCATTTCCAGCACCTAACCAGTCGATGTTCATCCGATGAACATACCAAAGTCCCGGAGCGCGTCTATAGAACTGATAGACCAATTCAGGGAGCTTGTTGTATCTGTATCTTTTCCACACGCCCACGAAGCGATTTGAGTAGGCATATCTCCGGATCGCGTTCAGGAACTCTTTCTCGGTCATCCGATCCTCTGCGACCATGAGAAGATACTTCGTCATGGCACGAGGCAAGATCATGTCTGCCCCGTTGATCCAGAGCATCAGGACCATTGACATAAGCGAGGTTCTCTTGTTTCCGTCCGTGAACCCGTGCCCTCGGTTCAGTTCGTAGCAAAGGGCACATGCCTTTGCTAGCAGGTTATCGAATGCCTCCACCGGTTCTCCTGCAGGGTTCTCCCCAATCACTTGTGTCTTAGGCCTCTCGACAGCTGAAACGACGTTTCCTTCCTGTGGCGGCCTTGCGCCGTCTGATGTGCCACCCTATGATTCGACGATGTATCGGTGTATCCGCTTTACAGACTCTACCGCGAGATAGAACAAGAGGCTATAGCTGACTCAGCCTAAAAAAGACCAGCTTAGCCCTCTTCACAGTATCCCGTGCCTTCTCGTCGAAGTTGAATGCTTCGTTATTGCTCAAATTGGCCTTCACCCCTGCTAGCATCGCTTACCGAACTCAAGCCTATTGGCGTCTGATAAGTCCAACCGAGGGGAGAATGCGCCTTCCTCCTCTTCTTCGAGCCGCATGTCCACCCTGTCACCCGTGGCCGAGGCCTCACCCGCCAGGTTCCTCACGAGTTCAGTCAGGCTGCGGATTGGAGAAAGAGCTCGGCCGCCACCAAGACGGGCAGGCTTCGCCTATAGCATAATGGACGAAGTTAACGGTCAGTTGCGTATTTAACACCGCCAAGGCGGGTGGGGACGACATTGATCACCTTCGTGTGGGCCGTGGTCGAGTTCTTCCTGGTCCTGGCCGTGGCCCTGGCTGCCGTGGTCGCGAGGGCCATCGACTCGAGGGGGTTCCTGGCCAGCGCCGCGGTGGGGTTCTCTGTGATCTACGGGGGCGGCCTCCAGTGGTTCGTGGTCGTCGCTGTCTTCTTCGTCCTCGGGGTCGCCTTCACCCTCTACAAGTACGGCTACAAGAGGCGGCTGGGGGGCGCCCAGGGGAAGGGGGGCGCCCGCAACTGGCCCCACATACTGGCAAACGGGGGGCTCGCGTCCATCATCGCCGTCTGGAACCTCGTCCAGCCCGGCCAGCCCCTGGCCGCCATGTTCCTCGGCGCGGTCTCCGCTTCGGCGGCCGACACGGCGGCGACTGAGCTCGGGCTCCTCAGCCGCTCCCAGCCCAGGCTGATCACCAACCCGTCGAAGGCCGTGTCGCCTGGGACGTCAGGGGGGGTCTCGCCGCTCGGGTTCGCGGGCGCCATGGTCGCCTCGGTGGTCATCGGGGTGATCGCGCTCTCGCTGGGGGTCCTCCAAGACCCGTACCTGACGATCCCCGCCTGCCTCGGCGGCGGCCTCTTCGGGGCGCTGGCCGACAGCCTGGCCGGCGCCGCGGTCCAGAGGAGGGGGCACTGCGTGGTCTGCCTGAAACCCACCGAGGCGCTGAAGCACTGCGGGGAGAAGACGAGGGCCACCCGGGGCTCCCCGTTCGTGGAGAACAACATAGTGAACGTCCTCTCGACGGTAGCCGGGGCCTGGGCCGCCCTGGCTATCTACCTGGCCCTCTCTTCCCTATAGCGGGGCTGCGGGTCAGCTCCGCGAGCCTCGACCTTAGTTCGGGTACAGACACCCTCTCCTGGGCCCTCGTGTCCCTGTCGCGGAGGGTGACGGTCCCGTCCTTCAGCGAGTCGTAGTCGAATGTGACGCAGGCGGGGACCGCGGCCTCATCCGCCCGGGCGTAGCGCCTCCCTATCCCCCCGGACTCGTCGTAGAAAGCGTCGAAGGACTCCCTGAGGTCCTCGTAGACCCTCCGCGCCCCCTCCTGCAGTCCGTCCTTGTTCACCAGCGGGAACACGCACACCTGGGTTGGAGACAGGTAGGGCCGCAGCGCCATCACCCTCCTCTCCCCCTCCCCCTTCATCGACGACTCCATCACGGCGAACATGCTCCTGTCTATGCCGAGGGACAGCTCGAAGACGTGCGGAAGGACCTTCTCCCCGTCGTCGTCTACTGTGAAGTTGCTCCCGCTCACCCTCGCATGCCCTCCGAGGTCGAAGTCCCCCCGGTAGTTGCAGGCCACCAGCTCCACCCACCCCCAGGAGAGTTTCGCTTCGAGGTCGAAGGCAGCCCTCGAGTAGAACGCCCTGTCCTCCTCTGCCAGGACCCTGAACCTGATGGCATCTGGTCCGATGCCGGCGTCCTCGTAGAACCCCGCGATCAGCGCCAGATAGTGCCCCGCCAGCTTGTGCGGGACCACCCCCTTCTCCCTCGCCTCGCCCACGGTCATCCTCGCGTCCGTCCCGTCCGGGAGCCTGAACGACAGGGCCTTGTCCAGCGAAGCGTCGAAGCGCGGGTCGTCGGCCTTCTTCGGGTTGAAGAACACCTCCACCTCCGCCTGGTTGAGCTCCCTGAGCCTGATCAGCGCCTGCCTCGGGGCGATCTCGTTCCTGAAGCTCCGCCCCACCTGGGCGATCCCCACGGGGAGCTTGACCCTCTGGGTCTTGAAGAGTAGCGGGAAGTCGACGAATATGCTCTGACAGGTCTCCGGCCTCAGGTAGGCCTCCTCCTGGGCGGGCCCGATCCCCACCTTGAACATCATGTTGAACCTGGTCGTCCCGGAGAGCCTGGACCCGCACTTCAGGCACTTCACCCCGGACCGCTCCATCTCCTGGTCGTACTCGGCGTCGCCGAGCTTCTCAGGGACCCCCTTGCCTGTCTTCTCCTCGATGAGCTTGTCCGGCCGGAAGACGGAGCCGCACTTCGCGCACTTCACGAAGGGGTCGGTGAAGCTGGAGAGGTGCCCCGACGCCTCGAAGACCGCCCTGGGGAGTATCTGGGACCCGTCTATCTCGAGCATCCCGTCCCTCTTGACCACCACGCGGCGCCAGAGCTCCACCATCCTGTTCTTCAGGCCGACCCCCTGGGGCCCGTAGTCGAGGAACCCGGCCGGGGTGTTGGGGTAGCTCTCCGCCGTCTTGAAGAAGAACCCTCTCTGCTGCCCCAGCCTGACTATCTCATCGAAGCTCATCGTCGTCCCGCTCTTCGGGCTCCGGTGATAAAGGCTCCGCGGAGGTCTGGGCCGGCCTCCGGGCCGGGGGCGCCTCGTCAGCCTCGCCTGATTGCAGGGTCTCCTGGTGGCCGAACACCCTGTTGGCGTAGCGCTCGAGGAGGGGCCCCTGGAGGAGGATGCTCAGCATCACCACGCCGAAGGTCAGGGTCGCCACGGGCTGCCTGGCCGCCAGGGGGACGGCGGAGACGAGGGCTATGGCCAGGGCCCCCCTCATCCCCCCCAGGGTCGAGACGTTCATCCAGCTGGAGGCGGTCTCCCGCCCTTCCACCTTCATGATGCTGAGGATAGGGTAGACCGACGTTATCCTGGCCATGACCACCACCCCGTAGGCCACCACGAACGCGCCCACGCTCGTGGCCAGGAGGAATATGTTGGTGCTGACCCCGATGAAGAAGAAGGCCGCGGCGTTCGCCACGAACGCGATGATGCTCCAGAACTCCCTGGTGACGTCCCCCACCTTCTTGCTCTCTATGTTCAGCAGGACCGTGTTCCCGTAGAAGAGCCCCGTGACGGCGACGGCTATCAGCCCCGACGCCCCTATGGCCGATGCCAGGGCGAAGGAGCCGTAGACCGCCACCAGAGTCAGCACCACCTGGGTCACCGCGTCGGTGACCAATGGCTGGACCTGGCGCGCCCCCCAGGCCACGCCAAACCCGACGAGCATCCCTGCCGTGAGGATGTAGGTGAAGGTGGCAAGGGCGCTCACCGGCTGAAGGCCTGCGGCCGCCGAAGAGGTCAGGACGACGGTGAACACGGCGATGCCTGTCGGGTCGTTGAAGACAGACTCCATCTCCACCAGGGCGGCGAGCTTCGACGGGACGTTCACCCTGGCGAAGACCTCGAGGACCGTGGCCACGTCCGTGGGAGAGATCAGCGCGGCGAAGAGGAAGGACACGAGCGGGGAGAAGCCGACCACCTTCCACAGGACCACCCCCACCACCAGGACGGAGATCAGGACCCCCACGGTGGCCATCACGAAGGCGTGCCTGTAGACCGCCCGGAAGTCGGCAGCCTTGATGCTCATGACGCTCTCGAAGAGTATCGGCGGGAGGACGAGCCCCACGAACAGCTGCTCGTTCGCCAGGGTCGTGAAGAAGCCTGTCAGCCCGGTGAACCCCGCCACAGGGACGGCGGCCAGGATCAGCCCCATCAGCACCAGGAGGATGGTATAGGGCGTCTTGACCTTCCTGGATATCAGGACCGAGGCCAGCGCTATGAGCAGGAATGACGCGAGCACGAGCTCTGTGTATGCCATCGCCCCGCACCCTTGCCGCCGCATTCGTCTTAACTGTCGTGGCTCTCCGGGATCCCTTGGCTCAGGCGCGACGCAGTTAACGCCCCCGGCCGCATGCCAGGGCGTGCCCCGGCCCGACTTCTACACGCGGGAGCTCTCGAAGGAGACTTAGCCCGACTTCCAGAAGCTCTTCGGCAAGCATGGCGAGTGGGGGGTCTGCTGGTGCATCTACTATCAGCGGGAGCGGCCCCCGAAGGAGACCAGGGGGTGGCCTTTGGAGCGGAAGGCCAGGAGGAACCGGGACGAGAAGAAGCCTCTCGTCGAGCAGGGGCGGGCCCACGGCATCCTGGTGTACGACGGCGCGGAGCCCGTAGGGTGGTGCCAGTACGGCCCCAGGGAGGAGCTCCCCAGGGTCGACGTGGCCAGAAGCTACAAGGCCCTCGGGCCTGACGGAGGGGAGAAGATCTGGAGGGTCACCTGCCTGTCCGTCGACAGGGCGTACCGGCGCAGAGAGGTCGCCAAGCTGGCCCTGGCGGCCGCCCTGGACTCACTCCATCAGAGCCCGGGGTGGAGGGACAGTGGAGGCGTATCCGATTACCCACAGGGGGGCGCTGGCGGCCTGGTTCGGGACGAAGTCGATGTTCGAGAGGGAGGGGTTCGAGGTCGTCGGGCCCTACGGGAAGAGCAACGTCGTCATGCGGGAGGCGCCCTGAGCGGCCTACTCCACCACGAACTTGTAGCCGTAGAAGATCTGCCCCGAGTCTCCGTCCACCTTGGCCCTCCTCACAACCGCCCTGACCTTGGCCCCCGACTTCACCGCATCAGGGGGTGAGTCGACTATCTGGGTGAGCACCTTCGCCCCGTTGTCGAGCTTCACCACGGCGAGGTAGAACGGGGCCAGGGCCTCGAACCCTGGGAGCGGCTCGTGGAGCAGGGTGTGCGTCAGTATCTTGCCTGTCCTGGGCATCTCCCTGTCGGCGATGTCCTCGGACCCGCACTTCTTGCACCTGTAGACAGGAGGGAAGAACTCGGACCCGCAGGCCCCGCACCTGCTCCCGATGAGCCGGTAGTACCTGTCCCTTATCCTCCAGTACTGTATGGCCAACTACGAAGCCCTCCCGAAGACGTGCACCGCGCTGGTGGAGTCCACCCCTCCGATGTTCTGGGTGGCGGCGTACTGCGCCCCTTCCACCTGGTTCTTCCCCGCCTTCCCAGCCAGCTGGAGGAAGGCCTCCGCTATCTGGTACATCCCGGTCGCGCCAACCGGGTGCCCCCGGGCCTTCAGCCCCCCGAAGGTGTTGATGGGGAGCTCGCCGTCCATCGAGTACTTCCCTGCCTTGGCGTCCTTGGAGCCCTGGCCGCGCTTCGAGTACCCCATGGCTTCCAGTGAGAGCGCGCCGACCACGGAGAAGGCGTCGTGCACCTCCGCCAGGCTCAGCTTGCCTGGGGCCAGCCCTGCCTCCGCCATGGCCCCCTTGAACGCCTCCTTCGTGGCCAGGAAGTCGAGCATGTCTTCCCTCTCGTACACGCTGAACTCGGTGGTCGCGATCTTCCCTCCAAGGATCTCGACGTGCCCCCCCTTGGCCCCCGCCAGGGCGTCGTCGTTCACGATCAGGGCCGCCGCGGCCCCGTCCCCCACCGGGGCGCAGTCGAAGAGCCTCAGCGGGTCGGAGATGAGGGCGGATCTGGACACCACCTCGGGGGTGATGGCCTTCCTGAACTGCGCATGGGCGGCGGTGACGGCGTTGGCGTGGTCCAGCACGGGCATCGCGCTCAGCTCGTCCCTGGTGACGTTCTCCTGCTCCATGTAGAGCCTGGCCAGGAGGCCGTTGAGGGCCGCGAATGTCGCGCCGACGAACTGGGTGTACTCGGCCGACTCCGCCATGGCCAGGGCCCGGGACGCCTCCTCTGGCTCGAGGTCTCGCATCTTCTCGACCCCTACGACCAGGGCGCTCCCTATCGCCCCAGACTTCACCAGCCTGTACCCTGTGTTGAACGCCGACCCCCCGGACGCGCAGGCCGCCTCCACCTTGAACGCCGGCGTCCCCCTAAGCCCCAGAGCGCTGGTCACCAGGGCCCCCAGGTGCTCCTGGCTTGCGCCCACGGCGCTGAACATGTTCCCGACTATCACCTGGTCGACCTTCTTCCCCCCCAGCCCTGCCAGAGCACCCCTCGATGCGTCGACGGCCAGGTCCAGGATGGACTTGCCCCAGTGGTCCCCGATGGGGGTCATCCCGACCGAGGCCACGTACGCCCTTTG
>JAJZIG010000053.1 GCA_021851265.1 archaeon | reverse complement strand
CTGAAAAGTTCGGACAGGTGCTCTTCTTCTTCGTAATCCCAGAGACCCTTTGGATCATCGGGTTCGTGCTCGGGATTATCCTACTGCTCAACATCCTCTAGGCGACTGGATTGGCCGCCGAAGCGTTGCTCGGAGAGGTCGAGGCAAAGTGCAATGACACCATCAGGGCGCTGGAGTCAGAGTATCTGGTCAAGAAGGGCGAAGTCGCCAGGAAGGCGGCCGAGCAGAGGTCGTACATCCAGGAATCAGGGAAGAAGGAGGCAGAGGCGGCTGCCCAGAGAGAGAGGGTAAGGATCGAGGGCGCTGCCAAGCTCCAGGCCAAGAAGATGATCTTCGACGCGACGGAGAAAGAGCTCGAGTCTAATCTCTCTGCACTCCGGCAGGTCCTCGCTGACTACGCCGAGTCAAAGGAGTACCAGAGCATGCTCGCAAAGATGGCCTCCTATGCGCAGAAGAAGCTCGGCGCCTCGATAAGCGTGGAGTGTCGCCCCTCCGACGCGGCCGCTCTGAAGAAGCTGGGCGTCAAAGTAGCCTCGTCAGACCTCCCCTCGATCGGTGGGTTCAACGCGACGAGCGAAGACGGTACCCTCGCCCTCGACATGACCTTCGAGGAGCTCCTCCGGACCCACGACGAGGACGCGCGCGCAGCTATCATCGGGACGGAATAACGCGCCTTGCAGTCCTCGTACGGCGCGAGCTTTGGCACAATCAAGGTGCTTTCCCTCGGCCTCCTTACAAAGGCGCAGCTCGAAGAGCTCGCCAGGGCCAAGGACGTGGGCGAGATAGCTCAGCGCCTGGAGCCGACGTGGTACGGCCCCGACATCGAGGCGGCGCAGGCAGCTTACAAGGCTCCTGAGTCGATCGAGATCGCCGTCAACAAACATCTGGTCTACGTGAACAGGACCGCCCTTCAGGCCGCGCCGGTCTTCGGAAAGAACGCTCTGATGGCCTATCTCGCAAAGTGGGACATAGAAAACATCGAGCTGATAATAGCGGCCAAGAGCCTGGGTAGGACGCTCGAGCAGACTGAGGCCTTCCTGGTCTCCTCGCGGAACGTCCCCGTTGGCATCTCGACCAGCACCATACCCTTGAGCGAGCTCCACGCGCTCCTGCAGCAGCCCGACGTCGAAGCGGTGATCAACTCTCTCCTGAAATACGGCTACGGCGCAGTCCTCCTGCAGCAGCTGGGGGAGTTCCGCAAGTCCGGGGACCTCGGGGTATTCACGGTCGCGCTCCAGAACCTCTACTACTCCAGGCTGTTCCAGGAGCTCAGGTTCCTCCAGGGGGACGAGGGGGTCCTCAGGGAATACATGCGGACTGAAGTGACGAAGAGGAACGTCCTCGGCCTCCTTAGAGCCAAGGAAGCGGGGATCGGCAGAGAGGTCTTCTCGAAGCACATCGTGGAAGGAGGGTTGCTTTCCGCCGCCGGGATGCTGGACGCCTACTCTTCCCCCGAGCCTGCAGATATCGCCAAGAAGCTTGCGCCTTGGATGGACATCGGCGAGCCCCTCGAGAGATACGTGCGTGACCACGACCTCACAGCCTTCGAGGTGGCGATGGACCACCTGATAGTCGGGAAGTACATCCCCAAGTTCAAGAGCCTCGCGATTTCCATCACATCGGTCTTCGCTTTCGTGCTCCAGGCTGAGTTCGAAAGGTCGAACATCAGGAGGATAACCTATGCCAAGCAGTATGGCATGACCGAAGAATACATAAAGTCAACAATTCTCTCCGGGTGAAGAAGTTGAGTGGAAAACAAGTTGCGCAGGCTGGCAAGATAGCCGTGGTCGGTGACCGAGAGCTCGTCCTCGGCTACCGTATACTTGGGGTGGAGGACGCGTTCGTCGCTACCAAGGAGGACGGCCAGAAGACCCTCATGGACCTTTTCAACTCAAACGGCTACGGTCTGATAGTAGCCGGGGACGAGGTCAGGAAGGCGCTCTCCTCTGCAGCCAGGGAGAAGCTCGACTCGTCGATAATCCCGCTCGTCGTCTTCATGCCCCCGGTCGACTCGGCAGTCCCCCAGGAGGAGTCCCTTTCCAAGCTAGCCAGGCGGGTGCTGGGGGTAGACATCAAGGGGAGCGCGCAATGAAGGACGGAACCATCATCAGAGTTACGGGGCCTGTGGTCACGGCGGAGGGCCTGGAGAGGGCGAAGATGTTCGACGTGGTCAGAGTCGGCGAGCTCGGGCTCGTCGGCGAAGTCATCAAGCTCCAGGGCACGACTGCCATACTCCAGATCTACGAGGACACCACGGGCGTGAGGCCAGGCGATAAGGTGGTCAACACAGGGCAGGCGCTCTCCGTGGAGCTCGGCCCTGGGCTCCTTACGTCGATCTATGACGGCATCCAAAGGCCTCTCAACGTCCTCAGGGAACAGAGCGGGGACTTCATCAGCAGGGGACTCGTCATACCCGCGCTGGACGAGAAGAAGAAGTGGGAGTTCGTCCCCTCCAAGAAGAAAGGGGACAAGGTAGCTCCAGGCGAGATTATCGGGACGGTCCAGGAGACGCAGCTCGTCTCCCACAAGATCATGGTGCCGCCGGGGGTCTCCGGCGAGCTCAAGGAGCTCAAAGAAGGCAAGTTCACCATCAGAGAGGTGGTCGGCAAGATCAAGACCTCCACCGAAGATGTGGACGTCTTCCTCGCCACCAAGTGGAAGGTCAGGACCCCGAGGCCGATAGCCAGGAAGCTCCCTCCAGACACCCCGCTCCTCACCGGGCAGAGGGTCTTCGACACTTTCTTCCCCGTAGCCAAGGGAGGGACCGCGGCCATTCCTGGCCCATTCGGGAGCGGCAAGACGGTGTCTCAACAGCAGCTTGCGAAGTGGAGCGACAGCAGGATAATCGTCTACGTGGGCTGCGGCGAACGGGGGAACGAGATGACCGAGGTCCTCGCGACCTTCCCAGAGCTCGAGGATCCCAGGTCCAAGAGGCCTCTCATGGAGAGGACGATTCTCGTAGCGAACACCTCCAACATGCCGGTCGCGGCCAGGGAGGCGAGCATCTACACGGGGATCACGCTCGCGGAATATTACAGAGACATGGGGTACGATGTCGCCCTCATGGCCGACAGCACGTCGAGGTGGGCCGAGGCGCTCAGGGAGATATCAGGCAGGCTCGAAGAGATGCCCGGCGAGGAAGGCTATCCCGCGTACCTCGGCAGCAGGCTCGCCGAGTTCTATGAGCGTTCAGGCAAGGTCATCGCGCTGGGGCCGGACAGCAGGGTCGGATCGGTCACGGTGGTGGGGGCTGTCTCCCCGCCCGGAGGCGACTTCTCCGAGCCCGTCTCGCAGAACACGCTCAGGGTGACGAGGGTCTTCTGGGCGCTCGACGCGAGCCTCGCCTCGAGGAGGCACTTCCCCGCTATCAATTGGCTCACGAGCTATTCGCTCTACACCGACGACCTGAAGGGTTGGTATCAGGAGACGGTGGCCAAGGAGTGGCCCGACATGCGCGCCGAGGCGCTGGGCATACTCCAGAAGGAGGCAGAGCTCAACGACATTGTCCAGCTGGTGGGCTACGACGCCCTCCCGGAGTCGGAGAAGGGGGCCATGGACGTCGCGAAGAGCATCCGCGAAGACTATCTGCAGCAGAGCGCCTACGACGCGGTCGACACCTACACTTCCATGAAGAAGCAGTACCTGATGTTGAACACCATCCTCGCCTTCGGACGGGAGGAGGCGGACGCCATCAGAGCCGGTGCCCAGGCCTCCCAGGTCTCATCTCTCCCCGTCAAGGTCAAGATAGGGAGAATAAAGTGGACCCCCGAGGACCAGGTGGATGACTTCGTCAAAGGAGTGATGACCGAGATGGACCAGCAGTTCGGCGCACTAGTTCAGGAGGTCAAGGTCTGAGGTGACCGAGCCAGTCTCCTACAGGACAGTCTCCCAGGTCGCAGGCCCTCTGCTCTTCGTGGAGAAGGTGGAGCACGCTGCCTACGGCGAGATGGTCGAAGTTACCAACGCCCTCGGGGAGAGGGTCCGCGGGCAGGTGCTCGACGCCGGCTCCGGCCTGGCGGTCGTCCAGGTCTTTGGTTCGACCCTCGGGCTGAGTACCACCGGCACTTCGGTCAGGTTTCTCGGCGAGACGGCGAGGATATCAGTCTCAGACGAGATGCTAGGGAGGGTCTTCTCCGGCCTCGGGAACCCGCGCGACTCCGGCCCCGCCATCGTCTCGAAGACCAAGGTGGAAATAGTCGGCTCGGCCATGAACCCCTACAGCAGGGAAGAGCCTTCGGAGTTCATCCAGACAGGGATATCGACCATAGACGGCATGAACACTCTCGTCAGGGGGCAGAAGCTGCCGCTCTTCTCTGCCGCAGGCCTCCCTCACAACCTCCTAGCCGCTCAGATCGCGAGGCAGGCCAAGGTCCTCAACTCCTCGGAGAACTTCTCCGTGGTCTTCGCGGCGATGGGGATCACCAGCGAGGAGGCGAACTTCTTCATCAGGCAGTTCGAGGAGACGGGCGCTCTGGAGAGGACCGTCCTGTTCCTCAACCTCTCTTCCGACCCCTCGATGGAGCGGATCCTCACGCCCAGGCTCGCGCTCACGACCGCAGAGTACCTGGCCTACGAGAGGGAGAGCCACGTCCTCGTCATACTCACCGACATGACCAACTACTGCGAGTCGCTCAGAGAGATCGCCGCGGCGCGCAACGAGGTCCCCGGCAGGAGAGGCTATCCGGGATACACCTACACGGACCTCGCCACCCTCTACGAGAGGGCGGGCAAGATCAAGGGCCGGAAGGGTTCGATTACGCAGATCCCAATACTCACCATGCCCGCTGACGACAAGACCCACCCGATCCCCGACCTCACCGGCTACATCACCGAGGGGCAGATCTACGTCAGCAGGGACTTGGACAGGTCCGGGGTCTATCCGCCCATCGACGTCCTCGAGTCGCTCTCTAGGCTGATGAACCAGGGGATAGGTCCCACGAGGACCAGGGAGGACCACAGGGGCATGGCAGACCAGCTCTACGCTTCCTACGCCCAGGGGAAGGACGTCCGCGCACTCTCGGCCATCGTCGGCGAGGAGGCTCTCAGCGAGACTGACAGGAAGTTCCTGAAGGTCGCGGAGCGGTTCGAGCAGATGTTCGTCAAGCAGGGCGTCTATGAAGACAGGAGCATCGAGCAGACACTCGACATCGGGTGGAAGGTCATAGAGCCACTCTCTGACACCGAAATCAAAAGGATAAAACCAGAGCTCGTCGAAAAGTACCGGAAGAGAACTACGCCCCAGTAGGGCTGGTGGAGGGAGCGTTGCCCGCCGCGATCAACATCAAGCCGACGAGGATGGAATATCTTCGGACTATGCGGAGGATCGCCGTCTCCCGCAAGGGGCTGAAGCTTCTCAAGCTCAAGAGGTCCGCTCTCATACTCGAGTTCTTCAACCTGAGCAAGACCCTGGCGGACATGAGGAGCGGCCTGCAGTCCAAGTTGGTCAAGGGGTACGAGGGGATCCACGCGACGGAGATGTTCGTGGGGCCGCTCAGGCTCGAGTACGAGTCCATGCGAATCCCGCGGATCCACGAGCTGACCCTCAAGAGCAAGAACGTGATGGGCGTCAGGATACCAGAAATCACTTCGCAGGTCTCCGGGAGCGCCGGACAGGAGTACCTCCTCGAGATACCAGCGGCGGTGAGCCAGGCGATAAAGTCCTTCGAGAGCCTCCACCGGATGGTGCTCGACGTGGCGGAGAAGGAGACCGCCCTGAGGAAGCTCCTGATGGAGATAGAGAAGGTCAAGAGGAGGTCCAACGCCATCGAAAACGTCCTCATCCCCAGGCTCCAGGCCAACGCTCGCTACATCAAGTTCAGGTTCGACGAGATGGAGCGGGAAAGCTTCACCAAGCTAAAGACTGTGAAGAGGAAGCTCGCCGAGAGAGAAGAGGAGGAAGCCAAGGCATGAGCGAGGAACCCAAGAAGCTCAGGAAGCTGCTGGGCCTCCCGCCATTCTACTGGGCGGCCCCGCCAAAGCCCAGTCGGAAGGGTTTCGTCAACGGGCAACAGAGGCGCTTCCACCTAATCATGACCGCTCTCAAGGTCGCGAAGGTGGCCGCCATCGCCGCCGTCGCCCTGATGATAATAGGGGTAATCTAGAGTGTCCACAAACTACACGGACGTCCTGAAGAAGATCAAGGAGGCTGAGGAGGCCAGCAACCGCAAGATATCCGAGAGGAGGAAGGCATTGGAGGCGGAGCTCCTCTCCCTGGAGAATGAGGCAGACAAGTCCATCGCAGACGCCAAAGCCGCAGCCGACGCCTACGTCGCCGACGAGTCAGAGAAGGCCAGGAACGCAGCCCGGAAGAAGGCTGACGCCCTCTTCGCCGCGACCAAGAAGGACGCCGACGCCCTCTCGGCGAAGTCGCTGGGCAAGAAGCGGCTCCGGGAGATAGTCGACGAGATATTGTTCTCAGAATTCAAGGGAGAATAGATTTGCTGAAGCCGGCCGCGATGCAGAGGGTAGGGGTGGTCGGGCCACGCGAGGAGAGACAGCACGTAGTCTCACTCCTCCACGACCTGGGGGTCGTCCAGATAGAGCCTCTCTCGGAAGAGGCGGCCGCACTCCTCCGCGCCGACGCCGAAGCCGCGGCCTCCAAGGAGGTATCCGAGGAACTGCTGCGAATCAGGTCGCTGTTGTCAGCCCTCCCCAAGGCGGCAGCGGCGGGGAAGACTGGGTTCTCTTCCACGAAAGAGGTGATGGGGGTTTCGAGGTCGGTGAAGATAGACGCCGAGGTGGCCTCCCTCAAGCAGAGTGAAGAGCGCCTGAAGTCGAAGATAGACGATCTCGGGGCCAGGGTGTCCCTCGTCAGGGGCCTAGACTTCATCAACGCTGACCTTGGGGTCCTAGACCTCGAGAGCGCGGTCTCTTTCTTCGCAAGTCTCCCGGCTGACGGTTTCACCCAGCTCTCAAACGGCCTCTCGTCCATCCAGGGCGCGATGGTCCAGTCTGCCGGCGAAGGTCCGGTGCGGGTCGTGGTCGTCGTCCCGAAGGACGCCCTCGAGAAGTTCGGTTCGGTAGTCCAGGCGGCCAACGTCAGGCTTGAGCGCATCCCACCGATGAAGGGTACCGCCTCCCAGGTGCTGGCCTCCCTTGAAGCGGAAAGGTCTCAGGCCGAGTCCGAGCTCACCAAGGTCGCTGACGGCCTCCGGGCCCTCTCGGAGAGATACTATGGTACCCTTTCCTCAGTCGAGGAGCAGCTCCACATCGAGGCGAGGATCTACGAGGTCATCAACCAGTTCGGGTTCACTGAGAGCAGTTTCGTGATGGAAGGGTGGGTCCCAAGGAGGAGCGAGCCAGCCCTAAAGGATGCCATCGCCAGCCACAGCAGCTCGACCCTTGTCTTCGACCTCCCCAGCGACAGCAAGCCGCCCACTCTGATGGAGACGCCGAAGAGGCTCAGGTTCTTCGAATCCTTCGTAAGGTTCTACTCGCTCCCACAGTCCAACGAGTTCGACCCCACGGTGATCTTCGCATTCACCTTCCCCATCTTCTTCGGGCTGATGCTCGGCGACGTCGGGTACGGCCTGGTGATTCTGGGCGTGTCGCTCTGGATAATCAAGCGGGTCGAGCACCCGGGGGGGAAGACCATGGTCCCGGCCGGCCTGAGGAAGTTCGCTCGGAACATCTTCAAGCCGACCCAGTTCCGGAAGCTTGCACTGGCCATGATTCCTGGCTCGATTATGGGGATCATCTTTGGTTTCATCTTCAATGCGTATTTCGGGTTCCACCTCAACCAGTACTTCTACTCCTACCTGAACACCGCTCTCAAACTCAACCTCCCGCAGACCCTCACCACCAACGGCGCAATCCTCGACCCGATATCCTCGCGGGGCCTCAAGACCCTGCTCCTTCTCAGCGGCTACGTCGGCCTCTTCGAGGTCTCCCTGGGGCTGGTGATGGGGATGGTCAACAAGTACTGGGAGGGGGAGACGCGTCACATCTACGGCAAGCTCGGCTGGTTGTTCGAAGCCTGGGGCATCGTGCTCATCGGCCTGACGGTCCTCCACCACGGGGACATCAACCCCGCCTCCAACCCGCTCGCGGGCGGCTACATAGGGCTCGCCGTGGCGGGCATGGCGCTCATCGCCTACGGAGAGGGGGGACAGGCGCTCATCGAGCTTCCATCTATCGTGAGCCACATACTCTCTTACACCAGGCTTGTCGGAATCCTGCTCGCCTCTGTCGCCCTCGCGCTAGTGGTGGACACCCTATTCCTCGGCGACATGTCTGGCGGGCCAGCCTACGCGGTCATGGGTGTGGTCATACTCGTGATGGGGCAACTGTTCAACCTGGTGCTTGCCCTGTTCGAACCAGGAATCCAAGGGGCCAGGCTCATCTACGTAGAGTTCTTCTCGAAGTTCTATCACGGGCAGGGCAGGATGTTCACTCCATTCAGAGGGAGGCGGACCTATACCATAAGCAGGATGGAGATGGCAGCGAAGGGCCAGGCCGTCCCGGCAGAGCCGGCGGCAGTGCCTGCCTGACGCTGCTCAGGCAACGCGGTAGGCAATCGGCGGAGAGAGGACTTCCATCTACGCACATGCGGTGATACGAACTCAGTGCTGGCGCCTGATGGAGAAGTCAGCCAGGTCTTCTAGCAGGACGGTGGCCTCGTTTCTGGGGATGTGGATGAGCACCCGTTTGGCCTCTTCCGCGTAGGACTGGGCCTGGGCTGTTATCTTCCCAACCACCTCGCTCTCGCTGTGTGTCTTCAGCAGCCCCAGCGACACCTTGTCCTTGGACCTCCAGTCAAGCAGGTCGTCCTTGAGCTGGTACGCGATACCTATGCACCTGCCGTAGTCGGCCAGGGCTTGGACCTCCTTCTCGTCACCCCCAGCAATCATGGCGCCGAGCTTCGCCGACGTCTCGAAGAGCGACGCGGTCTTCTCGGTCACTATCCTGATGTATTCGTCCCACGTGAGCTTGTATATCTGGGGGTCGATGGTGAGCTCAGAGTACTCTCCTTCGGACATCTGGAGAGCTGCGCTGCTGACCTCTTCGGCTATTCTCTTGTCGTCGTACCTCGCCGCTATGGCGAGTATCATGGCGAAGACGAAGTCCGCGCTGAGGAGCGACGCGCTGTAACCGTACTTCAGGTGGAAGGGTATCTTGTTCCTTCTGGCCTTCTCTTCGTCGATGACGTCGTCGTGGATGATTGATTCGGTGTGCAGGAGCTCCACGGCGACCGCAGCCCCGAGGACCCTGTCGTCTCTGCAGCCGAGGGCCTCCGCCGACAGCATGAGCATAACAGGCCTTACCCGCTTCCCTCCCTCTGTAGCATAGGCCAGTGGGTCGTGAAACCTCGAATGGGAATAGAGTTTGAACTCGCGGACCAGTGCGGAATCTACGCGCAGGGCATAGGACTTCATGCGCTCTTCAAGCGACTCGAGCGACACGGCCCTGTCTTCTCCCACTCTCCTCATGGCAATAACGAACGGATTAGGCTCGTTATATAATGAGTTCTCCTAATCACTCAGGCAGTTGATTCCCTTCAAGGTGCACCAACTGCTGATCGGGAACAGGCACGTCCTGCCTCTCCCTAAGCTCAGCTCGCCGCAGCAGAGGTTCCTCGTCGAGGAGATGGAAAAGAGGGGCTTCGCTGTGAGACAGGAAGCGGGGTCAGTCACAGCCACGTCCCGGGGCTGCGCGGTTCACCTGGAGCAGGCCGGCTATTGCTGGTCCTCGAAAGACCCCTCTGACCTGATACTCCCCCTTGTTCCAGACCTGCTCGCATTCCCAAAGGAGCGAGTCCCTGCCAGGGCGTTCAGCCAGATGTACTTCTCGGCTTTCTTCGCCGACGGGGTTCCCTCGGTCAAGGCCCGACCAAGGCTGGAGGCGGCTTCGAACTGGGGACGGCTCAGGGCTTCAGGGGACTGCGGGCTGACCCCGGACGAGCGCCTCGCAACGGCAAAACTCATGGGCTCGGCTGACCTTGTCGGACCACTGGTGACTGACTTCCCGACCGATGAGTCGCCCCCGCTGATCTTCGGCCGGAGGCTGTATTTCCGGTCCCTCATGCCGGGGGCTGAGGCTGAAACGGCTCTCAGGGCGGTGGGCGAGATGAAACCGAGAAACTGCTATGTCCCCCGAGACGGGATCTTCAGGAACTTCGAGCCGTCCCTTACAATGAAATGCGCCTCCGAGGTCGCCTTGGAGGCCGGAGAGTGGTGCTTCTTCGACCCAGAATGAGAAAGCTCTAATTGCAGACCCGCGCGGCCTCGCTCAGCCCCGGTAGTATAGAGTCCGCAAGGGCGTAAAGCCCGGTCAAACCCAAAGTGTCGAGAGTATGCCGGCCTTTCGAGTCGGCGACCCGGGTTCGAATCCCGGCCGGGGCATACCTTTTCGGGTCAAGTCCGAGGTATTCCGGGTCGGAAGAGGAGGATGACAACCTAAATCGCCATCGAGATTCCATCAATGTCATTGGCGCAAGGTTACCGCAATTAGGACGAACTGGCA
>JAJZIG010000052.1 GCA_021851265.1 archaeon | reverse complement strand
TCTCCCTCTGGATGTGCTCCCAGATGGCGTACCCGGACGGCCTGTAGACCACGCACCCGGAGACGGGGCTGTAGTCGGCTACCTCTGACTTCAGGACGACCTGGGTGTACCATTCGTCGAAGTTGTCGGCCTTCTTCGTTGTGATGCCCTCCTGGCTCGCCCCTGACATGGAACGTGGTCCCATGCCCGCCTGCTCTTAATGAAGGTGCCCCCGGTCACAGGCTCGTCAGGAATATGAAACCCCCCAGGGCGAAGAAGACGGCCGCAGAGAGGACCCTCAGCCTCCGCGGACTGAGCAGCCTGCCGAGCCTGCTCCCCAGGGCGGCCTCCATGGCCGTGGCGGCATAGAGGCCGGCGCACGCCGCGCCGAACACGAGCAGCGGCTCTGCGTAGCGGGCGACCAGGACGACTGTGAGGACCTCTGTGGCGTCCCCTGCGACGTCGAGGAAGACCAGGGCCCCCACGAGCGCGAGGAAGAAGCCGGCCGCCGACTTCCGCTTCTCCACCCTGGACTCCTCCATCTCTGAGACCTTCGCGCCAACCAGGCCCCTGGCTTCCCAGGCGCCGTAGCTGAGCATCATCGCCCCGCCGGCCAGGCGGATCCACGCGACAGGCACGTAGAGCACCAGGACCGAGCCGATGCTGACGAACAGCCCCGTGGTGAGGGTGAACGCCGTCACCCCCGCCAGGAAGGTGAGCACCGGCCTCCCCCTGGACGACACGCCCAGGATCAGGATGGCGTCCTTGTCGGTGAGCTCGGTCACGAACATGGCGGCGGCGATCGTGGCGAAGGGAGACAGGATGGCGGCGGCCATGGGCCCAGTATGTCTGCGGTCAGGTCGCCCGGGCCAGGGCCTCTTCCGCGCCCTTCTCTCTTTCAGGGAGAATGTACGTCATGATGCCGATGATGAGGAGGGCGAAGGCCAGACCCAGCCCCACGTAGATCTGGCGCTTCCCGACCTCGTAAATCGCGACGGGGACGAGGAGCAGCAGGACCAGGCCCAGGGTCTTACTCTTGGCTAGGGCTGAGAACCGGAGCGGGACGGTGATGAGGTAGCTCATGAGGATCATTATCGCAGGGAAGATGAGGTTGTACTTCCCGCCCATGAAGTCACCCACAGCGGCGGCGACGTTGGCGCCGTTGGAGTAGAACGTCCCCACCAGGGCGAAGAAGACGCTCGCCACGGCTATCGTCTGCAGGGTAGTCCCCAGCGAGCCCACCATCGCGCGCCTCTGGGTTGCGTCTGTCTCGTGGATCTCCATCACCACGCCGGCCAGCACCGCCAGGGAGCCGATGACGAAGACCTCGGGGCTCTGGGTGACCGCGAGATACACGCGCGACGGGAGGATGGCAGAGATCCCCTGCTGGAACCAGACGGCGAGGCCGTAGACCCCGCTGACAGCGAACGGCACCATGTAGAGCAATGTCGCGATGTCTTCGTTGCGTTCCCTGCTGCTCAATTACTGGGCTGCGCGACCGGGTTGGGCTTAAAACTATTACGATGAGGCCGCCGACCGTGTGGCTCTCCCGAAGGTAAGGTAGGCCGTGTGCCCCACCATTATGTTGGAGGGCCGGGTCATGCCCACCCTCGCCTCGAGGTGGCGGAGGAGTATCTCCATGGTCTCGATGGCGACGAACCCTTCCTCCTTCATCTTCGCCACAAGCTTCTCCGCCTGGTTTGTCGTCGGCGTCACCGCGGCCATGGAAGCTGAGGGCTTGAGGGCGCGCTTCATGCTCTGCACCACCTCCCAGGGGTCCCCGACGTCGAGTATCCCAGCGTCGAAGTCCTCCTCCTCGAACCCGAGGCGCGAGTCCCCGGCCTTGAAGGTTACATAGGGCGACAGGCCCAGCTTCTCTATGTTCTTCTTGGCCACCCCTTGGAATTCAGGGTTCAGGTCGTAAGTGTAGACCATCCCGCTGGGCTGTACCAGGTAGGCCATCAAGGCCGTCGTCGCACCGCTCCCGGTCCCGGTCTCTATCACCTTCGACCCTGAGTGCACCCCCAACTTGAGCGCCATCAGGCCGAGGTCCTTGGGGTAGATTACCTGCGTCTTCCTGGCGAGCTTCATCACCATGTCCTCGATGGTGGGCCTGAGTATCGTCAGCTCGTCCCCCATAGTCGTCGTGACCTTTATCCCGTATCCCCGCCCTATCAGTGACGACACGTCGAGTATCCCCAGGTGGGTGTGAAGCTTCGGGGTGTCCTTGGGCCTGACCAGCCAGCGCCTCCGCCTGTCCCTGTACACCAACAGGTACGAGTCTTCTCCGATCGAATCCACGGCCGGCCCCTGGGTGTCAGTTCTATATGCTTGCGTCTACGCGGGCTCTTCGGTCCAGGTCGGGGCCGACCCCCTGAAGCCGATCCTCCCCGCCGGAAGATGCCCCGGGAGGACAAGTGCCCGCTCGGCCGCCGCGCGCTCGGAGAAGCGCCGCCTGCTGGCAGTCAGCGCCCTGGCGTCGGCCCAGGCGGCCGCGAGCTCCGGGTGCTCCACCTCCTCCGCCAGGTGGTAGAGGTCGCCTACGAAGTAGCAGGAATCATGGGCGGACCGGAGCCCCACCACCTGGTGTCCGGGGCTCTCGCCAGGGTACGGCTCCACGGTCACGCCGTCCCCCAGGTCGAGGGGCCCATCGAGCAGCTCCAGCCTCCCCGCGGCCTCCACGACCCCGAGTGTCTCGGTGACGTCCCGGTCCCCTTTCTTCCTGGCCTCGGCAATGTCAGGCATCGCCCAGTCCTTCGCAGGGACGATGTATCTCGCCGATGGGAAGGCGAGGGCGCCTCCTTTAGTGACCCCCGCGTAGTGGTCGAAGTGGAGGTGGGTCACGACCACGTGGGTCACCGACCCGGGGGAGACCCCGGCCGCTGAGAGCTGGGCGTCCAGCGGAGGAGGGCGCGCATAGCCCTCCGGAGACCTGAAGTGGTCCGGGGCGACGAGCCTGCCGTAGTCGCTGGGGTCCACGACCACCCGCAGCGGACCTGCCGCGACGAAGAACGACTGTGTGGGGAACGCCTCGGGGACGGCCAGGTCCCTCCCGCCGAAGTAGGGCGCGAGGTCGGCCCTCAGGTCGAAGACCTCGTCAAGCCTCAGGTAGAGGTCCCCCACATTGAAAGACGCCGCCCGGGCGCCTCCCAGGTCGAACGAAACCCCCGCCGAGCCCATGCCAGGCCCCTACGCGCGCCACCAGTCGTAGCGGAGGAACTCTATGGACTTCCTCTCCATGTCCGGGATGGCTATGATGAACTGCTTGCGCACGGTTGTAGCCAGCCGCCCTGACCTGACCATTGCGGTGGCGGTCATCTTCGAGCCGGGGGGCATCACCTGGACGATGTATGGGGCATGATCTATCCCAGGGCCGTGCTCGTAGACGGCGAAGTCGGAGCCGAACTTGATCCCCGGCGTCACGACATACCCTCCCTCCCTGAGCTTCCTGTAGACCAGGAACTTCTCCGCGAACTCAGGGTAGGAGGCCTCGCAGACCCCTTGGAGCTGCTTCGCGGTGAGCGCCTTCCCTGCCTGGTCCTCGACGTCGATCACCTTGCGCGTCGAGAGGTAGTACCCTTCCATGAGGTCTAAGATGAGCGGGGCGTCGAACTCGAAGTCCTTCGGTTTCGGTATCCCGAGCGGTTTGCCGTAGTATCCTTCCTTGAAGAGCCGCCTAGAGTCTTCCACGTCCCAGACGACAATCCTGTTCTCGAAGAGCCTGCCCCTGGCCCGGGCCTTGGGCATGGCCTACATTCCCAGCGCGAGTATCGTGCTCGCGTTGGCGGCGACGAGCATGACGTCCGCGCAGTCCTCTATGGATTCGAGGACGTCCTTGACGGTGATGAGCTCCTTGACGTTGGTCGCTGTCTTCATGACCGTCGCGACGCCGTCGCGGTACCTGGTGTCGATGGAGCTCTCTATCTGCTGGACCTGGGCGGCCATGTGTATGGCCTGGTCCGTGTTTATGGAGAGGGCCCTGATGCTCTCGTTGAGCTTGGAGACGCCGTCGATGAGCAGGCCGAGCAGCTCGACTATGCAGTCCCGGTACTTTTTGTTCTTAGCCGACGCCCTTTGCAGCTGGGACATCTTGAAGGCGACCCCGTTTATGTGGCCGAATATCCCCTCGACTGCGAAGGCCCCGCGCATGACGTCCTCCCTGTTGACCAGCAGGGTCCCGACCTGGGACAGCTCACGGATGAGCGCCGTCCTGAGCGTCATCACGTCCTCCTCCGCCCTCCTCACGTTCTCCAGCGAGGCGTCCACCTGGCCCTTCTCCCCGGCCGCTATCGCGTTGAACTCCTCGAGGAGCACCCGGGTCGCGTCCAGGACCCGCCTCATCTCGTCCTGCAGCACGACCACAGTCCGCCGCCTCGCTTGAATCTCTCCCTCTTGTCCAGACACTTGATATGCTCGCCTCAACCCTTCCTGGGCTCTGGATTTAAGAATGGGGCAGCAATTGGATGCCTGGTCTAGAATATTTTTGCTTCGGTGAAGAGGAGATTGTAATTCGTTCATGGCGTGGAGCCCGCCGACTGGCTCTACAGCCGGAGTCGCCCCAGCTTAGACGGTGTCCGCTTCTGTCGCTGCCCCTGTTAGAAGGGCGCGCCCGGAGCCGACCCGTGAGCGCGGGGACGGCCCTGGTGGCCAGCGCGGGATGTTGCATTAGGGGGGCCCGCCCCAGGTGCCACTTCAGGAACTCCGAGACCCCGTCTGAGAGCTTCTTCTTCGCTTCGAACCCTAACACCCGTCTGTCCTTGCTGTCCTTGCCTGGACTCGCGTCACCCTGAAGCCGGCGAGAAAGGGGGCCGCCTTTTACTTGCCAGCCGCGTCGGACTGCGACTGCTTGACCTGGTCTCGCAGGTTGGTCAGGAGCCCAGTGAACTCCATCGGGAAGATGTACTTCGTCGACGGGGAAGCCCCGAGGGCCTTCAACGTGTCGAGGTACTGGAGGACCATGGTCTTCGAGTCGATTCCCTTGGCAGCCCCGAATATCTGGCTCAGCGCCCCCGCGTATCCTTCTGCCCTGAGTATCTGGGCCTGCTTGTCCCCTTCCGCGCGCAGTATGTTGGACTTCTTCTCCCCCTCGGCCACGAGTATCGACGCCTCCCTCTTGCCGTCCGCCTCGGTGACGGTGGCCCTCCTGGTCCTCTCTGCGGACATCTGACGCACCATCGCCTCCTGCACGTCCTTCGGAGGGGTGATCTCGCGTATCTCCACGTTGGTCACCTTGATCCCCCACCTCTCCGTGACTTCGTCCAGCTTCGTCCTGAGTACCTGGTTGATCTGCTCCCTCTTTGCGAGGAGCTCGTCCAGGGGGATGTCCCCCACGACGGCCCTGAGGGTGGTGGTGGCTATGCCTATTGACGCGCCTTCGAAGTTCTGCACCTGGACGATGCTCTGGGTAGCCTCGGTCACCTTGTTGTAGATCAGGAAGTCTATGTCGACGGGCGCGTTGTCCTTGGTGATGCACGTCTGGTGGGGGACCTCGAGGTACCTCTCTCTGAGGTCGACCTTGCTGACGCGGTTGATGAACGGGAACACGAAGATGACCCCGGGCCCCCTCGCGCCGACTAGCCTGCCGAGCCTGAACACGACCAGGCGCTCGTACTCCTTGATTATCTTGACAGTCACCCCTATGAGCGCGATGACTATGACCGCCACGATGAGGTAGATCGCATAGTTGATTATGGCCCCCGTGCTTATGGCTAGTGACGCCGACCCCAGTAGACTCAACTCTTCGCTCGCTCTACCGCCAGTGTGTTCCCTTGAACAGCTTTAACTCTTACCCGGTCCCCGCGCCCGAGGTCCTCGCCAGAAGTGACCGACCACTCTTCGGATGCTATGTTGGCTATCCCCTTCCCGCCTCCCTTGAGGTCTGACTCCATGGTCCCCTCGCGGCCGATCAGGGCCGAGGGGTCGTTGACCTTCGGCCTGTTCTTCAGGGCGTCGCGGACCGATCTGAGAAAGAGGCTCCCGATCACCACCGCGGTTCCGAGGGCGACGAGCAGCCCGTAGGTGGTCTCCGGGATCCCGGAGAAGCTGGCGGCCGGGAGGTTCCCAGCAGGGGCAGGGGGGAACTGGTAGATCAGGACGAACCCCAGTATGAAGACCACCACGCCGATGATGGCGCTGATGCCGTGCTGTATCTTCACCTCCAAGAAGATGAACGCCGCGCCGACGACCATCAGTATCACTGCCAGCGGGGAGGCGCCGAAGACGCCGAGTCCGAACAGGGCCGCCGCTATCACCGCGACCCCCACCGCAGACAGCACCAGCGTGGGGTGGTAGACGTCCACCAGGACCGCGAAGACGCCCAGGAGGAAGAGGAGGCTGGACACGTTCGGGTTGCTGAGGACAGAGATCATCGTCGACCTTATCCCTGGAGTGTTGATCTGCGCGGACGAGGGGACCCCCAGGTCTGCGAGTGCGCCTGCCACGGTGGTCGAGTTGACCACGCCGTTCACAACGTGGTCGCGCAGGGCCCTGTCGTATGGGTACGAGACCCCCTTCGTGACCATCAGGGCGGTCGCCGTCGCGTTCCTGCCGTGAGCCTGTGTGAGCGTCGTCATGTAGGATGAGAAGGCGTTGATATCCTTGGTCATGGTGGTGTTCGCCTCGCCGATAGGGATGCCGGAGACAATGGGGGTGGCCGACCCCATGGTGGTCCCCGGCTCCATGTAAATCTGATTCGACGACTCCGCTATGTAGGATCCGGCGGAGAAGACATAGGCCCCCTGCGGGGCGACCAGGGTGACGAAATTCCCGCCCCACTGTTGGTACCCCTGGACCGAGGACACCATGGACTCCATGCTCGCGCTGTCCCCTCCGTTGGTTTGCAGGACGAACACCACGTTGGCGGCGCAGGCTGACTCGGCGTTGCTCACCGTGGAGGCCAGGAAGTCCGCCGCTCCGGGGTCTATGTTCCCGTCGAGAGAGGCGACGTAGTAGCCGCTCTTCGTCGCGCACGTCTGCGCGTGGGCGGGGGCCATCTGGACCGCGGACGCCGCCAGGATTACGGCCACAAGCAGCGCCATGAAGAGCTTCAAGCGGACTGTTTCGTGCACCGCGTCTCCCACATAAATACTCTGTCGGGAGCATGCACCCGGTCGTCAGGGTGAAGCCGAGAGTCACGGTGGTCAGCCATCCGATGGTGCTGGAGCAGCTCACCCTCGCGCGCGACAAGCGGACCAGCCAGGTCGCATTCAGGAAGGCGATCTACAGGCTGGGGCGGCTGATGGCCTACGAGTTCCTTCGGACGCTGGAGACCGAGGAGTCGGAGGTGGAGACGCCCCTCGGGCTGACGAGGGGAGGGAAGGTGAAGGGGAACGACAAGATAGTGATAATCCTCGTCCTCAGGGCGGCCATCCCATTCGTCGAGGGAATGTACAAGAACTTCCCGATGGCGAGGACAGGTGTCATCAGCGCCTGGAGGGGCGGGGCCCCGGACTTCCCCATCGAAGTGACCTACGCCAAGATCCCCCAGATCAAGAAGGACGACGTGGTAGTGATAGCGGACCCGATGCTCGCGACCGGGCACACCCTGCTGGAGGTAGCCAGGAGGGTGGGGAAGCAGGGGAAGCCGAAGAGGCTGGCCTTCTTCTCGGTGATCGCCACCATGACCGGCATCAACTACGTGGCGAAGGCGTTCCCTCGGGCCGAGTTCTACACCTGCGCCGTCGACCCTGGACTGGACGAGCACGGGTACATCGTCCCCGGGCTTGGGGACGCCGGGGACAGGTCGTTCGGGACCCCGCGGTGAGGGGCACGCGGCCCTGACCTTGAAGATTCTAAAACGCGCCACGCCACGGCGGCGCGAGTTGGCCCGCAAGCCCACCGGCGCCTTCCACGTGGGCGGGCTGGTCGCAGAGAACGTCTACGTCCGCGTCGGCGGCAAGAGCTACCTGTACGGCCTGCACTCCGCCCCCGACTGGGACGGCTGATGTTGACCAAAGTCATCGGGTATGACGAGAAGGACCTCGGGCGCCTCCCAGGGGGGACGGTCCCGCTGTGGGATGGCGCCTACCTCCTACCCTACTCAGGGTTCACCTTCGCGGCCAAGGGCGATGAGCAGTACCCCGACGTCGCCGACGACGACCACATCTACTACCAGGGCCCGGCGCTCAGAGGCGTGGAGCTCGTGGTCGAGGGCAAGGACCGCGCCTCCCTCAAGGAGCGGACCGAGGAGCTGATCCCCGTCGCCCTGGGGCGCCTGGCCAGGTTCGTTTGAGGTCGCATCGACATTCGCGCCCCCCTGCGGAGCGCGCGGTCACTCGACCCGCTTGACCTGGCGCCGATACATGCCCACTATCTCATCTACCGAGGTCGAGTCCTCGGGGCGCTTGTCGTCCCTGACCTTGCCGGTGAACTTGGGGAACCGGAGCGAGATCCCAGCCTCGGGCCTCACGCTCCCCATGGCGGCCGTGTGGATGGGGGACAAGGTCAACTCCGCCGCGATTATCTCGATCACCAGGTGCGGCCTGAACCAGACGTCGGGGACCATCTTCGACTCGACCCCGGGCGGCCTGACGTGGCTTTCATAGGGCTCCAGGAGGCGGGGGAACTTCGCCAGGTCCTCGTCCGAGAAGCCTGTCCCCACCTTGGCGACGCTGGCGTAGACCCCTCTCTTCGTGTCGTAGGTCCCCAGGAGGAAGGTCCCGAAGGTACCGGCCCTCCGACCCCTCCCATGGAAGGCGCCGATGACCACCAGGTCCAGGGTGTCTGTCAGCTCGCTCCTGTATTCGCGCTTCAGCTTGATCCACGCGAACTCCCTGGCGCCGGCCCTGTAGGACGAGTCTGGATCCTTGACCACCAGGCCTTCGCAGCCGTCGGTGATGGCGTCCTCCATGAACTTCTCCAGCTCCCCCGGGTCTGAGGTGGAGAGGGCAGGGACGGGCCTGGTCCTGCTGGTCTCCTCGACCGTCTGCCTGAGCTTCTTCCTTCTGAAGGAGTACGGCTTGCCTGTCAGGTCCGAGGACCCGGCGAGGAGGATGTCGAAGAAGTTGAGCGCCACCGGGTAGTCCGCAATCGCCTGCTGGATGCCGTGCTTCCTCCTCCGGTGCATCAGCTCCTGGAAGGGGAGGTACTCCCCCGTGTCCTCGTCGATGGCCACCACCTCCGCCTCGAGTATCGCATTCCTGGCGGACACGTGCGCCCTTACCAGGTCGGCGGCGTCCGGGTAGTGGGACGTCACCACTTCGAGCCTCCTCGAGAAGAGCTTCACGTCGTCCCCGCTGCGGTGTATCTGGAGCCTCTCCCCGTCCAGCTTGTACTCCGCAGCTACCACCTTCCCTTCCATCTTCTCTATTATCGCCTGGGCAGAGCTCAGGCGCTCGGCCAGCATCGGCCTGATGGGCACCCCTACCTCCACCTTCACGTCGTCGACCCCTGCGATGCCTCTAGACGCCACGGCGGCGACCACGAAGCCGAGGTCAGGGTGGACGTTGTAGGCTCGCTCTATCCTCGGCCTGGCTTCCTTCCCCCCCAGGAAAGCGGTGGCCGCGGCGTCGAGGACGGTGTAGTCCGCCACGCCGAGCCTCAGCTCCCCGGCGACGGTCCTCATGACATACCTGGCCTCGAGGGGGGAGGCGTCGTTGAGGAGCGACGCCAGTTCCCGGAGCTTTGCCTCCACCGACCCCGAGCCGCTCTGGCGCGCGACCCTGAGCAGCGTCTCGTAGACCCGCCTGAGGGTGAGCGCTTCGCTGAACAGCGTCCCCTGGCTCCTGTCAGTCAGGAGCTCTTCGGCCGCCGCGCCGATGTCGCCGTGCTTGACGTAGCTCGAGTACACCCTGGCAGGCTCGGCCCCCGAGGCGCCCGCCAGCGCCCTGAGAGCCAGCTTCTCCGCGAGGCCGAGCTCCACCCCCTCGTAGTCGGGCCTGAGCTTCCCCTGCGTCATGTACACCAGCGAGGGGAGCTCCGCCACGGGAGTGGCCTTCAGGAGGCCGGCGAGCACCGCGGTGATCTCTTTCCTCCCAGACATCCCCTCGAGGTCGGCGTAGCATTTCGCCACCGCGGAGTAGAGCATCAGCCGTGCACCCGTGAAGATGGACTAATCTTCGTATCGGTAAGCTACCCACGGCTGGAGCCTGTGGGTTTTCCCCTTCCCTGAGCCGGCGCCGGCACAGCCAAAGACCCAGGTGCATCTGAGACGCCACGTATAGGCCCGCTTGCCGGGACTCTTCTCCCCCAAATCTGGAACGTGTCCTGGTTGGGATCGTTCCGCTCGAGGAAGGTCTTGACGGCCGCCGCGAGACTCGCCTTGCGGTCCGAGTTCACCGCCTGGCCGCACTCTCTGCATCTGAACAGGGAATAGTTCCCACCGTCATGTCCCTTCCCGGCTGCATCGCAGCGGGCACACCACCTGGACGTGTGGTAGGCGTCCACCCTGTTCAGCGCAATACTGTTGCCGAAGCATCGTCCTTCGAGAATCCTTCGGAAGAGGTAAGAAGGGGATGGTCATCGTCTTGTTGAACTTCCTGCCCTTCGGCTTGAACATCTTGCAGTTGCGAGGAACGTTGAACTTAACGGTCGTCCCTTTGGTCTTCACGCACGTCTTCTGCTTCCCCCAGGTGCAATTCTTCCCGCCCCTGAATGGTGTGGGCTTCTTTGCAGACAATGGTGAACCTGCGACGGCGCGGCGACGCGGACCGGTT
>JAJZIG010000051.1 GCA_021851265.1 archaeon | reverse complement strand
CGTCCTGGCCGTGATCGCCACGGCGGCTTTCCTGATGGCGCTGGCCCTGCGCTTCTGATAGCGTCACCCCCGTCGCGGACGGCTCTGCCGCCGCAGCGGCAGGCGGCTAGGAGTACGCCTCGAAGCCCTTCCCCAGGGCGCCGAGGGCGAGCTTCTGTTCCATGATCTCGTTGGCCCCTTCATAGATCATCGTGACCCTGGTGTCGGCGAAGTGCCTTGCGGGCCTGTTCTCGAGCGAGTAGCCGTTCCCTCCGAATATCTGCACCGCCCTGTTGGCAGCGTCGAAGGAGGCGTTGGCCGCGAAGTACTTCGCCCGGGCGCACGCCAGGTCGGTGGCGTCCCTGAGCCCGGCGTTGCCCGGGTCCTCCTCATATCTCTGCTTGACGAACGCGGCCTTGAGGAGGAGCAGCCTGGCAGCCTCCAGGTTCGTGGCCATCAGCCCGATGTGCCGTTGGACAAGCTGGTGCTTTCCGATAACCTTCCCATGCTGTACCCTCACCCCGGCGTACCTGACCGCCTCGTCCAGGCAGTCCTGGATGACCCCGACGCACCCTGCGGCCACGCTCAGCCTCCCGTTCATCAGCCCGGAGAGGGCTACCGACATCCCCTTCCCCAGAGGGCCCAGGATGTCCTCCTTGGACACCTCAACCTTGTCGAGGTAGAGCGTGGAAGTGTCAGCCGTGGGGAGACCGAGCTTGTGGGGTATCATCTCTGCCTTGAACCCGGGGCTCGCGGTGTCGACTATGAACCCGCACATGCCATCTCTCTTCCCCTTGGGGTAGGCGAATATCAGGACGTACTTCGAAGAAGAGCCCAGCGAGATCCACATCTTCTGCCCCGAGATCTGGTACCGCCCGCCCTTCTCTTCGAAGTATGTTGTGAGGGACGCTGGGTCGCTCCCCGCGTTGGGCTCAGTCAGCCCAAAGGCCAGTATGGCCTCACCCCTGGTGGCGGGGGTGAGTATGCGTGCCTTCTGCTCTTCGTTCCCCCAGTGCTGGACGGTCATCTGCCCGAGCGCCATGTGCACGGAGAAGAAGGTCCTCACCCCCGTCCCCTCCCTTCCGATCCTCTCGATGGCCAGGGCGTAGGTCACCATGTCGGCCCCCTGACCGTCTCCGTACTTCCTGGAGATCGGGAGCCCCAAGAGGTGCGCCTTCGCGAAGAACGGCCTTATCTGGTCGTTGACCCTGCGCTCGAGGTAGTACTTGTCTTCGATGGGCCTGAACTCCCTGCACGCCCTGTCCACCTGCTCAAGGACCATCGCCTGCTCCTCGGAGACGTCGAAGTTCACCTTCGAGATGTTCATGAACTCGTCCTGCCCGGGCATCTACTCCTTCCGCCTCTCCTTGCTGACTCGCCTTCTCACGTGCTCCACGATCTCTTCAAACGAGCTCCCCGGGCCGTATAAACCGGTAATCCCTAAGCGCAGCAGCTTGGGCTTGTCCTCCTCGGGGATGATCCCGCCCCCCACGACCACTATCCCGCCGCCTCCCTTCTTCTCGAGGATCTTCTTCACCTTCGGGAAGGTGGTCATGTGCGCGCCGTTGAGGAGGGACAGGGCCACCACGTCCACGTCCTCGTCCATGGCCATCTGGGCGACCTGCTCCGGGGAGGGGAGCAGCCCGCTGTAGATCACTTCCATCCCGGCGTCCCTGAACGCCCGGGCGAGGACCAGGGCCCCCCTGTCGTGGCCGTCGAGCCCGGGTTTGGCTACGAGGATCCTGATCTTCCTCTGGAGGGCGGTGGCCTTCTTCGGCAAACCAGTTTTTCCACCCGCGTCGGGATTCAAAACCTTTTGCCGTCCAGCCAGGGCAAGGTGGTCCCCCGGCCTGTCCCTGCGGCTACAGGATCATGGGCTCTTTGTAAGAACCCCAGACCTTGCGCCCGACGCCCATCACCTCGCCGAGGGTCGCATAGCGCACCACCGCTTCGAGCATCGGGTACATCGCGTTTGCGTCGTCGTTTTCGAAAGCCTTCTCCAGTTTCGCCAGGGCTCCTCTGACCTTCGCTTCGTCCCTTTCCCTCTTCACCGTGGCCATGCGCTTCATCTGCGCCCGCTGGGCTCGAAAGTCTATCTTCAGGGTGTCTATGGGCTCCTTCTCGGCCTTGGCGTACTTGTTCACGCCTACCACCGAGTCCTTCCCCTCTTCCACCCGCTTCGACAGCCTGTAGGAGTTCTCAGCTATCTCGCGCTGGAGGTACCCTGTCTTGACCGCTTTCAGCAGCCCGCCTGCGGCGTCTATCCTGTCGAAGTACTTGTACGCCTCCTCCTCCATCTGCTCCGTGAGCCACTCCACGTAGTAGGACCCTCCGAGCGGGTCGATCACATTCGGCACTCCGGTCTCTTCGGCGATGACCTGCTGGGTCCGCAGCGCCACCTCCGCCGCCTGCTCTGTGGGGAGCGCCCAGGCTTCATCATAGGAGTTGGTGTGCAGGGACTGGGTGCCGCCTAGGACCGCCGCCAGCGCCTCGATAGCCGTCCTCACTACGTTGTTGAGAGGCTGCTGCCAGGTCAGGGACGCGCCCGATGTCTGCGTGTGGAACCTCATGTGAAGGCTCCTCTTGTCCTTCACTCCGTACTTCTCCCTGAGGACCGTCGCCCATATCCTCCTGGCCGCCCTGAACTTCGCTATCTCCTCGAAGAAGTCCATGGTCGAGTTGAAGAAGAAGCTCAGACGCGGGGCGAACTGCTCGACCTTGAGCCCGGCCTCCAGGCCCAGCTCCACGTACCCGAACCCGTCGGCCAGTGTGAACGCGAGCTCCTGCACGGCGCTGGAACCCGCCTCCCTGATGTGGTAGCCGCTGATGCTGATGTAGTTCCATAGTGGCATCTCCCTGGTCGAGAACACCATCAGGTCCCTCACCAGCCTGAGGTGCGCCTCAGGGGGGTACGCCCACTCCTTCTGGGCGATGTACTCCTTGAGCATGTCCGCCTGCACCGTCCCCCTCAACTGAGACGTCGGGACCCCCTGCTTCTTGGCCACCCCGGCGTACATGCAAGTGAGCACCGTCGCCGGGGCGTTGATGGTCATGGACGTGCTCACCTTCCCGAGGGGTATGCCGCGGAAGACCACCTCCATGTCCCTGAGAGACGAGACGTTGACCCCGCACCTCCCGACCTCGCCGTGGGCCCTCTCGTGATCGCAGTCATAGCCGTAGAGGGTGGGCATGTCGAAGGCGATGCTGAGCCCCGTCTCGCCGTGGTCGAGCAGCATCTTGAGCCTCTTGTTCGTGTCCTCGGGGGTCCCGAACCCGGAGAACATCCTCATAGTCCAGAGCCGTCCCCTGTACATGTCGGGGTAGATGCCCCTAAGGAACGGGTACACGCCAGGGAACCCCTGGCTGGGGTAGTCGGCGACGTCGTCGGGGGTGTAGAGCGGCTTGACAGGTATCCCGGACGCAGTCTGGAAGTCCCCGCCCCTCCCAGGGTGGCCCTCAGTCCACTCCCTGTAGACAGTCTCCTCCCACTGCTCGAGCCCCTTCCTGGCCCGCTCCGCAGCCCTGCCGTCGTACAGGGTGCCTCTCTTCGACCTCCCCTCGACCATGGACCTCGCCTTCTTCCCCCAGTAGGCGTCCTTCCCCCCTCTCAGCATGCCGGGTGCCACCGGCCCCGCTCAGAGATAAAGAGTCCTCTTCGAACCGATAAAAGCGGCCCGGCCGACGGCGGATGCCACGGCGTCCCAGATCTCTAGGCTTGCAGCCGCCATCCGCAGGGGGGACAGGGCCACCCTCGCGAAGGCGATTACCCTGGCAGAAAACGACCCGGAGCGCGCCTCGGGCCTCCTGGCGCGGCTGGGGGCGCCCGGAAGGGCGTTCGTGGTCGGGGTCACGGGCCCGCCGGGGACGGGCAAGAGCACCCTGGTGGACAGGCTGATCGAGTCCTACCGCGCCCTGGGGCTCAGGGTGGGGGTGGTAGCCGTGGACCCCAGCAGCCCGTTCACCGGCGGCGCGCTCCTCGGGGACAGGATACGCATGACGAAGCACACGGGGGACAGGGGCGTCTTCATACGCAGCATGGCGTCCAGGGGTTGGACGGGGGGACTGTCCAGGGCCACGTCCCAGGCCATCAGGCTGATCGACGCGGCCGGGTTCGACGTGGTCCTCCTCGAGACGGTGGGAATAGGCCAGTCGGACGTCGAGGTCGTCGGCGTCTCTCACGCGGTACTTGTGGTCCTCATGCCCGGCCTCGGCGACGACGTCCAGGCGTCGAAGGCAGGCCTCATGGAGGTGGGCGACGTCTACGTGGTGAACAAGGCGGACCTCGAGGGGGCCGACGCCATGGTCGTGAACCTCCTTTCGCTCTTCCGGGGCGGGCTCCGCTCCCCGCCGGTGCTGAAGGTCTCCGCCCTGGCGGGGGAGGGGGTCGAGACGCTGCGGAAGGCCATCGACCAGTCACGGTCGAAGCTCGCTTCGGGGGACCAGGGGCTCCGCCTGCGGAGCATCCGCGGGATGATAGTGGAGACGGCGAGAGGGGCGGCCATGGCCAGATTCGCCTCCGTCTCTGAGGCCAAGGCTGGCAGGCTGGCCGAGCAGGTCCTGGCCGGGAGGCTGAGCCTGGAGGAGGCAGCCGCGCGACTGGTCCGCTAGCGCTGTCTTTCTCCGATCGGCCTGTACGTCAGCCCGGTGGGCCCGATGTAGGTCGAGTCAGGGCGGATCAGCTTGTTCTCCTCCACCTGCTCGTTGTAGTGGGCCATCCAGCCGAAGACCCTGCTGGCGGCGAAGACCGGGGTGTAGAGGGGCACCTCGATTCCCAGGAGATAGAATATGGGGGCCGCGTAGTAGTCCAGGTTCGGGGGTATCCTCTTCCTCTCCCACATCTCCCCCTCCACCGCTTCGCAGACGCCGTAGATGCCGCCGTCCCCCCCGCGCCTCTCGGCCATCTCCCTAAGGTACTGCTTGCAGAGCCTCGCCCGCGGGTCGAACTCCTTGTAGACCCTGTGGCCGAACCCCATCAGCTTCTTCCCCTGCTTGACTGTGGAGTCGACGAAGTCCTTGGCGTCGCCGGGGCTCTTCACCTGCAGGAGCATCTCCATGGCGGCTTCGTTTGCCCCGCCGTGCAACGGTCCCTTCAGCGAGGCCAGCCCCGCCGAGGCGGCTGCGTAGGGGTCGGCAAGCGTCGACGCCACGACCCTGACGGTGAAGGTGGAGGCGTTCATGTCGTGCTCCATGTAGAAGATCAGCACCCGCTCGAAGACCCAGCGCTCGAACTCTGTCGCCTCCCTTGCGGTGAGCATCTGGAGGAGGCTTTCCGCGAACCCCCGCCCCTCCCCGGGGCGCCTCGGCTCCTCCCCCGCGGGGACCCTGCGGCTGTTGGCAGCCAGGGCCGACATCTTGGACTCGATGGAGTGCTGCCGGCCCGGGGAGGACCTCGCCGGGTCGATGCTCCCCAGCGCTGACACCCCCGTCCGTATAGCGTCGATGGGATGGGCCCCGGGGCCCAGGGCCCTCATGACCTCAAAGACCTTGCCGTCCACCCCGGAGAGGCCGGCGAGCGTGGCTGCGAAGCTGTCCAGCTCCCCCCTCGTGGGCAGCTTCCCATTGAGCACCAGGTAGGCAGTCTCTTCGAAGGTCGCTTTAGCCGCCAGCTCAGCTATGGGGTAACCCCGGTAGACGAGACTCCCGTCGGAGCTGCTCTTCGATATGCGCGTGTCGCTGACCGAGACCCCGGCCAGGCCCCTGGGTACTCTGACGGGCCCCGCCTGCTCTGTCATCTTCTGCGCCCCGTCAGGCGCCTCGCCGCATCCATGGCCTTCTCGTCCGCCTCCTCGAACCTGTAGTAGTCGATCAGGTCGTAGAACTCCTTCCTGGTCATGAGCGAGTCCAGCATCCCCCTCTGGGTCCCCTCCTTCTTCAGCGCCGTAAACGTGTCCTTCACGGCCTTCATCGCCCCCCTGAAGGCGGTCACAGGGAATATCACCAGGTTGTATCCCATGGCCTGGAACTCTCTCGCCGACATGTACGGGGTCTTGCCGAACTCCGTCATGTTCGCCATGAGCGGGGCCTTGACCTTCTCCCTCACCTCGACGAACTCCTCCCTGCTTTCCAAGGCCTCGGGGAATATCATGTCTGCCCCCGCCCTCGAGTAGGCGGAGGCCCTCTCCACTGTGCCCTCGATCCCCTCCACCCCCCTCGCGTCAGTCCTGGCGATGACCATCAGCCTGCCGTCGGCCGCCTCCTTGGCCGAGACGAGCTTCTTCACCATCTCGTCGACGTCCACCAGCTCCTTCCCCTCGAGGTGCCCGCAGCGCTTCGGGAGGACCTGGTCTTCTATGTGGATCGCGGCGACCCCGGCGACAACCATCTCCTCCACCGTCCGGGCGACGTTCAGCGCCTCGCCGAACCCCGTGTCCGCGTCCACTATGAGCGGGATCGACACCCTGGAGGTGATCTGGCGCGAGGCCTGCGCCACCTCGCTGAGGGTGGTGATTCCGAGGTCGGGGAGGGCCAGAAGGTTAGAGAACCCTGCGCCCGAGAAGTAGATCGCCCTGAACCCGGACTTCTCAGCCAGCTTGGCGACGGAAGGGCTGAACACCCCAGGCGCCACCACTATGCTCTTCCCCGAGATCAGCCTCCTGAGGAGGTCCGCGCGCGATGGCAACTCTGCCCACTCACCGCGCTCCGGCGACCTCCTTTAGACTTTCGGCGCCAGCGTTAAATCAGCCGCGCGAGCCGTTCGCAAGGTGCTGGACTTCTCGACCCATGATGCTCCTCACGACGTCGTCCTCGTCCACGGCGCAGGCGGCAACAACCTCCTCTGGAGGCGGACGATGCAGCACCTCTCAGGGGGGTCGAAGGCGTTCGCAGTCAACCTCCCAGGACACCCCGCGGGGAGGATCACATGCAAGAGCGTGGGCGACTACGTCGAGGCCCTGCAAGGGTTCATAGCCGAGAGTGGCCTCAGGCGCCCCGCGGTCTGCGGCCACTCCATGGGGGGAGCCGTAGCCCTGGCCCACGCCATAGCCCACCCGGACGACGTGGGCGGCCTGGTCCTGGTGAGCACGGGGGCCAAGCTCGGGGTGAACCAGGAGATATTGGACGGGCTGAAGGACAGACCCATGGACACCATCGAGAGGACGATAACCCCATGGAGCTTCAGCTCGATAGACCTGGGGCTGGGGAGAGAGGCCAGGACCGCCCTCTCCGTGTCCAACCTCCCGGTCTTCCTCAACGACTACCTCGCATGCCGGGACTTCGACGTCCGAGCACAGTTGCCGCGAGTATCGGCCAGGACCCTCGTCGTCTGCGGGGACAAGGACAGGATGACCCCACCAAGCTGGTCCCAGTACCTCGCCACGAACATATCCGGTTCGGAGCTGCGGCTTGTGGAGGGGTCCGGGCATATGGTCCCGCTAGAGAAGCCCGGGGCGCTGGCCCAGGTCCTCCAGTCCTTCCTCTCGAGCCTCAGTCGGTGAACTCTTCGCCGCCGCGCGTTATCCTGGTCATCTCGCCGACGAGGGCTATCATGCCTTCCTGGGTGACGGATGAGACCGGGTAGAGGTCTGCCCCGAAGGAGAGCCGCCTTATGCTCCTGAAGAGCTCGGAGTAGAGGGAGTACTGCTCGCCGTCCTTGGTGGCCGAGAGCGCGTCCTCGAAGGTCCTGGTGTCCCTGCTCCATTCGGAGATGCGCTTCACGCCGTCCCGGGCTATGTCTCTCTTCGTCAGGACGGTTATCTTGGGGATGCTAAGCCTCAGGCCGACCGACGCCGATAGGAGCGCCAGCGAAAGGAAGTTGGAGGGGGTGCTCGCCAGGAGAGGGTCGAGGAGGAAGAGGAGTACCTTGGAGTCGGCCTTCGTCTCTCTCACGATGAACTCTCCGCTCTCCCTGAAAGCGAAGAGCTCGGTCTGCCCGGGGGTGTCGACGATCACGTTCTCTGTCTTGAACGAATCGATCTCGTCCTGGATCTCTGTGAGCTTCGTCGCTGTGAGGTCCGCCGCCAGGATTAGGGCCCCGTTGGGGCCGAGGCCGTAGTCCTGCATCACCTCCTGCAGCTGGACCTTGTCCCTCACGTCCACGTCGGGGTCGTAGGGGAGCTCGACGACGCCCGGGTCAAGGTTGACCGTGATCGCGCCCTCCCCTCGGTTCGCGTACCAGTTCTTCAGTGCCCCGGTGAGGAGGGACTTCCCCGACCCCGCGGTCCCGGTGACGAAGGTGACGTCCATGGGTATACCCTAGTCGGAACTCCCCGCGGCACCGACGGTGCCGCCCAGGGCCTCCGCCGCCCCCCCTAGCTCGCGCAAGATTGCTTCTGCCTCTTCGTCGGCCCGTCCCCGGTCCGGGCCGGCCACGACCACATCGATCAAGATCCTCGACACGCCTTCCGAGGTCCCCCTCGGGTGGGACTTTATGTATGCCCCGGGGTGCCTCTTCATAGCCCTGGCGAGGGCCGGGGCCAGAGCCGACTCCGGGACCCCTTCGAGGCGCATGGTGACGTTCCGCCTGAATATCTCACCCACCTTGGCCCTGATCTCCGGCTCGACGGACCTCCTGAATATCCCTCTCATCTCGGCCGGGACTCCGGGGAGGCAGAAGACCACGGTCCGGCCGGCGACCAGCCTGACCCCGGGGGCGGTCCCAACGCTGTTCTCCAGTGGCGTCGAACCCGCCGGAACCGCCGCCACCTTCATCCTCGGCGGGGTGAGCGCCATCCCTGCCATCCCACGGTCAGCGTAGTGGGCCCTGATCAAGCGAAGCGCCTCTCCGTCCCGCGCTAGGCGCAGGCGCAGCGCCCGGGCTATCCCCTTCAGGGTCATGTCGTCCGGCGTCGGCCCGAGGCCCCCTACGACCACCAGGAAGTCGGGGGAGCGTCTGACGATGGCCATGAGGGCGGCGCCGATCTCGTCCAGCTCGTCGTCCACGGTGGTAATCTCCTTGACCATCGACCCCATCCGTGCGAGGCGCCTGCCAATCCAGAACGCGTTGGAGTTCATGGTCTTCCCGATGAGCAGCTCCTTCCCCACGGCGAGCATCTCGACCCTTACCAAAGCGCCACCTCCCCGGCCGGCAGGCCTTAAAACGGGTGCACGGGTCCCGAGTCCATGGCGAAGCGGCTCCCGAACATCCTCCTCGGCGCGGGGACCTTGGTCCACAGGGACGGCCGCCTCCTGGTGGTTAAGAGGGCCCAGGCGCCCAACCGCGGTCTCTGGGCCTTCCCTGGCGGGAAGGTCGAGGAGGGTGAGACCCCGATGCAGGCTGCTGTGAGGGAGACCAGGGAGGAGGTCGGGCTGGACGTGGAGATCGAGGGCGTGTTCGACGTTGTCACCTACATGCCCTCGGAGCTGGGGAAAGGGAAGCGGAGGCAGGTCGTGCTGGTCGACTATCTCGCTAAGCCGAGCGGAGGACGGGTCAGGCTGAACGGGGAGTCGACTGACTACAGGTGGGTCGTGCCGGAAGAGCTGCTGCGCCTCAACACCACCCCGCAGATGAGGGCCTGCGCCATGAAGTTCGCCAGCCTGGGCAGAGAATGAGCGCGAGCGCGCCTGGCGCCCCCTGGGCAGGCGTGTTTGCTGGTCTACTTCTCCTTGTTGCCGCTGAGCCACCACTCGAGATAGTCCGCCTGCTGCCTCGACTTCTTGCGCCTCTCGTCCTCTTCGGGGGCCTTCGCCTTGAACCTGGCGTCAGACAGCTGGTCCCTGGTGAGGAAGGCGCCGCACTTCTTGCAGCCGAATCGCTTGGTGGGGGCGTCGTACAGGAGTATTCCGACATGACATTCAGGACAAATCTGGTCCAAACAAGACTCGTCGCCCATCACCCTCAGCGAGTCCTTAACGGTTTCTGTGTCCATCGATTCCCGCCGTAACTCGTTAAATAGCGACTGGGGTTGAGCCGTCCCGAGTTACAAGTGGCAGAAACGGTAGTCCTGCCAGGGCCAGCCTCTGAAGACCTCGGGAGCGCTGTGGCCCAGAAGCTCTCCCTCCCCCTGCTGGGGGCCGAGTTCAGGGTTTTCCCGGACGGCGAGTCGAAGTTCACCGTGAGCGACAAGGTCTCGGGGAAGAATGTGCTCCTGGTGCAGTCCACCCACCACCCGGTGGACCAGCACCTATTCCAGCTGCTCCTCGCCTCGCACCACCTCAGCGAGGAGGGGGCCAAGGTCACCGCCGTGGTGCCGTACCTGGCCTACGCGCGCCAGGACAAGCAGTTCCTCCCGGGGGAGGGGGTGACCCTGGGATTCGTCGCGCACCTGATGCGGTCGGCCGGGGTCCGCAGGCTGGTCACCGTAGACATGCACTCTGCCGAGGGGCTGGCGCTCTTCTCTTTCCCCATCTACAGCGTGTCCGCCATCCCGAGCCTGGTGGAGTACGTGAAGGAGCAGATATCCCCGAAGGACCCTGTGGTCATCTCTCCCGACTTCGGGGGGTCCAAGCGGACCGAGGCCTTCGCGGCCCTCTACGGGGCCCCCTTCCTCCAGCTCGCCAAGATCAGGGACAGGGTGAGCGGCGAGGTCACAGTCGCCGGCTCCAAGCTGGAGGTGAAGGGGAAGGACGTCGTGATCGTCGACGACATCATAAGCACGGGAGGGACCGTGAGGGCCGCGGCAGAGACCGTGATGGGCCAGGGGGCGAGGCGCGCGATCGCGGTCTGCGTCCACGGGCTCTTCGTCGGGAACGCCATCGACATGCTGGAGAAGGCCTCGGTGAAGACCGTGGTC
>JAJZIG010000050.1 GCA_021851265.1 archaeon | reverse complement strand
TGCCGCGTATGCCGCAAGGGAAGCGGAGGTGTTCCCCGTCGACGCACAGACGAGCGTCCTTGCGCCCCTCTGGCTCGCCTTCGTAACCGCGACCGTCATCCCCCTGTCCTTGAAAGACCCCGTTGGGTTCTGCCCCTCGTTCTTGATGTAGAGTTCCTGCAACCCCAGTCCCTTCCCGATGCCGGACGACGGGACCAGCGGAGTTCCCCCTTCCTGGAGCGAGATGGGCTTGACGTCCCTCGCGAATGGCAAGCCCCTGGCATATCTCCAGACACCGAGCGCTACCTGCCCGCGAAGCAGCGACCTCCTGGCGGGTTTTCTGCCGACCGGGACCAGCTCGAGCAGGTCCCCGCAGGAGGGGCATCGAAAGTCCGGCGGCTCGGTCGCGGTGTACTTGCCGCACTGAATGCATCGAATCGCCCATCCGTTGTTATCCGTCGACGCGGCGAGCCCCCCCTCCGACAGATGTCCAGTATCCTTCCGCTTCCACCCCCTCCATTCCGAAAGCCCTCCTCATTTCCTTCAGCACCTCCGCGGGCCTCACGCTGGAGCCGTCAACCAGAGCCAGCACGGTCGGCCCGGCCCCACTTATGCATACCCCCACGGCCCCCGCCTGGAGGGCCATCTTCCTCACTCTGCCGTAACCGGGAATCATCGCCGCCCTGGTTGGCTCCACCACTCCGTCCTCCATCCCTCGACCTATCATGCGGATGTCCTTCCTGGCGAAGCCTGCGACCACCATGGAAGCTGAGGCCGTATTTTGGACGAGTTTTTCCAGCTCAACCCGCTCAGGGAGGATGGACCTGGCGTATTCCGTCTTCCTTCTCGGCAGCGTGACGGTCGGCGTGGCGAGACAGATTCTGAGCGACTCCGGCGGGTCGAACTTGGTGACCTCAAGGGCTGGGCTCGGCCTGGCGACGGTGAACCCGCCTAGGAGGGCGGCTGCCACGTTGTCGCAGTGCTCCGACCCGGATGAGACGAACTCGCCATGAGTTGCGTAATTGACGAGCTCTGGAAGCTTCAGCCCCAGCCCGAAACATTCGTTCATAGCGAAGGCGCCTGCTGCTGACGAGGCTCCGCTGCTTCCCAGGCCTACTCCGATGGGCACACGCTTCTCGAGCGCCATCGATATGTGAGAGCGGATCCCGAAGTCCTTCGCAATCTTCAGAGCGACGGCGCTGGATGCGTTCTTTCTAGCATCTAGGGGGACCGTTCTTGCCCCCCTGACCCTGATGTCCACCTTCAGGCGAGAGGAATCCTCTGCCAGAAGCTTCAGCCCATCCGTTGGTCTCTCCAACGCGATTGCGAAGACGTCGTACCCTGGGCCCAGGTTCGCTGACGATGCTGGCGTCCGGACCTCCACCGAGAGCGGTCTCGATTTGGCCACAGGACTCGACCTATCTCGGATTGGCGATTAGGGCGGTGTGCAGAGCCCTGACCGCTTTGACTGCGTCTTCCGAACCGACAACGAACGAGACGTTGAGCTCCGACGAGCCTTGCGCGATCATCCGCACGTTGACGCCCGCTCGGCTCACGGCGGAGAAGACCCTCGCGGCCACCCCGGGGGTCCCCTTCATCCCGGCGCCAACGGCCGCGACGACCGCGACGTCCGGCTCCAGGTCGACCCGCGCGCTCCCCGCCAGCCCTGACAGGCCCCTCTGCAGGGCCTTCCCCGCCCTATCGAGCGTCCCTCTCCGCAGCACGACGCTGATGTTCGACTCGGAGACGCTCTGAGAGATCATTAGGATATTCACACCAGAATCGGCCAGGCTGCGGAAGATGTTTGCGGCCGTCCCGGGCCGGCCTGCGAGAGTCTCGCCGGAGACCGTCAGCATACCCACATCTCTTACGAGCGCTATCGACTTTACGACCTCGGCGCTCTTCTTCTGGCTAGACCAGATCAAAGTTCCGGGAGAGTCGGGGCTGAAACCGTTCTTGATGCGGACGGGGATCTTCGAGAGTCTGACCGGCCCCAGGGCGAGAGGATGCATGTTCTTAGCGCCGAAGACGGCCATCTCTTCTGCCTCGACGTAACTCAGTTCGCGGACGACCCTTGCCCCCGGGACTAGCCGTGGGTCCGCAGTCATGATACCGTCCACGTCGGTCCAGATCCAGATTTCGTCCGCTTCCCAGTAGGTCCCCAGCAGTGTAGCCGTGAAGTCGGAGCCCCCTCTTCCGAGGGTGACAAGGTCGCCATTCTCGGTCGCGGCAACGAAGCCTGTCACGACGGGGACGACGCCTCTCGAGACCAGCTGGTTCAGGCGCCTCTTCACCGCGCGCCTCGCCACCTTCTCGATCGGCAGCGCCTCGCCGTGGGAGCCGTCTGTGATTATCCCCGCCTCTCCGCCGGTGAGCGCCTTGGTTTCCAGGCCCTCCGCTTTCAGGGCATCGGCTACGATGGGGGCCGACAGTCGTTCCCCGAATGAAAGTATGAGGTCCATAGAACGTGGGGTAAGTTCTCCGAGGATCGAGACACCCAGAAGGGTGACTCTCAGTCCCTCAAGGAGGGCCTCGGCCCTTGCCGAACCCTCAACTGCACGACGTATGCCCGCATCCCGAAGCACCCTGGAATGGTAATCCCGAAGCCCATCGACGAAGAGGTTGATTTGACTCTCCTTCCAATGTTTGGAGTCCCGCGCTGCCCTGAGCAGAAGGTCGGTCACATCTCCCAGAGCAGAGACCACGGCGACCACTTGGTCCTCCTTCGCTCGTGTAGCGATGACCCTTGCCGCCCTCCTGACGCCTCCCTTGCTCGCAAGCAGGCTCCCCCCGAACTTCATCACGATTCGCGCGTCGAGTCACCCACCGAACCTCAGCTTCCGTATGGCCAGGAGGTCCCTGAGGACCGCCGTGCTCGTGGCAGCCCCGCCCCCCGCAGGACCTTCGATGACTCTCGGACCAGAGAGCCTGCAGTCGAACCGGACCGCGTTGTCGGTGCCTCGGACGCAGAGAGAGTCGGCTTCGGGCAACTCTTCGACTCTGACGCTCACGCCGTCGGCGGCGGAGGCGACCATCCTGAGCCTCCTCCCTTTCCTTCGGGCCTTCTCCATCCGGGCCTGAGCTATTCCCCTTATCCCTTCGAGAGGGCGGACACTCTCGAGGGTGAAGCTCTTGCCCAGGACGTGGTTCGCCAGGATTACTATCTTGCACGCTGAGTCCACCCCGTCTATGTCCAGCCCCGGGTCGGCCTCGGCGTACCCCAGCCTCTTCGCCTCGCTGAGCGTCGATTCGAACTCAACCCTACGCTCTTCCATCTCAGACAGGATGAAGTTGGAAGTGGTGTTGAGAACCCCGTCAATGGCCGTCACTTCGTCCGCCAGTGCAATCAGTTCGCCTAGATCAGTCACCGGAAGACCTCCGCCGACGCAAGCACCGTACCTGAGCGCCCGGCCTCGGCGTTTCGCGTCGGCCAGCAGTTGCCTGTAACAAAGGGCCAGGGACATCTTGTTGGCTGTCACGACGTCTTTCCCGCTAGCAAGGGCCGCACTGATGTGCGAAAGAGCGGGTTCCGCGTTGACGGGGTTGCTGGGGGTCAGCTCGACGAGGACGTGCGCGTCGATCTCTCTGATTACAGCCAGGGGCTCTGGATGCTCCGTGTCGTCCCCGACCATCCCCGTCCTTCTCTTCCTCAGTAGGACCTTGCGCAGATCCAGACCCCCGTCATCCACTGCGGCACTCTTGGAATCTACCGCCGCAACGACTCTGATGTCGTCGCCGTACCGCTCCGAGCGGATTCTTCGGGCAAGAGCCGTTCCGACCGTGCCCAGGCCGACGATGATGACTCTGATCTCTCTACTCAAGAAAGCCCCTATCGTGCAGCAATTCGGCGGCCCGGGTGGACAGAGGGGAGAAGACAAGGTCGGCATCTATGGACTTCGGCTTCGTCGGCTTCACCACATCTCCGCAACCTCGGGGGAGATCTGAAGACCGGTTCGCGAGCGTATCGCCTTTCCGTATTTCCTTCCGACACCCATCCCTGTCGCTCCCAGTATTGCCACTCTCTTCCTCTTCAAGCCACTATCCCGCTAAGACTCCCTGGGGTCATAACCCTTTAGTTCTCGTTTATCCCAGCATTACTCAACTTCAGTGTGCCCCACCAGTGATTTCGGCGGCAGCAGCAGGATAGACCAGTGATCATAATCTTCGATGTTGAGGGAGTCCTAGTGGACGGTGAGTTTCTCCCAGAGTTGGCAAGGCTCGTAGGGAAGGAGAAGGAGGTCCATGAGATTACTCGGAAAGGAATCAGTGGAGAGATGAACTGGGAGCAGAGCCTCCAGAAGAGGATCGAACTGCTCAGAGGCTTGCCGCTGCAGGTCTGCGTCTCCATCTCCGAGAGACTTCCCTCGATGAAAGGCGCGCAGGAGATGGTCAGGAAGCTCAAGGAAATGAGTGCACTTCGGGTTGGCGTATCTGGTGGCTTCTCTTTGCTGGCCAATAGAGTGAAGGCCGAGCTGGACCTAGACCACGTCTTCTCCAACGAGCTCATCTTCCACGAGGGGCGCTTGATTGGCTACGGGCTTCTAGTGAGCTCAAACAAAGCTCAAATCCTGAACACGGCCTTTGGTGACATGCTGAAAGATGACAAGAAGGTGGCCGTCGTGGACGGGGCCAACGACCTCGACCTCTTCAACCTGGTGGACCTCAAGATCGCGTTTAACGTCCAGGAGATTGTAAGACAGCGGGCCGACGTAGTCGTCGACGGGAAGGACCTGAGCGAGATACTCAAAATCGTAGCCGAGAACTTCAGAGAAGAAGCGCCTGACCACTGAGTCGTCGTCCCGAAGCCCCTTTCCGCTGCAGTGGGAAACGGGCGATTTTGCGATGGAAACACAGGCAATGGCGTCGATAACCTTCGGATTGCCTTTCACAGAACTTCCTTAGAGGTCGTAAACTACTCCCGGAACCTTCGGAAAGGCCTGAACTTCTCCTATATGCTTGGCTCCAGCAAGCCAGGCCGTGAGTCTTTCGACGCCAATTCCAGCGCCCGCCGATGGCTTGAGTTTGCCTTCTTTAGCCATCCTGAGAAGCAGAGTGTAGCTCTCCTTCTTCACGCCATCGCGCTCCATCTTTGCCGTAATCCTGCCGTACTCCCATTCGCGTCTGGCCCCCGAGAGCACTTCGCCGTATTTCGGTACGAAGAGGTCATAGTTGTCCCACCTGCCCGTCGCTGGGTCTTCAAAATCGTAGAACTCCCTTGGGATGTTTGTCACCCAGACCGGCTCACGAATCTCTTGAGGCAATCTCGTCTCCCACTCGGCTCCGTACTTCGCCATGAGGTCTTCCCTGTCGTGGGCCTTGAACGGTGTCACTGGCGCCTTGAGGCTGCCGTATCTGCCAAGGTATGTCAGATCCCGTCTAGCCTGCTTCTTGGCGTGCCGTATCAGTCCTGCTATGACGGCTTCGAATAGGCGTTTGACGTCTTTGGAACCAGCACCCCTTATCTCGAAATCGAGCTGGGTGAATTCGTACGTATGCCATCCCGTCGCCTTTCTCTCCCTCTTCTCAATCCTCACGTTTGGAGAGAGAACAAAGAACCTTGGATAAGCAGTCGAACTCGCGACAAGCTTGTGGATTATCATGCTCAGAGTTGTCCTTACGGTCTCGCCATAAATCTCTGTCTCGACCCTCTTCTCAATCGACGCCCCGGGGTCCGGCCACAAGGGATCTGTCGACTTAGAGAAGATCACGGGAAGCAGCCAGGTGAATCCTCTGCCCGTGAGGGCGTCGGTTAGGTACCTGAGCACCTCGGTGCTCACCCTGCCGATGTGCGCCTTCCTTACGATTTCGCTCTCGGACAATTCGTTCAGAGGTTTCGGAATCTCGAAGGCCCCTGTCGTCTCGACCGTCACAGTCATGTAGAGACGAATTCTACCGATATCTATAAACACTTTGACATAATCCGTGGCACTTTGTCGGAATGTAAATCATATAAGGGCCTTTTTCCCAGCGTTTTGCTGGTATGCTAGACACCAAAGACCAGAAGATACTGGCAGAGCTGCTCGAAGACGGCAGGAAGTCGGTGGTTGAAATCTCAAGCGAACTCCGGATTCCCAGAGCGACGGTCCAAGAGAGACTGAAGAGACTCGTTGACTCCGGTGTCATAAGAAAATTCGTTGCGATTCCTGACTATTCGAAGATAGGAAAGCAGGTTACCGCTCTCGTCCTTGTCTCTTTCAGGAATGCTGAGAACGTCTCCCAGCGCAGCCTTGCGGAGCAGATGTCCAAGATTCCGGGGGTCCACGAGGTAATTGTGATTTCGGGCGAATGGGACATAGTGCTCAAGGTGAGGGCAGGCTCGGTAGAGGAGGTTGGCACCCTAGTCGTCGATAAGCTGAGAATGATGAAGGGGATCGAGAAGACACAGACCTGCGTTGCATTCCAGACAATAAAGGAGAGCGTCTAAACACGATCAGGATATCCAGGTCTTGAGCGTGGCCAAGTGCGCTGGGTTCAGATCACAGAGGATTAGAACCCACTAACATTCCTTGGTTTACTGGTAAACTGGTGCGCAGATCCGACCCGCGGCAAACGAATGAAGCTGAGTGAGGGGAAGTGAACCCGTAGGCATATTGCCCCGGCCGGCCTCCATGAGTTGGAAGCGGAAGCTGAAGCCCTGTAAAAGCCACTGTGGAAAGCGCTTCAGCGGACGTAGAGCGCGGCGAACTTCGTGAAAGCTTCCTCGTGACGCATCGGCCGCGGAGGTGACTTGAACCCGTAGGCGCAGATTTCCCCGACCGTCCCCAGCTTCCCGACCTTCATGCATCTGTATGTCGCCCTTATGACGTCGAAGAGCACGTTCCCGGCGTTCGCCCCGTCGGAAGAACGGAGATACACGTCGACGGTCACCCCGCTCTCCATGAAGGTGCTCCCTGTGAACCAGAAGTAGCTGGTCCTGTCGTTGCCCATGTAGTCGACGTAGTCGGTGGTCCCTGCGATGGTCTCGAACTTGTACGGGACCTCCTCGGCAACGGAAGAGGTCTTCACCCCTCTCTTGGCCATCTTGATCCCCTCGTCTATGGTGTTCATCGTCTCTGAACCGCCGCCCACGTCAAGCTGGTAGCTCTTCGAGACCTTGATGCCTCGCTTTACCATGAGGCCCAGCAGGCCCTTGTGGAATATGGTGCCGCCGAACTGGCTCATGAGGTCATCCCCCACGAGCGGGAGCTTGGCCTTCTGGAAGTCAGCGACCAGCTTGTTGTTCTTCAGGGCCAGGGCCGGGGTGCAGTTGATGAAGCCGCAACCGGCTCGCAGGGCTGCCCTCGCGTAGTCCTCGGTCGAGGAGGTGCACCCTGAAGAGATCATGTTGACAAGGATATCCGCCCCAGAGTCTTCGAGCCCCTCGGACACGTCGTCTGAGCTCATCCGCTCGAGCCTTACACCGCTGAGGTGAGGTGCGACGTCCCCCCTCGAGATGCCGCCCCTGACCGTGACCTTGCTCCGAGGGATGGAGACGTACTTCTTGGCCACGTTGGGGGGCGCGAACACGGCCTTTGAGAGCTCCAGCCCCACCTTCCTGGAGTCAATGTCGAAGGCGGCGACTATCTGTATGTCTCTGGGTTTGAACCCGGCCACGTTCGGGTGCCAGAGTCCCTTCTTTTCGTCTCCTGAATAGAACCTCAGGCCCTGGACCAGCACAGAGGCGGAATTTCCTACCCCCGCCAGCGCCACCTTGATTGGCAAGCTATCTCACTTGAACTTCGCGAACGCCGCGAAGACGCCCACCACCGAAAGGACAAGGCCAAGAGAGTAGTTGATGGCGACTATCTCGGCGGCCTGACCGGGGACCCCTGCGTTGGCGTATGTGTAGTATAGCAGGAGGATGCCGAACGCTAGCACTATGATGCCCATGAGCCTGACCAGGGCATCCACCCTGGACTGCTCTGCTTCAAACGTCATTGGCCTTTTCAGGCAGCGGGGAAGGGTATTTTAGCGATTCTTCGCTCTTGAAGCAGGTCAGGAGCTCTTCATCATCTCCAGCTTCTCAGGGAGGTAGGTGTCCACGATGTAGCTAAGGCCGTACCTGGCGAAGGCCTCCTGCTCGCTCTTCCGCTTGTACTTCAGGAATGTCTCGAGCTCGTCGTGCCACATCTTCTCGGTGTACCTTGGATCGGACTTCAACTCGTAGAGCCGCTTGATGTCGACCTCGGTCAGCTTGTCCGAAGGGAGCTTGTACTTCTGGATGTCGCTCGCGTACACCCCGAGCCACTTGGAGTTGGGGGTGGTCAGTTCCCTCAGGTGGGCCGCGTTGGCCGAGTTGTGAAGCAGTATTCCAGAGCTGCCTCCAATGAACCTCTCGACGCCAGGGACTGAGACGTCGTATACGTATTCGTCTTTCTTGGATGTCTGCTCGATGGCGACCAGGGGGTCAAACGCGACGTCGCTCTCGGCAAGGTTCAACAACGATGTAGCCAGATCTCTCGAACCCCGCTCAATGGGAGCTTGGTCGCATTCCAGCATGTGGGCAAGCACCCCAATGACGTGCTCGCGGTTCGTCCCACCCTCGCGGTCATGCTGAATCACCTCGCAAATCCGTCGGTACAGTATCTGTGATTGGGAATGGTGGTTAGCATGGCGGTATATCTCCTTCTTCATATGAACTAAACCGGTGTTTACGACTGGAAACGCCTTGGGCATTAGGTAAGAGCTCCTCTCCGTCGACTGGACGTGTGCTAGGATCAGAGCCCTGTCTTTGTCATGCAACACTGTAGACGCCACCTTCTCAACTTCCGAGGCACCTGAGACAACCAGGGAGACCCCCCCTTTCCCAGTCGATGGGAATATCCCGTTCATCGTCATGAGATACGCGAGCTCAGACATCATAGATGGATTCTTCATTTTCCACACTACCCCCCCGGAGTTTGTTATGTAGCCGTCCCCGAAGCAGCCCTTGAGGAACTCTAGGACCTGAGACTTCTTTGCGGAGAAGATGACCGAAGGCAGGTGCTTGTGCGCGAACCCGGTGCCGCAGAGCCGCAGGAAGAGGAGGGCCGTCGGTGTTCCGCCGAAACGCAGGCTTAACCCGTTCCCTTCTACGTCGACCACCCTTCTGATTGTGGATTCGGGGAAGGCTTCTCTGATGCAGAGTTCGGCGTCTTCTACGACCTCAGGCTCGTGCAGACCGAAGGAGAGCTCCACGGCGCGGGGGATTCCTTTTGATTTCACGACCCTCCCCTCAGAGATGTAGTACCCCAAGAGTCTCGAGAACCCCTTAGTTAGCCAGATGAGTGCAGGGAGTCGGTCAGGATTCCTGCTTTCGCGGCAACTGATGTGAGCAGAACGCAGCCTAGAGAGATTGGGCCTCTTCAGGCCAGATCGGAAGGACGTCAGCTTCCGCCTGGAGTGATGTCTCGAGCCTTGGCCGGGAAGATGCACATACAGCCTTGGTACTTTCGCCTCCTGGGATAATCCCAAGAGTTCGGAAACCGCGTTCACCATGGCGGGCGGGCAGTTCTTCCGCGAAGCGCTTCTGCCAATCACCAGCAGTTCGCCAGCCTTCAGGTCCGTGGTCGGAACTGGTTGTATCTGTCCGTCCCTTAGCACAAAGACGCTATGGTTCGGGGTGACTTCGACCGTTCTCCCGCTGGATGAAACGAGACGGTAGAGCGGTCCGGTGTTTCTGTGGCGAATCGCAGCTGAAAGAGGCTTGAATCTGACTTTGGTATCGGCATCAACGGTGAGGGTTTCATAAGGTATGGCACCGCAAATCTCGTTCCCTGATGAGTCGTAGTAGTAGCCGTACTTCTCTATGCAATCGTCCACGAACTGCCCGATAGGGACGGGCTGTATCCTCCCGGTCGAATCACGGACAATGATTGGTTCGTCCCTCTGAACAGAGCCGCTCTTGATGACCATGGCTATGTGGGCCCCCCAGGGGTCAGCGTCGCAGAGGATCCCCACGGGGAGGCCGAGCTCCTGGTTCAGCCGTCTGATGAGGAACCGCGTCGACCTCGGGGGCTGCCCTGCGGTGTTGATCAGTATCGCCTTGTACTTTTGGTGCACCCTCTCCTCGATGAACCTGGTGAAAAGGCCGCCCTTCTCTATCGCAAGGACGATCTCCGCGTCAGTGTCTCTGAACTCTGCTGTGGTGAGCGCCGGCCCGATCATCACCCCGTCGGGGTTAGCCGAGAGGTCAGCGGTCTTCCCTTCGTAGCCTGGGACGGTATATTCTATGGTCATGTTCCCGAAGATGGCGCTCCTCTCCTCAGGGTAGATGTTCATCCCCTCCCTGGCCATCTGCATCAGGACCTCCAGGTCCGTGATCAGCTCGTCCGACTCTGCCTGGTCCTGGAACTCGACGTTGAACGCCTGGGCCGAATAGAACACGTCTCTGAGGGTGGACGTGCGCTTCTCGTCCACCAGCTTCTTTGCGAAGGAGGCGAGCCAGACCAGCTGGGTGAACGGGCGGATGTGCTTGATGTTCCCCGACGACTTCTTCACCGTGGTCGCGCCAAGCACGAACTGCTGCAGCTTCTTGTCGTAGACTATGTTCCGGACCGAGCGGCTGGCCAGGGTCAGGCTGGGGAAGCGCCCCTCGTCCAGGTCGGTGTAGACGCTCCCTCCCAGCTCGTGGAGGAGGCCCTGGACCGTGTTCTGCCTCGTCTCAGCTGAACCTGTCGATTGCTTCTTGGTCGCTTTTTTCTTGGTTGACATTTTCTCCCTCCGCTTCATCTGCCGGTCCCCCCTCGGGCTGACCGGCTTCATTAGTCTCATCCCCGTCAGACTCGCTGCCTATGAGCTGCCTGTACTTCGGGAGCGATTTCTTCCCTGCCAGTTCGGTGGAGAACTGGGCGATCAGAGGTAGGTACTTCCCGTAGATGTTCATCTTCTTCTGGACCGCTTCCATGCTCCCCTTGTGGGATAGGAAGATCCCGAGCCTGCGCAGCGCCTCCCGCACTGCGTTC